>DUCT01000084.1:26510-29231 GCA_012959665.1 Myxococcales bacterium | reverse complement strand
AGCCGACGAGGAACTGCGCAAGGCCTACGAGTTCTCGAGCTAATCGAGTTCTGTGACTCTAGAAGCCCCGTCCTTGCTGGAAACAGCAGGACGAGCGGGGCGATGAGCTCGAACTGCCGCTATAGATTCCTTCGATGAACTCACCCGTTCTCCGGATCGAGCGGCTGAACAGGTCCGCCCACGAAGCACGCTTCCTCGAATTCGCCCGGGAGTTTCGCGACGCGGAAGAAGAGGTCCTGGATAAACTGGACGTCCTGCTGTCCGCTCCCGATGAGTACTTCGATCTCGCCGACCGCTTCGAGCACGATCGCAATCTGCCCGTGGGCCTGGTCCCCATGAGTCGTTTCCTCTTCTTCGATGGGAACGAACTGGTGGGGCAGAGCAACCTTCGCCGGCGCCTCAGTCCCCTGCTGCATAGCGATGGCGGGCATATCGGCTACGCGGTGCGCCCCACCGCGCGCCGACGGGGCCATGCCAGCGAAATCCTCCGGCAGACCCTGGGCGAGGCGAGCCGGATCGGCATCGCCCGGGCCCTGCTCACCGTCACCGCAACGAATCTTCCCTCGCTTCGCGTAGTCGAGAAGAACGGGGGGGTCTTCGATGCGGAGACCGTCTCCCACAGAGACGGCGCAACGATGCGTCGCTACTGGATTGAGACGGCCCCGGAGCCCGAAGGGAGCGAGATCGCTGCCTGGACCCGAACTGGCTAGCCTCGCCCAAGAGTCGCACCCGGACCCCCGGTCAAAATCATCTTCCCCCGCCGCCGGCCCTCGGCCCCTGGCCTTAGCCCCAAGTCCCTCGAAGAGAGAAGAAAAAAGAGAGAAGAGAGAACGCCATGCCCTCCACCCCCGCCAACGGCATCACCCTCGAATACCAGACCTTCGGCGACCCCGACGCGCGGCCCCTGCTCCTGCTGCGCGGCCTGGGCACCCAGTTGATCCAGTGGGACCCGGCCCTCTGCGCGCGCATCGCCGAGACCGGCCACTTCCTCGTCATATTCGATAACCGGGACGTGGGTCTCTCGACGCATTTTCCCGAGGCCGCCCCGCCCTCCATCGCCGAGATCTTGGCGGCCCGACAGGGCGGCAAGCTTCCCGACGTCCCCTACACCCTCGCCGACATGGCGGGGGACGTAATCGGCCTGATGGACGCCCTGGGGCTCGAATCCGCCCATATCGCAGGCATCTCCATGGGGGGGATGATCGTCCAGCAAACCGCGCTGCAATTTCCCGAGCGCGTCCGCAGCATGACGTCGATCATGTCGTCCACCAGCGACCCCGCCCTGCCCGGCCCCACCCCCGAGGCCCAGGCGGCGCTCGTGGAACCCGCGCCCAGGGAGCGCGAGGCCTACCTGGAATACAGCGTGCGCACCGGCCGGGCCTTTACCGGCAAGGGCTTGAAAAAGGGATTCGCCTACGACGCCGAAAAGCAGCGCGCCCTCGCCGGCCGGGTCTACGACCGGGCCTTCGACCCGGACGGCATCGCGCGCCAGATGGCCGCCGTGATCGCTTCGGGCTCGCGCGCCGAGGCCCTGTCGAGCCTGACTGTGCCCTCCCTGGTGATCCACGGGGCCGACGACCCCTTGATCCCCCTGGCCGCGGGCCAGGCCACCGCGGACGCGATCCCCGGCGCCCAATTCCTCGCCATTGAGGGGATGGGGCACGACCTGCCCCCGGGCGCCTGGACGCCCATCGTCGAGGCCATCGCGGCGCACACCGAGCGCGCCTCCTAGGGACCGGCTTCAATCCAGCAGGTTGAACACCCGCTGCTCGGAGCCAAGCGCCGGGTCCACGGTGCACGGCGCCGAGTAGTCGACCCCCTCCACTTGCCAGCCATAGAGCATCGCGTACTCGCGCTTGAAGCGTTCGAGCCCGCTCCGGGTGATCTCCGGGGGATCCCCAGGTTCACCCGTGGCCCAGAGTTCCGCGATGGCCCCCTGGAGATCGGCCTTGAGTTCGCGCTGGTCCAAGCGGAGCCGGCCCTCGCCGTCGAGTTTTTCGCGCCAGGTTTCGCCCTCACCGTTGCCCCCGCCCTCGCCCTCACCGTAGAGAGCCCGGGTAAAATCGATTCCGATCTCCAGGGGGTCGGCATAAACGCCCTTCCCCGCCGCGTCGCAGCCGAGATAATCCGACACGTACCGCAGCATGGCGGGGATCGCGACCGAGGCCGCGGTGACCACGGCGGGGTTCATCACGCTGAGCGCCTTGCCCCCCACCCGCTCGGCCAGACGGGTATTGAGCGCCGCCGTGGTGGCGTCAATGTGCTTCTTGGCCGCACCCAAAGCGCCGTCCCAATACATCCGGCGCAGGGGAGCCAGGTCCGGACCGATATAGGAAAGCGCGGTGACCGTCATGCCCTCGGCGGCCAAGCCCGAGTAGAGCAGCGCACTGACCCACATCTCCAGGTCGTCGCCCCCCATCACCCGCCGGGTATGCTCCACCGCGAGTTCATCCGCCGCCGCAACCGTGATGGGCTCGAGTTTGCCGGATTTAAAGCTCAGCCCCATCACGTCCAGGGGATCCCCCAGCACAAGCAGAGAGGAATTCCATTCCTGGCCCAGGTGTGATCGCCGAGGCGCCGCCACGCTGTACACGACGAGGTCGATGGCGATGCCCTGCTGTTTCAGGTCGTCCACTATGCGGTCCCGGGTGGTGGCTGCGAACGCGTCCCCGAGATAGGTCTGATAGGCGGGGTCGCCGCCATGGAGCGCGTGGGTGAGAT
>DUCT01000084.1:0-26459 GCA_012959665.1 Myxococcales bacterium | reverse complement strand
GTCTCGTACCCGATCCCAATAATGCGCTCAAAGCCCGCCTGTCGCAGGGCGATGCCCGTGGAACTCCCGTAGCCGAAACTGGTACTCCCGAGGATCAGCGCCGTTTTCCCTTGGGCCCCAGCGAGGGGTTTTTCGAACGCGGCCTCGGCCCGCTCAATCTGGCGCTGGGCGAGCACCCGGCAGCCTTCGGGATGCGCGGTCAAAACGAATAGGCCGCGCGCGCGCGGCGACTCCAGAACGAGTTCGGTCACATTGTCCTCTTTCTTTCGCTGCGGCCCGGGGAGGCAGCCACACTATCGCCCAGCCCACCCGGGCTTGCAGGCGGCGATCTAAAGCCGTGGACGGCGGTCATGGACACCCCCCATGCGGAGCCATACGATAGGGCGACGGCGGAGCGACGCGCGCCCCCCAGAAAGTGCCCTCCCCATCCTTCCCCCCCCACTCGGCGGCCGTCCCCCTACCCCGGAGCGCGCCGAGATCACCCGGAGCAACGACACATGACCGACCTCGCAAACCTCGACTTCCTGGTCAACAAGAGCCAATGGCGGGAGACCCGCTTTCAAAAGCGAACGATCTCAGCCGACCTGGCCCCGGGCGAGGTCCTCTTCCGAGTCGACCGCTTCGCATTCACCGCCAACAACATCACCTACGCGGCGGCGGGAGATCTGCTGGGCTACTGGCGCTTCTTCCCGGCCGAGGAGGGCTGGGGTCGCCTGCCCACCATGGGGTACGGCGACGTCGTCGCCTCCACTCATCCGGAGGTCGCCGTAGGAACCCGCTGCTTCGGCTTCTACCCCATGTCCAACTACCTGTGCATCCAGCCGGCCTCGGCCAGCGCCACGTCCATCGTGGACGGCGCCGCCCACCGTGCCGACCTTTCGCTGTTCTACAACCAATACAGCCCGGTGGACACAGACCCCCTCTACTCGGCGGAACACGAAGACGAAATGATCCTGATGCGCGGGCTGTTCATGACCTCCTTTCTCTCGGAGGATTCCCTGGCCGATAACGACCTGTACGGCGCCGAAGCGGTGCTCATCTCCAGCGCTTCGAGCAAGACCTCCATCGCCCTGGCCTCTCGCCTCAAGCAAACCGGTTCGGCTCAACCCATCGGGCTGACCTCGCCGGGCAACCTGGATTTCGTCAAGAGCCTGGGCTGCTACGACCAGGTCGTGGAATACGGCGCCATCGACTCCCTGCCGGCCACCCGGCCCGTGGTCTTTGTCGACATGGCGGGAAGCGACAGCATCACCCGCGCGATCCACACCCACTTCGGCAGCCAGTTGCGCCATAGCCAGCGCATCGGGGTGACCCACTGGGAAGAGAGCCCCAATGACGACGCCCTGCCCGGCCCCGAGCGCGAGTTCTTTTTCGCCCCCGCCCAGGCGCAGAAGCGCGTGGGCGATTGGGGGGCCTCGGGTTTCCATGAACGCCTGAGCGAGGGCTGGACCGCTTTTCGGGATGCCAGTCCCGCCTGGCTGCGGGTGGAGCGCCGGTACGGACGCGAAGCCATTGACCCGGTCTATCGGGACACACTGGAAGGAAGAACCCGGCCCGACCGCGGCCAGGTGCTCTCGCTCTGGGAGAATGAGCAGGCCGCCGCTGGGCGTTGAGAGCCCCAAGCCCGATCGGGTCGGCGGTGGCCATCACCCAGATCCTGTGGCGGTCCTCAACCTTCCGGGCGAGGAGGGCCCGCGACGCCCGAGCAGCGAACTCGCCCATCGGCTGGGCCTGCCGCTCTGCGGCCCCAGCGAGGCGAACCCCGAGCACCTGCTCTTGGTCGCCTCGGCCCAGGGCCTTGAACTGTGGGCGGGAAGCGAGCGACGGGCGGGCTACGCCCGGGTGGATTGGTCGATCCGCAGCGAAGTCCGCGGGGCCGGCCGGCGGTTGGCGGGGCAACCCCTGCCCCGGGCCATCGGTCGCAAGCCGGGCTTCGTGGTGGATGCCACTGCGGGGTTTGGCGGCGACGCGTTCGCCTTGGCCACCCTCGGCCATCGCGTCCTCGCCGTCGAGCGCTCGCCCGTCATGGCGGCCCTCCTCGAGGACGGGCGCGCCCGCGCCCTGGCGGACCCGCAACTCCAGGAGGCCGCCGGGCGAATCCAAATTTGCTGCGCCGATGCCCGGGAACGCCTGGGCCAACTCGACCCGCCGCCCGACGCGGTCTATATCGACCCCATGTACCCCGCGCCCCCCCGCGCGAAAGCCGCCCTCCCGCGGATCGAGATCCAGTTGCTTCGGCGCTTGGTGGGCACGAACTCCACGGACACGGAACTGCTTGCCGCGGCCCTGGCCAGCGGGGCTCGGCGAGTTGTGGTCAAGCGCCCGCCGGGCGCGCCGGTACTCCCCGGCCCCCGGGTGGACAGCCACTCGGGCAAACTCGTTCGCTACGACGTCTATCATGCAGCGCCGTCCAACCCACCCGGAGTGACCTGAGCAGGGAGTGATCTGAGCCGTGAGTGACCTGAGCCGTGAGTGAAAAATGGTTCTATGCCGAGACGATCCCCGGCGTGGGCGAAACCGTCGCCCTGGATCCCGCGGAGGCCCGGCACGCCACCCGTGCGCGCCACTTGCAAGCGGGGGCCGAGGCCACGGTGTGCGATGGAGCCGGCACCACCGCCCGAATCGTTCTCGCCGAGGCGGGTCGGCGAAGCGCCTCGGGCATCGTGCAGGAACGCACGGTTCACCCGCCGCCGGCGCACCGGGTCCACTTGGCCAGCGCCCTGCCCAAAGGAGATCGACTGGCCACCCTGCTCTCCATGGCGACCCAACTGGGCATGACGGATTTCACACCCCTCTTGGCCCGCCGAAGCGTCGTCCTCGCCAGGGCGGAGACGCCCGAGCGCTGGTCGCGAGTTCTGCGCGAGGCCTGCAAACAGAGCCGTCGACCCTGGCAGCCGACCCTTCACCCCCCGGCCACGCCCCTGGAGAGCCTCGAGCAGGCGCCGGCCCAAAGCCTGACCCTGCTGATGGATGCCGGCGGCGAACCCGCCCGGGTGCTGCTCAATCAACCCCCCGGCGACCGACTGCTTCTCGTCGGTCCCGAGGGCGGCTTCGACGCCGAAGAGTATGCGACGCTGGTCGCAGCCGGAGCCCAGCCCATGGCCTTAACGACAGCCACGCTCCGCATCGAAACCGCGGCCGCCGCCGCGCTGGCTGTACTGGAACTTTCCCCGCCAACCCAAGCGACGAATTGACCGCTCGGGCGGGCGGTCAGGCCCCGCAAGCCCGAGTCAAGAGAGTTCGAGCATGCGCTCGATGGGCACCCGGGCGCGCTCGGCGATGACCGGATCGACGCTGACCTCGGGTCCGAGATCCCGCAGGCTCAGGTACAGCTTCTCCAGGGTATTCAGGCGCATGTAGGGACACAGGCTGCACGAGCAACTTTCGTCGGCCCCGGGCGCCGGGATCAGAACCTTGTCCGGCGCCTGCTGGCGAATCGAATGGAAGACGCCTTCCTCGGTAGCCACGATGGAGGGGCGCTCGGGAAACTCCACCGCGCGCTGGATGATCCCCGTGGTGGAGGCCACGAAATCCGCCTGGTCGAGCACACTCTGATCGCACTCGGGGTGAGCGAGCACGTCGGCCTCGGGGTTGCGCACCTTGAGCCGGGCCAATTCGCGCGCGCTGAACTGCTCGTGAACCACGCAGGCCCCGGGCCAGACGATGAGGTCCTCTCGGCCCGTCTGCTTGGAAACCCAGCGCGCCAGATGGCGATCCGGAGCAAAGATCAGGGGAGCGTCCCCCATGGACTCCACCATCTTCACCGCGTTGGATGAGGTGCAGATCAGGTCGCTCATGGCCTTCACTTCCGCCGAGGCGTTGATATAGGTCAACACTTTCGCCCCGGGGTGCTGGCCCACAAACTCGCCGAACGCGTCCGCGGGGCAGCCATCGGCCAGGGAGCAACCCGCGTCCAAGTCGGGCACCACCACCGGACGACCGGGATTGAGGATCGCCGCGGTCTCGGCCATGAAGTGCACGCCGCAGAAAACAATCAGTTCGCAATCCGCCGTCTGGGCAGCCCGCGCCAGAGCCAGGGAATCGCCCACCACATCGGCCAGGTCCTGGATCGGATCCTCCTGATAGTAGTGGGCCAGGATCAGCGCATTGCGCTCGCGCTTGAGATCGAGGATTGCCGCTTCGAGATCCACAGGGAATTCTGAACTAAGGGCCATGGGGAGAGGAACGCGCTCCGAGTTTGCGCCACCGGAAGTCCGCCCGGCGGGGGGACGCAGCGTAGCGCACGCCGCCTCTTTCGAGATTCCAAAACGAAGTCCACAGCACCCAATGCCCCGTGTCCTGGAGCGGCGCTTCGAGGTTTCCACCCGGCGCCCGAGAGATCCCCAGCCAAATCCTCCAAGATTTGTTGCGGGATTCGATTTTCGTTAGTTTTCTCAAATACTTAGACTCGGGCAACCCCACCGAAAGCCCGAACCCGACCCTGGCCCCGGAGACCTCGATGCCGAAGACACCCCACCTCGAACACCCCGACCGCCCCTGGTTGATTCGCACCTATTCGGGCCACTCCTCGGCCCAGGCCAGCAATGCGCTCTATCGCCGCAATCTGGCCAGCGGACAGACGGGGCTCTCGGTGGCCTTCGACCTACCCACCCAGACCGGTTACGACTCGGACCATGCCCTGGCTCGAGGCGAAGTGGGCAAGGTGGGCGTGCCCATCTGCCACATCGACGACATGGCCACTCTCTTCGACCAGATCCCCTTGGACCAGATGAATACGTCCATGACCATCAACGCCACCGCGGCCTGGCTACTCGCACTTTACGTCGCCGCCGCCGAACGCCAGGGCGTCCGCCCCGACACCCTTCAGGGCACCACCCAAAACGACATCATCAAGGAATATCTGTCCCGGGGCACCTATGTCTTTCCCCCCGAGGCGTCTATCCGCATGACCAGCGATATCGTCGCCTACACGGTGGAAGAGATCCCCAAGTGGAATCCCATCAATATTTGCTCCTACCACCTGCAGGAAGCCGGAGCGACCCCGGTGCAAGAAATCGCCTTCGCCATGGCCAACGCCGTGGCCGTCCTCGACGCCGTGCGCGCCCGGGAGGACGTCCCCGAGGAAACCCTCGGCCGAGTTTTCGGACGGATCTCTTTCTTCCTCAACGCCGGCATCCGTTTCGTGGAGGAAACCTGCAAATGCCGGGCGATGACCGCGCTCTGGTCGGAACTCGGCCGCGAGCGCTACGGCATCGAGGACGAGCGGATGCTCCGCTTCCGCTACGGGGTTCAGGTCAACAGCCTCGGCCTCTCCGAGGCCCAACCCGAGAACAATATCGTGCGCATCGCGCTGGAAGCCCTGGGCGTCACCCTCTCCCGGGATGCCCGAACCCGCTCACTGCAACTGCCCGCGTGGAACGAGGCCCTGGGCCTGCCGCGCCCTTGGGACCAGCAACTCTCCCTGCGCACCCAGCAGATCCTCGCCTACGAGACCGATCTCCTGGAGTACCCGGACCTCTTCGAGGGCTCCCACGTCGTCGAGGCCCACACCGAGGCCCTGCTCCAGGATGCCCGCACCGAGTTGCAGAAAGTTCTGGAAATGGGCGGGGCGGTAAGCGCGGTTGAGAATGCGTATATGAAGCAGGCCCTGGTGGAGAGCCATACCCTCCGCATCCGGGCCATCGAGCGCGGGGAGCAAATCGTGGTCGGCGTCAACCGCTTTAAAGAAACCACCGACTCGCCCCTGACCGCCCAGAGCGAGGGCTCGATCCTGAAAGTCGATGACTCCGCCGAGCGCGAACAGGTCGAGCGCCTCCAAAGCTTCCGCAGCGCGCGCAATAGCGCCGACGCCGAGGCGGCACTCCAGGGAATCGCCGATTGCCTGAAGAACGGCGACAACATCCTGCCCGCGTCCATCCGGGCAGCCCACGCCGGGGTCACCACCGGTGAGTGGGCCGATACCCTGCGCCGACTTTTTGGTGAGTACCGAGCCCCCACCGGCGTGGGCGCCGCTCGGAGCATCAGCGCGGGCGAGGACACCGATGGACTGCGAGCCCGGGTGGAGGCTCTGTCGGAAACCCTGGGCCGACGGCCCAAAATTCTTGTCGGCAAACCCGGTCTCGACGGCCACAGCAACGGGGCCGAACAAATCGCCGTCAAAGCCCGGGACGTGGGCATGGAAGTGGTCTACGACGGAATCCGCTTGACCCCGGAAGAAATCGTCCAGTCCGCCCGGGACGAGGGCGTGCACGTCATCGGCCTTTCCATCCTGTCGGGTTCCCACGGCGTCCTCGTGCGGGACGTTCTCGAGCGACTGAACAAGGAGGGACTCCAGGGCATCCCGGTGATCGTGGGCGGAATCATTCCCGACGACGACGCGGCGGCCCTGCGCGCCGCCGGGGTGAAGCGGATCTACACTCCGAAGGACTTCGACCTGAGCCGGATCATGGGGGATATCGTCGACATCGTGGGCGAAGCCGCTCCGTGAGCCAGCCCGGCCGAGGAGCGGTCAGCCAAATTCTCGAGGGCCTCGCGGCGGGGGACCGCACCGCCGTCTCGGAAGCCCTGAACCTCGTGGATGATCGGCGTCCCGAACAACGCGAAGCCGCCCTTGAACTACTGGACGCGCTTGCCCAGCGCCCAACGCCCCACACCCCTTATCGCGTGGGAATCACCGGGGCGCCCGGGGCCGGGAAATCATCGCTTCTCAATGCGGTGGTGGAGCGATTGCGGGATTCGGTGACGGGTATCGGAATCATTGCCGTGGATCCCTCGAGTCAGCGCTCGGGGGGAGCCCTGCTCGGCGATCGCATGCGGCTTTCGGGAGGAGCCCGGGAGAGCGGTGTCTTCCTTCGCTCCATGGCGGCCCGGGATCGCCTGGGCGGCCTCGCGGACGCGACCCAGGCGAGCGCAGCGGTGCTTTCATCGGTGTTCGAGTGGGTCTTCATCGAGACCGTCGGAATCGGTCAGTCCGAATGCGAAGTGGCTCAACTCGTGGACACCCTGGTCTTTGTCGCCCAGCCCGGCGCCGGCGATACGCTTCAGTTCATGAAGGCGGGCATTCTTGAACTGCCCGACCTCTTCGTGGTCAACAAGTCCGATACCGGGCCCGTGGCCGAGCGCACCCGCAGCGAACTCCAGGCCACCCTGGGTCTGCTGGGATCCGCGGACGAAGGCGAGTGGCAGCCCCCGGTGTTGCTGACCTCGGCCCGGGATCGCCAGGGCATCGACGCGTTGCTCGAAGCCATGGCAGCCCACCAGAAACACGCGCGCCAGAGCGGTCAACTCGAGGACAGGCGCCAGAACGGACGAGTCAATTTCGCGGTGGAATCCCTGGCCCGGCGCTACGGCGAATACGGCCTCGCGCAGATCGGCGGCGCCCAGGCGGTGGCCCAGCGACTCGCCGCGCCCAGCGAGCGATCGGCGTTCGCTTTGGTGCTCGAGTTGGGGCGTGAAATTGAGAGCGCCCTGACCCGTCGCTGAGGGTCGGGATCGGATGCCCCCTCAGTCTCCCCGGCGCGTCCATTCCACGTCGCCGAGCCCCGCTCGGGTATTTTCCAGTCGGGCCCAGACGAAGAAGCTGTCCGAGAGACGGTTCAGGTAACGAATGTTTTCCGCTTCCACTTCTTCGCTTCGATTCAGGGCCACCACCCGCCGCTCGGCCCGGCGGCAAACGGTTCGAGCGGCATGGAAGGCCGCCGCCGCCCGGGTCCCGCCGGGCAACACAAAGGCCCGCAGGGGGGCCAACTCGGCGTCCGCCGCGTCCATGGCACGCTCCAGGGACTCCACGTCGTCGTTCGAAGCCCCGGCACTCGAGGGGGCCTTGGAAGTCGCTTCCGGGTTGGTCGCCAGGGCGGCGCCGATCTCAAAGAGTGTCCTCTGCACGGCCTCGAGGGTGGGCCGGAGATCTCCGAGACAGTCCAAGAGGGCCAGGCCCACGAAGCTGTTGAGTTCGTCCACCGCGCCGTAGGCCTCCACGCGCAGATCGTCCTTGGCCACTCGGCCGCCCCCCGCGAGGTCGGTTAGGCCGCCATCTCCACGCTTGGTATAAACCTTCACGGCGCGCAGTATAACGCCGGACCCCCGATCATCACTGGGCTGGGCCTTCAGCGTTCCCCGGCGGCGATTTCTTGGTCCACCAGGCGCGCGATTTCGTCGTCCGCGGCCCCGCTGGCGCCGTCCGCCACCGGCCCCGAAGACGGACTCGCGGACCCCTGCATAGAAACCGGAGGGACCGGACCCTCGGGTTTGGCCACCATGCGACGCAGCACCCCCACCACCGCGAGCGCCCCGACCAGCAGCACCGCGCCAGGCAAAAGCCAAGCCGCCAGCCCCCAACCCTCGGCCTCGGGACTCGATCGGATCACGTCCCCAAAGCGTTGCTCGAGGACGGCCATGACCTCCTCTTGGCTGGCCCCGGCGGCCTCCTGAAGGAGGATCCATTGGCGCAGTTCAGCGGCCTGATCGCTGGTGCACGCCGCAAGGGTGCGCCCCGGGCAATACGGACTCATCAACTCGTGGGCCAGGGCGTAGCCCCAGGTTTGGTCTTCGGCGAAGGAAAAAGACGGGGCCAAGCCCATCGATGCCACCGCGAGTAGTAGGCCCGCCAAACCGAGACAGGCCGAAAGGCCAACCCGGCGCCGACGGGAAAATCCGGGTCGCCTCGGGGCTTCAGCCAGCACCCGGGCTCAGTCCTCCCAGGTGTGCTGGAGGGACAGCAATTCGTCCCGCTCATCTCGGCTCACCACGTTACGGGGAGGATCGATCAGGACGTGGGAACCCGGCGGGACCGATTCGGTTAGCCAGACATTGCCCCCCACGACACTCCCGGCCCCAATCACGGTCTCACCCCCCAGAATCTTGGCTCCGGCGTAGATCGTGACGTCGTTTTCCACCGTGGGGTGACGCTTCACCCCGCGCAGGGTGGCACTCTTTCGGATGGAACGGGCGCCCAGGGTCACCCCCTGATAGATCCGTACATTGTCCCCGATCACCGTGGTTTCACCGATCACGACCCCGGTCCCGTGGTCGATGAAGAAGTGCCGGCCAATGCAGGCCCCGGGATGAATGTCGATGCCCGTTCGGTCGTGGGCGTACTCGCTCATGATCCGGGGGATCAGGGGCACCTGATGGCGGTAGAGTTCGTGGGCGATCCGGTGCACCGAAAGCGCGCGGATCGCCGGGTACGCCACCGCAATCTCTTCGTAGCCCGTGGCGGCGGGATCCCCGTCAAAGGCGGCGGCGACATCGGCGGCAATCGACTCCCGCAGCCCGACCAGGGACGCCACGAACTCGGATGTGATGGACTCGGGGCTGCTCGACGTCGGCAGGTCCACCTCCCCCAGCAGGGCGTGAAGCTGCTCGGCCACCACCGGGATTTCCGAACGCAGTTCCGCGCGGTCGAATTGAAAACGCAGCAACCGCTCGGTGCGGTTCACCCAATCCACCACTTTTTGGGGATCCACGATGCCCCGGCAGACCGCCTGGGAGAGCGCATTCTCGCTGCATCCCGAGAGTCCGCGAACCGCTTCTTCGATGAGCTCCGGGGAGCAACCCTCGCCGCGCGCGGGTCCACCCGCGAGCCGCGCGCGGGAGCCCTCGCTGGCCGAGCGGCCCGGGAGGGGCAGATTCTTTTCGCTTCGGGTCGTCATGGTGCCTCCTGTCCGGGCGATCCCGGTGGACGGCGGAGATTAGCCCAGACAAGGGCGCCTGCCCCCGGCCGGGTTAGCCGTGCCCCTGGACGCGCCAGTCCCTATGCTGGCCCCCCAGCCACCCACGGAGACCGATGACAGAGATCTACAGCCATTCCAGGCTCTCGACTTTCGAAAACTGCCGAAAAAAATTCGAATTCCGCTACGTGCTCGGCCTCCCCGAGGACAGCGAGGGCGTGGAAGCTTTCGTGGGCAAGCGCGTCCACGAAGTCCTCGAACGCCTTTACGAATTCGTCGGCCGGCAGCAGCTCCCCAAGCTCGAGCAGGTGATCAGCCGCTACAACGCGAATTTCGACGCCCAATACGACCCGGAGCGCATCCGAATCGTCAAGTCGGGGCTCGACAAAGATTTCTACCGAGCCCTGGGGGTGCGCTGCCTGAGCAACTTCTATCGCCGCCATTACCCCTTCGATGCCGACGAGACCCTGGGGCTGGAGCAACGGGTCTCCTTCAACCTCGATGAGTCGGGGGAGTATGTGATGCAGGGCATCGTGGACCGCATCGTCCGGGCACGGGATGGCGCCATCGAAATTCAGGACTACAAGACCGGCAGCTGGATCCCCACCCAAAGCAAGCTGGACCAGGACCGCCAGCTCGCTCTGTACCAAATCGGGGTCGCCGCCGAATACGGGGCGGGGGAACCCATTCGCCTAGTCTGGCACTATCTGGCCAAGGACAAGATCTGCAGTTCGACCCGAAACCCCGAGGAACTCGAAGTCCTGAAGCAGGACGTGATCGGGTTGATCGACGAAATTCGCGCAACCCGGGAATTTCCCGCGAAGAAAAACGCCCTTTGCAACTGGTGCGGCTACAAGGGATATTGCCCGGCCTTCGGCGGCCAGATTCCCGCCTCTCACGACGCGACTGCCACTGCCACAACCGCCACCACAACCGCCGCCACAACCGCCGCCACAACCGCCGCCACAACCGCTAAAACAAGACCCCCTACCCCAGCCAGCGAGTTAGGATAATCCCATGACTTTGACCATCGAGCGCATCCCCACCCTCGGCGACAACTACACCTACCTCGTGATCTGTGACCGCAGCCAAGAAGCCGCCATCATCGACGCCCCGGAAGCCGAGCCGGTGATTCGGCGCGTTGAAGCCAGCGGCGCTCGGGTCACGAAGATCCTCTCCACCCACCACCACCCCGACCACTCGGCGGCGAATCCCGAGTTGGCCGAGCGCTATGGCGTCCCCGTGATTGCCCACGTATCGGACTCGGAGCGGGTCCCCGGCTTCAGCCAGGGCGTCGACGAGGGCGACACAGTCGACGTGGGCGACCACACGGCCCGGGTTCTCTTCATCCCCTCCCACACTATGGGCCACGTCGCGTACGTATTTGACGCGGCCGAGGCCGTCTTCTCCGGGGATATGCTCTTCGCTGGGGGCTGCGGCCGACTCTTCGAAGGCGACGCCCAAATGATGTACACGGCGCTCTGCGAGAAACTCGCGGCCCTGCCCGATTCCACCCGAGTGTTCTGCGGCCACGAGTACACCGAGTCAAACCTGCGCTTTGCCGTGAGTGCCGAACCCGAGAATGCAGCGATGCAGGCCAAGCTCGAACGCGTGATCGCGCTTCGGGCCGGGGCCGCGGGGGATTGGCATGACGCTGGCCCCGAGGAAATGACGATTCCCTCAACCATCGGCGAAGAGCGTGAGACCAACCCCTTCATGCGCGCCTCCGACGGCGAGGCCCTGGCGATTCTGCGCACAGCCAAGGACAATTTCTGAGCCCGCTTGTGGCGCCCCCGGGCGCCACCCTCTCCCAGCTAGAACACCGGGTCGGCTTCTACGAAACCGACGCCATGGGCGTGGTTCATCATTCCAACTACCTGCGTTTTTTCGAGCGGGCCCGGGCACTCTGGCTCCGAGAACACGACCGCCCCTACAGCGAGTACATGGAGATGGGGCTCCACTTCGCGGTGACTCGCTCGGAAGTCGATCACCACGACAGCGCCCGCTTCGACGATTTACTCCAGGTCACCGCCTGGGCGGAGTGGGTGCGGGGCGCGTCACTCCGAATCGCTTACAGCGTGGCATGCGGGGCGCGGCCCATCGCATCGGGAGCCACCGAGCACGCCTCGATCAGCAGCGAAAATGGCCGAGTTCGCCGAATCCCCGCCGAGGCACGCGGGCGCCTACAGGCCTTGGCTTCCCCAAGCTGAAGCGGGGGGAACCCCGGGCTCGGTCAACTCCGGCGGAGCCCCTCCCACAAGCGGCGCAAACCACCCACCAGCTGACCCTCGACCCAGGCCGTTACCCCCTCGATGGCTTCTAGCGCATCGCCCTGCCCCGACCAGTGGGTCCGCACCACGTCGGGATGGACCCGGTTCAAGATCCCCGAGAGACAGGCCGCCACAACTATCAGATCGTCCACCAGACCCACGGGCCCCAGCAACAATGAGGGCACCAGATCCAGGGGCGAAAGCACATAGGCAACCCCCGCCACCGCCACGGCCTTGGGGGCCAGGGGAACCCGGTCATCTCGGAGCAGGCGCAGGAGCAGAACCGTCAGATCCGGAAGCAGGAGCAGCAAATCCGCCGCACCCGACCCCTGGGCCCCTGGCCGGGGCGCCGTCATCCGGCCGCGTACTCGGTCCCAGAGTCGCCGACGAGACGGGTTGAGATCAATTGTAATGGGGGGGGGCACGGCGCTCACAGCGACTCCTCGGGAAGGCTCCGGACGGGCAGTATAGGCCTGCGGAATCGCGAGTGTTCGAGACAAATCGGCTTCCCCGAAACCCGGACGTGGTGCATTTAGAAGGCCCTTGTGATAATCACCCCCCCGAAAGGAAGGTGGGCGTGGAAGCAACAGCCAAATTTAAGGATATCCGGATCGAACTCTCCGAGCCCCTCGAGGGGTGCGACTCCCTGTCGGCGGTCATCGGCTTCCCCGAGTGGTGGCCGACGGGCGCGAGGATCGCCGTCGTGATCGCCCACGGAGAGGGCGATTTCAACGATCCCTTGGTCACCAGCCTCCATGAGGAACTGGCCCAGCATCGCTTTCTGACCCTGCGCTTCAACTTTCCTTTCGCCGAAGCGGGCAAAAAGGCCAAAAAACTCGACCCGTTGGTCCTGGAGAAGGCCTTTCGGGCCGCCTTGAGCCTGCTCACCCAGGACAAGACCTCCGCACCCAGCCATCTCTTCCTGGGTGGCCTGGGCCTCGGCGCCCAGGCGGCGGCACGCCTCGCCGCTTCGCGCATTCACGCCGACGGCCTCTTCTTTCTCGGCTTTCCCCTGCACGCCAAGGGGGCACCCGATCAGCCCGATATCGAGGCTCTCTACCGGCTCACCTCTTCGATGCTCTTCCTCCAGGGGAGCAACGATCCCCGCTGCCAACTCGACGTTTTACGCCGATCGCTCTCCCGGGTCGGTGCCCCCACCATCCTGCGCATTTTTGAGGGAGCCAACGGCTCCCTGCTCAAACCCGGCCAATCCGAAGGGGAGCGCCTCGGCAACTACCGGGCCGCTTCACGAATCGTCACGGACTGGATGGAAGACATTCTGGACGAAGGCTAGGCCCGGGGGGCTTTTCCCTGGGGTTAGGACGCCGAATCCGGCGCCTCCCGGGTGACATTGAAATCGAACCCGCGCTCCGGTAGTTTTGGCGCGCTTTTTCCAGGCCCCGCTGCCCACGCGTCGGGGCCTTTCCCTTCCACATCCAAGCGGAGGCCCAACCCCATGAAGGTCATGGTGTGCCTGAAGCAGGTGCCACATCAAGATGCGCGACTCGAAGTTCGCGCCGATGGCAGCTGGATTCAGGAAGACAATATCAAGTTCGAAATCAACAGTTACGACAGCTACGCCCTCGAGGAGGCGCTCCGTATCAAGGACGCCGGGGGTGCTGATGTCGAAGTCGTGGTCGTCACCATTGGGCCCGATCGAGCCACCCAGGCTCTGCGCACGGCCCTCGGCATGGGGGCGGACCGCGCGGTGCACGTCAATGACGACGCCACCGAGGGCTCCGACGCCCTGGGCATCGCCAAGACCCTGGCCGCAGTGGCGAAGGAAGAGAACCCCGACGTCATCTTCTGCGGCCTGATGGCCGAGGATGGCAACTTTGCTGCCGTCCCCCCGATGCTGGCCGAGTTGATCGACGTTCCCTCGACAACGGGCGCCCTTGCCATCACGAACAACGGGACTATGCGGGTTGAGCGAGAACTCGAAGGGGGCGCCATCGAGGTTGTGGATCTCCCGAAGCCTTGCTTGGTCGCGGTCCAAACCGGGGCCAACCAAGTCCGTTACGCCTCGCTCAAGGGCATCATGCAGGCCAAGAAGAAACCCGTGGATACGAAGACCGCGGCGGATCTTGGCGTGAGCGATCAAGTGGGCGCCGCCCACGCGAAGGTCACGGTCAACAAGGTCTACGTGCCACCGAAATCCGATACCGCGGAGATTCTTGAAGGTGGGACCGGCGAAATCGTCAGCCAACTCGTGGCCAAGATTCGCGAACTGGGCCTTCTCTAGATCCGGGCTAAACCCACTCACACTCACTACACGCACTCGCTACACGCACTGACTACACGCACTCGGAATACGCACTGAACACGCACTCAGAACACGCACTCAGAACACGCGGGCTCGGCCAAGGAAACGGCCCGGGCGGAGTCCGCAAACGAGCATCGGGCCGGTCCAGACAATCAACGATCCAGGAGCGATCCAGCCATCGCCCCCGGATCATCGGGAGTACATATCGATGGGCAACATCCTCATCGTCGCAGAACTGACCCAGAGCGGCGCAATTCGCGATTCAAGCTACGAAGTTATCACCCTGGCCCGCAAACTGGGCGAGGCCACAGGCCGGGGCATCCGGGGACTCGTCCTCGGCAGCGGAGTCGCTGAAGTAGCCAGCCAATTTGCGGCTGCCGGGGCGGGCGAAACCCTCGTCGCCGACGACCCGGCCCTGGCGAACTACAACGTCGAGGCCTTCAATAGGACAATTCGAGCCGCAGCCGAAGCCACCGAGGCCGACGTGATCCTGCTCTCGAATAGCCCGATCGGCTGGGACGTCGCGCCCCGGGTGGCTGCGGGTCTAGACGCCGCCTTCGTGAGCGATTGTTTCAAGATCGAGGGCAACGGCGAAGACCTGACCCTCTTCCGCCGAATTTTCAACGGAAAACTAGATGCCGAATTGGGCGTTTCGGGCATGCTGGTGGCCACGGTCCAACCCGGCGCCAATGACGCATTCGAGGGATCCGCCGAGGGCGGCACAAAGCCCCTGGAGGTCGCGCTCGGCGATCTGCGCGGGCAATTCGTCGAGATCAAGCAGGCCGAGGCCACTGGAGTCGACCTCAGCAAGGCCGACATCATCGTGTCCGGTGGCCGGGGTGTGGGCGCACCGGAGAAGTTCGCCGAAGTCATCCAACCCCTGGCCGACGCCCTGGGCGGCGCCATGGGGGCCTCCCGGCCGGTGGTCGACGCCGGCTGGCTCGACCACCCCTACCAGGTCGGTTCCTCGGGCCAGATCGTCACCCCCAAGCTCTACGTCGCGTGCGGGATCTCCGGGGCTATCCAGCACCTTGTCGGCATGAAGGGCAGCAACTACGTGATCGCCATTAACAAGGACCCGGATGCGCCGATCTTCGAGGTGGCGGATCTGGGTGTAGTGGCCGATCTCTTCGACATCGTCCCAGCGCTGACCGAAGCCCTTGCCAACGCCAAGGGCTGATTCCCATTTCGACCACCTCGGTCCTGGAGCCTTCCATGGAACCGGAATTCACGATCCATTGACCGGGCCCCTGGAACCCTCGCGTTCCAGGGGCCCTTGTTCTGCCCGGGGGCGAAAAGTGCTTTTTTTCGCGATCCTTCAAGCTCCGGGTCCGCCACACCGACTCAAAGACCTGGGGGCATCGCTCCCTTCGGTGATCCGACATGCCGAAAAAAACAAGGGAAATCATGGCAATAGATACCTCTCAGTTCCGCAATGGCCTCAAACTCGAAATCGATAGCCAGCCCTTCGCGATCACCTATTTCCAGCACGTGAAGCCGGGCAAGGGCGGCGCCTTCGTCCGTACCAAGCTCAAAAATCTGCTGAACGGGAAAACCGTGGATCGGACTTTCCGTTCGGGGGAGAAGCTCAAAGAGGCCGACATCGAGGAAAATTCCATGCAGTACCTCTATCAGGATGCCACCGGACGCATCTTCATGGACAGCCAGAGCTTCGACCAGATCCCGATTGGCGACGACGTGCTCGGGCGCGCGGTCGATTTCCTGCTCGAGAACATGGAGGTCGGCGTCCTCTTCTGGAAGGGAAGCCCCGTCAACATCCAGTTGCCCAACCACATCGATGCCCGGGTCACCCAATCCGATCCCGGCGTAAAGGGCGACACCAGTTCGGGGGCCACCAAGCCCGCCACCCTCGAGACCGGAGCCACCCTCAACGTGCCGCTTTTCATCGAGGAAGGCGACCTGATTCGCGTCGATACGCGCAATGGCGAGTACTCGGAGCGGGTGAGCAAGTAGGAGCCACCCATGAGCGCCTCGGCCCCCAGACAGTCCGACCGACCCCGGCGCGCGGTCATCCTTTCGGGCGGCGGTGCACGCGGTGCCTACGAGGCGGGGGTTCTCCGGTTCATCCTGGACGACCTGCCCCAACGCCACGGCATTGATCCGAACTTCGACATCGTCTGCGGGACATCCGTGGGCGCGATCCACGCCGCCTTTATCGCGGCAACCGCCGAGCAAAAATCTGGACGCGGCCCACAACTGGTCAAGATCTGGGAGGATCTCCACGTCGGCGAAATTTTCAAATTCAGCCACCGAGACCTCCTCGCCATGCCGCGCATGCTCTGCGGCGTGCGCAAAGTCGCCCATCTCCTCCGGGAGGGACGAAGACCCGACCGGCTCTTTGGTCTGCTGGATACCGGCCCCCTGGAACAACTGGTTCTCCAGGCCATCCCCTGGGATGGAATCCGGAAAAACTTGAATGCCGGGCGGGTCGACAGCGTGTGCATCGCCGCGACCCAATTGGCCACGGGCCGGGCGGTGATTTTTACCGAGGAAAAAGAGCGCTCGCACTTCCCTCAGGCCCCCGACGATCAGATTCGGATGCAAGCCGCCCGGCTCGCACCGGTGCACGCCCTGGCTTCCGCCGCCATCCCCCTGCTCTTCCCCTCGGTTCGAGTGGGTTCGCGCTACTACGCGGACGGGGGCCTGCGGCTCAACACGCCCCTGGCCCCGGCCCTGCGCTTGGGGGCCGACCGGGTTCTCGTCATCGGGCTCAGCCACGGGGCGACACCCTCGGTCAGCGAAGCGCTCGCGCAACAGCGAACCGCGGGCTTCGGCAACCCTATGTTCCTCCTCGGCAAGGTTCTCAATGCCCTGATGCTTTCCCCCGTGGACGCTGACTTGGCCCGGCTTCGCTTCGTCAACGATATCCTGAGCCACGGCGAGATCGCCTTCGGGCCCGACTTCCTCGAGCGCATCAACGAAGCCGGAGGCGTCCGAGGGGCCCGGCCCCTGCGGCGCATCGACCACATGGTCATCCGGCCCTCCCAGGACGTGGGACTGATGGCCGGGGACCTGTTGGCCGACGCCGACAACAAACTCGAGCTCAACGCCTTCTTGAAGATGTTCCTGCGACGCTCCGATGACGAGGAGTCCCGGGAAGCCGACCTGCTCTCCTACCTGCTCTTCGACACGGCCTTCACTACGCCCCTGGTGGAACTCGGATACGCCGACGCCATGGCCCGGGAAGATGAACTTCTCCGATTCTTCAGCAACGACGAAGCTTCCTCCCCGGTCTTCGAGAGCTAAGCTCTCCCCCATGCGGGGAGATCAACTGGCCAGGCAATGGTTGCTCGTTCAACGCCTGGGCCGAAGCCGAGGCGGCGTGGGCCTCGCCGAACTCGCCGACGACTTGGGCTGCGTTCGTCGCACGATTTATCGCGATCTCGATGCCCTGATGTACGCCGGCTTCCCCGTGGTCAGCGAAAAACGCGACGGCAAGGTCTACTACCGTTTTCTGGACAGCTTCAAGCTTGGGGACGTTCCCTTTACCGCCGATGAAATTCTGGCTCTGGCCTTTGGCGAGGACCTGCTTCGGACCCTTGAGGGCACGGTCTTCCACGACTCCATCCAGTCGGCCCTGACCAAGATCCGCTCCGCCCTGTCCAGCGAGTTGATCGGCTTTCTGGACACCATCGCGGGCTCGTTCCGGGTTCTCCCCGAGCCCCACAAACGGTATGCAAAATCGCGCACCACCATCGAGGCCTTGAACGAAGCGGTTCTGGGGCGGCGCGTGCTCCACATGCGCTACCGCAACGGCCAAACCGGGGAGGAATCCTCCCGGGATCTCGACCCCTACCACGTCTGGTACCAACGGGGCGGCCTCTATGTCATCGGTTTCGACCACCGCCGCGCAGAGATTCGGACCTTCGCGGTGGACCGAATCCTCGATCTCGAAGCCACTGGGGCCGACTTCCAAGTTCGCGAAGGCTTCGATTTCGACGCCTGGACGTCGGCCAACTTCGGCGTCGTCATCGAGCCGGCCTCCCGGGTCCGGGTGCGCTTTGCCCGGGAACGCGCCACCCAGGTCCGCGAGCGAAGCTGGCACGCCAGCCAGCAGATCGAGGAACGCGCCGACGGGGGGGTGGATCTCACCATGGAAGTCGGAGGAAGCAGCGAATTGACCGACTGGATCCTCTCCTTCGGTCCCGGCGCCGAGGTCCTCGAACCCGCCGCATTGCGAGTGCAAGTGAGCCAAGCCCTCGAGAGCGCATCGGCGCTCTATCACCCCGAAAACCGGGGTTCGGGGGGGGAACCCGAAGGCGTCGACTGAATTCGCCCCGGGCCAAGGTCCAAGCCAACGCCCCGCCCGGGAACCGAATCCCACAGCCGGTGACTCACCCGGGCCCAGCGAGGAAACGTCCTCGCCGCGCTGCCCGGACGCCCCCAAAGAGAATCGAAAAAGGTGGGCAGACGGGGGGAGCAACGTGCTCAGCCAAGCTATCGTCAGCCTCGCCCGGTACCACCGGGGGTCAAGCACCGCGTCTGCCTTTCCCGGCCCCCCAGCCGACTGCGCGGGGCGGGCACGAGAACAACCACCGGGACCCGCTACCAATCCAAATATTCTTTGTCATTTAGGAGATTTCGGACGCGTCCGATCCCGGGCACGGGGCGACAGGGCCGAATTTCGCGAGTGAGTTTGAATTCCTTGAAAGCATCGCTTCCGCACGCCTCAGCCCTAGTCCGCGAAAATCCCCTCGGCCCAATCGCCCGGGGACTTCTCGCCGCTGTGGTCGTGGTCGTGGTCGGGCTCTGCCTGCTCGCCGCTCCGGCCGCACGGGCCCAAGTCCCCGGACAAGACTCCGCACCGCGTCCGGATGGGCCGGCCTTCCCAGTGGACGATTTCGTGGTCGGCTACCCGGAACCCCGGGACGACCTCCCCCGACTGAGTGACCTGCTGCCCATTCGCGTCCCCCTGCATCTGACAGCCACCGGTTACGTGGCCCCGAGAGCGGGGGAAGAGACCGAGTCCGTGACCGTAGGCGGTCCTCGCGAGTTGGCTTGGTTCCACGCCAGCGCCCTGGGCGCCGTTTCCCGGGCCCTGTTGGCCCGACTTCACGGGGAGGGGATGCTCGGGGTCTACGTCCGGCCCAATCCCCAGGACATCACCCTGGGCGACGAGCGCGACTTGCGCAACGAGGACAATCACACGCTCCGCCTGGATATCTCGGTGGGGCGCATTACCGACGTCCGCACCGTGGCGGTGGGCCACCGGATCCAAAGCGACTGGAAGATCAACAACCCCGCCCACCGGGATATCCGCAAGAGTTCTCCCCTTGGGCCGAAACTCGAGGGCCGAGAGGGCACAACCGACCGGATCGATCGTCGCCGCCTGGAGGATTACCTCTACGCCCTGAACCGGCATTCGGGACGCCAGGTTGAAGCGGCCCTAGCGGCTTCGGGAAAGGAGGACGGAATCACCCTGGACTACCGGGTCTACGAAGAAAAGCCCTGGAACGTCTACGCCCAGTCTTCCAACACCGGCACCGAACGCACCAGTCTCTGGCAAACCCGGGTCGGCTACGTGAACCGTCAACTCAGCGACCGAGACGACGTGCTGTCCATCAACTACATGAATTCGGGCTTGGACAATGTCCACAGCATCCAGGCGGCCTACGAGGCGCCGTGGTTCGGCCCCCGACGCGCGGATTGGATGGAATCCAGCCCCCGGGAAACCACGGTGCTCCAGTGGCTGAACCGCAGCCGCATTCCCTGGTGGGGTGTTGCGCGCCTGCGCTGGCACGTCGATGGGGGGTGGACTCGAATCGAATCGGATGTCATAGAGCTCCTACCCGGCGGTTTCAACGCCGTGGACTCCCTGTTGAGCAGCGACTGGCATATCGGTGGCGGACTCAGTTACAACGCCTTCCAATACAAGAACTTTTTCCTGGATCTCACCGCCGACACCCGCTTTCGCGGCGTCCAACTCGACAACCGAAGCGCCGGAAATCTGGCCGATGTCACCCTGGCTGTGGTGGACCTCGGGCTGAAGTTCGATCGCACCAACGCCTACTCGGCGCTCTTTGGCCGCATCCGGGGCGAGTACGCCTCGGCCCTGGGCAGCCCCGGCGAGTATGGGGAGGATTTCGGGGGCGGACTCGGCCGAGCCGCGACGGATTCCGATTGGTGGGTGATCCAGTTCGAAGGCGGCGTCAGTCAATACCTCGAGCCCCTGCTCTTCTTCGCTTCCTGGCGAAACCCCAACACCCCGCGGACCTCGACCCTGAGCCACGAGATTTCTCTGGGCGGCCGAGGCCAGTACGCCTTCGACTACCGGCTGATCCCCCAGAGTTCCCAAGTCATCGGCGGGTTGTACAGCGTGCGCGGTTTTCCCCAAGGCATCGCGGTGGGCGACAGCGTCTACATCGGCAGCGCCGAGTACCGCTTTCACCTTCCCCGCTCCCTGCCGATTTCCCGCAAACCCATCAAGCTGCCCTGGGTCGGCGATTTTCGCCTCGCCCCCCAGCAGGTCTACGGCCGCCCCGATTGGGACCTGGTCTTCAGTGGCTTCATCGACGCGGGCAAGAGCATCCGCAACAACCCGGAGTTGGCCTCGGGCACCGAGCTGAACCAATTCCTCGTGGGCGCGGGCGCGGGGATCGAGTTCATCTACAAGGGCAATTTGAGCGTGCGCGTCGACTGGGCCCGGGGCATCCATCAAGAAGTCGATTGCAGCCCGACGACGCCCTCGGGCAGCCCGGATCTGGGCTGTCTGAATGCCCAGAGCGAAACCCAGACCGATGGCAACGGGAAGTTTTATTTCATGATCAACGGGGTCTGGTGATGAGACTCGAATCGCAACCCATCGACGGGGGGAACCCACCCATGCGAACCACCAGCAAACGCGTGTCTGAGGGGCTGGGAGCGCGGCCTGACGCTCCTTCGAGCCACGGGCCTGGCCAGCGCCTGGCCGCCCACCTGACCCTCATCGCCTTCGTACTCGGCAGTGGACCCGGGACTTCCTGGGCAACCGAAACCGCCCTGGGAAACGTCACACCGATCCACGGTCAGGGCGAGTTCACCAGCAACACGGACACACTCACCGAATTCAGCCAGCAGAGTCCACACGCCATCCTCGACTGGCAGACCGATATCCAGCAGCCGGCGGGCCACAGCCTCGAATTCCGCCAGGACGAGGGCTTCGTCGTGCTGAACCAGAGCCCCGGTGAGCGCGCCAGCGATTTCTGGGGACGCGTGGTCTGCGATGCCACCTGCATCTTCGCCAACCGGGCGGGCATCAACTTCCAGGACGGTTCCTTCGTCGACGTAGGCCAAGTGATTGCCGCCGCGGGCGATCTCTCGCATTCGGATTTCCTCGCGGGCCAGTACCGCTTCACAGACCTGGACGGCCGGGTCACGAACGCGGGCCAAATGCGGGGCCAGGGCATCGCGCTCCTGGGACGTTCGGTGGCCAATTTCGGGCACGTCGAAACCCCCGACGGCAGCTTCGTGATGGCCGCGGGAAACCAAATCCAGCTGCGCGATCACGACAGCCCCATCGTGATCCAGTCCAGCCTTGCCCCCGGTCTTGGCGCCGGACCCGCCGTGGAGAATGCCGGCACGATCGAGGCCGGGAACGGCCGTGTGCGCCTGGCGGCGGGGGACATGCTGTCCTTTGCAATTCGCAATACCGGGAGCATCCACGGGGGAAGCATCACTCTTGAAGCCGGCGAAGGCGGGGGAGTGGAGGTTCGCGGCGTACTGGATACCGCCGACCGCGGGGCTGCGGGACCCGACGGGGAAACCCGGGGCGGCAAAATTGATGTGTTCGGCGATTTCGTTTCGATCCAGGCCGACGCCCTGCTCGATGCCTCGGGCGCCGGCGCCGGCGGCCGGATCCGGGTGGGGGGCGAATTTCAGGGGGGCGATGGCGCGCCCACCGCCCGAGGCACCTACGTCCACGCAACAGCGGAACTCCACGCCGATGCCACCCAGCGAGGCAATGGCGGCGAGATCATCGTCTGGGCCGATGAAATCGCCCAGGTCTACGGAACCCTCTCGGCCACCGGCGGGCCTCTGGGCGGATCCGGGGGGTTTGCCGAGACCTCGGGCAAGCAATGGCTCGATATCACTCGGGCCCCGAACCTCCGCGCGCTCAGCGGGACTCCGGGGGATCTGGGCGGTGACTGGCTCATCGACCCCAACAACATCACCATCGTGGCCGCCGGGTGCGACCAAGGGGACCCGGCCTGCCTCGACCCCGGCCTCTCCCAAGCCCAAATCGAAAACCCACTCTTCCAACTCGATGGTGGGCCCGTGATTCGGCCCACGGTCGACGACTCTGAAATCCAGGCGGAACTGATTTCGGGCGCCCTGGAGCAGGGCGTCAGTGTCACGATCCTGACCGACACCATCGCCACCGAACAGGGGATTCAGAACGGCGATATCACCGTGAACGCCGCCATCACGCCCGATGCCGCAAACGCATCGCCGGGCAGCCGAGCCACCCTCTCCCTTCTCGCTGCCAACCATCTTTTCGTGAACGCAGCCATCGGCGTCGTCGGCGACCCCACAGCCGATCCCACCGCCGCTTCCAATTTGGCGCTCTCCCTGGTTCTCCGAGCCGGCGACTTGTCCCAAAATCAGAACCCCCTACCAACGGATGAAATTCCCAACGCCTATGTGGGGAACCTGGAAATCAACGCCGACCTCAACTCCGGCGGCGGGGCCATTGTGCTCGATGGCATTAACGTCATCGTTGGTGACGGGAAGAAGATCAACACCGATGGTGGCACACTGGCAATCAGCAGCTTTGCGGGAGACATCACCCTGGGCGGCGCCATCGACACCACCACCGCGACCCGGGACGACGAGGGGAATGAGTTTTTCGGCGGAACCGTCGCTGTCTTTGGCGAAGCCATTCGAGTGCCCAACAGCGGGGCCGAGCCCGGGGAGAGCCTCGTGGTCGGGGGGAATATTAATATTGAGGCCGCGGGCAGCGTGAACACCGACGGCGGAACCGTCGCCCTCTTCACCACCGGCGGAAACGTCGAGGTCGCGGGCAGTCTGGACACCTCGGTGGTGGAAGCCCCGGACACCCCGGTGACCGGGGGCAATATCGAGATCCGCGCCCGCCGCACCGAATTCCCGCCCCTCTCCAGCCAAGATGCTGAAGCGCTGACCGCGGGCGGCGGAATCACCGTCGCCGAGGGCGCCCGGTTAGCGACCGGAGGCGGCGAAGTGACCCTGGGACTGGACGCCACATCAAGCACCGCCTCGGCGTACCAAATCCTGGTGAACGGCCAAATCGACTCCACCGGCGCGGCCGATGCGGTGGGGGGCGCGGTGATTTTCGTGACCGCGGACGAAGGCGCTTCGGTGACCATCGGGGATCTTACGCGGACCGACCCGAACGCAACGAAGATCGTGACCGCGGGCGGCCGGATTCAGAGCGTGGGCAGCGGAAGCTTTCGGCTCGAGGACGCGACCCTGGACGCGCGCAGCCTCCCGGGACTCGATTCGGGCCTCGCTGTCAGCGACATCGGAATTTTCCACGCCGGGGATGTCGACATCGCCAGCCTACTCGCCGCCGACCAGGCCATCCAGATCGCCCCCGGCCTGCAAACTGGGACCGGCAACATCACTTTCCGTTTCTCCGAGACATTCTCCGGCACACCGGAAATCATTGGCGAAGAGATTCTCCTCGCCGTGGGCGACGGATTCGGCGGCGAAAGCACCGAGGCTTCCATCGATCTCGGAACGGCCGACTTTCACAGCCACGACGGGGTGGACGCCGCCCCTCTGCGCTTTTCCCTGTTGCAAGAGGCCAGTTTCACCGCCGACGCGAACCTTCTGAGCCGCATCGCGGGCGGCAACCTCGCCAATCTTGAGCAGTACACCCTGGCCGCGTCCGACGGCGTCCTTACCGTGAGCGACCCCGGTAGCATCGCCGACCCCGATCCCAGTTCGAGCCTGGAACTCCGACTCTCCGCCGGCGAAGGCATCGCGGTCGATGGAGTCTTTTCCCCGGACAGCCTGACCCTGCTGGAACTGGAACTCGAACAGGGCTTCACCGTGAGCGCCGATCTCGCCGCCTCCATCTCCGGCGCCGCCCAGGATCTGATCATCACGGCCGGGACGCCGGCGGTTGCCGAAGATCCGAGCCTCATCATCCAGGGCGGCCTCTCGGCCAGCGAGTCCATCGTCCTCCACGCGGGTGCCGGGGGCCAAGGCGACCTCGCATTCGCTCAACCCGACCCCGACCCCCTCGCCGACCCCCTGGCCGACCCCCTGGCCAACCCCATCACCCTCGCCGCCCCCAGTCTCACCCTCCGGGCGGGGGACGGCGATTCAGCCGGGAGCGCTGCGGTGCGCGCGGAGACCCTGGCCCCGGAAAGCGCGAACGTTCTATTCAGCAGCGGCAATGCCAGCGCGCTCACGGCCTTCGCCTTGCGCCAGGATGCCCCCATCGATGACACCACCGTGCCCGACCCGAACCGCTTCATCGGCGGCGTGGACGGTGTGAACTACACCCTGCGGTCGGACGGAGGCGGCATTACCCTGGGCGACGACGGAGCAGCCGGGGTGCTCGATACCCAGCTGAGCCTTCACGCGCTCGGGGACATCGACCTCAGTGCCATTACCGAAGCCACCGAAACCTTGCAGGTCCGAAGTCTCGATATCGGGGGGCTCGGCGGTTTCACCTACACCCAGGCCCTGAACGAAAAAGTTTCGTTCACCGACCCCGCCACCAGCCGACTCGTAGTGCGCGCTGGCCTCGTCAATCCGGGGACGCTCAGCTTTGAAGGTGACATGATTCTCCAGGCCGACGAAATCCGCTTGGTGGCGGGAGATGGCGTCGGGGGCAATGCGGGCGACTTTGCCTCCTCCGTCGATTTGTCCCCGAGCGTGGGCGCAGCACCCATCTTTCAAAGCCTGAGCCCGGGCACCGCCCTTGAAGGAGCCCTTGAGTTCGTTCTTCGCCAGGACGCGATCATCGAGAATTCCAATCTCCCCCTCCTGACCGAGAATTTCGGGGACATCTTGCCCGGCCGTCTGGCTATCCGGTCCGACGACGGCGGCATCGCGCTCAGCGTCGATGCGACCTCCACCCTGCCCTTGCTCCAGGCCCGGGAGCGGCTCGTCCTCTCGGCCCCGACAATCAGCCTCTCGCGGAGCGACGGCCAGGACCTTGTCGTCGACGATGTACTCCAAGCCGGCCCCGGCCCCCTCGACCTGCAGTTCCGCGCAGGCGGCGCCAACTTTTCGGCGGTCAACACCGAGGGGATAACCGACCCAGAGACCGAAGTAATCCTGACCGACGCCGCGGTCCTGCCCGGCTCGCAACTTCGCCTGACCGCCTTTGATTTCGATGCGACCGCCCCTCTCGAATCAGGACTCCCCCCCGCCCCCTTCGACTTCAATGCCCTGCCCGCCGACGCCCCGGGACTGATCAGCATCGACCAGGACGGCGATCTGCTCGCCGACCCCCTCGCCGCCGCTGGCCCCCAGAATTTCATCGACCCCGGCATCTTGGACGTCTCCACCGGTCAGCTCGGGCTCGCGGGGAACGCCGCACTGAACCAGGTCTTCTTCACGAGCCGACACGGCAGCATCACGCTCACCCCCTCCAGCGTGTCGGGTTCCGACTTGACCCTCAGCCTCGAACCCCCCAGCGACTTTCTGGATGATCCCTCCCGGAGCATCCGATTCGACGGTTCCGCCTTCGACCTCGATTCGCTGGTCGCCGTCAACCCCTTTGGCTGGGTGGTGGAACGCGCCACAAACCCGGGCGGCGAAGTGGACCTCAGCCTGCGCACCGAAGGGGTCCTGCAATTGCGCGCCGGACTCCTGGGTACCGGAAATCTCGACTTCGCCGGGGATGTCGTGCTCGACGCCCAGACCCTCGTGCTCACCGCGGGAGACGACCCTCTCCTCCCCATCTATCCCGACGCACCCGCTTCGGAGAGCCTTCCGGTAGTCAACGTGCGTCACGCCGATGGAAGCCCGGCCGTCACCCTGCGACTCCACGAATCCGAAGGTCTCCAGACCGCCCTGCAGATTCGGCAGCACGGCAGTCTGCTCGACAGCGATGCCAGCGCCGTGGCCGATGCCCTCGCCGCCGACGTGGCCGCCTTGGATCCGGAGATTCCGGAGGAACTTGCAGCGATCGAAGCGCTCAGAGCCCAGGACGGATGGGTCGAGGGAGAGCGAAGCCTGATCCCCCTGATGAGCCAAGTGCAAGTGGTGGACACCGCCGGCGTCCCCACGCGCCTGAACCAGCTTCAGCTCGACTCCATCGCGGGAGACATCCGAATCCACCGCATGATCGACTTCAGC
>DUCT01000083.1 GCA_012959665.1 Myxococcales bacterium | reverse complement strand
TCAGGGCTCAGGTCGGCATTGGGCGCGAAGAACGCGTTGCCCGCATAGAAGCCCCGGTAGAGCTCGTTGAGGCTGGGCGCGCGGAAGGCCCGGTAGACCGCACCCCGGGCGGCCCAACCGCTTTCAAACTCGTAGCGCAGGGAAAGCCGAGGGCTCACCTCGCTTTCGCTTCGGTCGGCGTAATGCTCTGTAGAGCTTCCGTCCTCGGTCCTGGACCCGGCGTAGTTGCTCCAGTAGTCAAATCGCAGGCTCGCCAGGGCTTCGAACTGAGACCAGGGAAAGAGGCTCATCTCGGCGTAGATCCCCAGGGCATCCTGTTTTCCCTGTGTGACACTTGAGTTGAAAGGCAAGCTCTCAATGGTCTCACGATTTTCCCCGTCAACGTGACGAAAGTCCATTCCCACTGCGGCAAAGGAAGACCAGAAGCCAAGCTCCTTGGACCACTGGGCCGAGGTTCCCATGTCAAAGCTGGGTACTTCCTGGGTTAGGGCGAGTTCTTCGCTGGCCCGGTCATCTGCCACGGTCGTATTCGCGTTGTCGAAATCCTGAAGTGAACTGAAGAAGGAGAGCTTTCCGTCGCCACCACCCGGGGCCGCAAATTTCGTTCCCATGGCCACGTCCCAGACATCTCGGGAGTCGTTGGCCAGGGGCGTACCCACGTTTCGTTTGTCCCGAAATAAGTTCGTCCGGACGTAGGCGGTCGTGCCCGAATCGAAACTGTGGTTGGCCTCGAGTTGCAAGTTGTTGTGCTGGGAGTGGGCGTTGGTGTCCACCGGGCCACGCTCGCCAGCAGCGACCACCGGATATCCGCCGGAATCGTAGAAGTCGTAGTTGATCGAAATCGCCGTGTCGCCCACGCTCTCACTCACATACGCGTGGGCGCGCCCGGTGTCCTGGGTCCCGTAGCTGGCCTCGAGATCCATGGCTCGGCCTTCTGCGGGCCGGGTGAGGACATTGATGACGCCCCCCATGGCGTACGTGCCGTAGACGCTGGAACTTCCGCCGCGAACCACCTCGATGCGCTCGATGTTCCGGTACGGAATTTTGGTCCAATTTACCCAGCCGCCGAAACCGTCGTTGAGCGGTACGCCGTCGAGCAGGACCAACGCGCGCCCGCGCCCGAGTCCTCGCATGGAGACCGATTGCGAAGTGGGGTGGCTGACCAGGCTGCTGGCTGCGGGGACGTTGACGCCCGGAACGATCCGCAGGAGATCGTCCACGGCCTGGGCCGGGGAGTCGAGGATCTCATCCCGGGTGAGGACCGTGACGCTCATGGGGACCTGGCTGAGAGGGCGTTGGTTTCGGGTGGCGGTGACGATGATCTCTTCGGGATGCTGCCCATCCTCGAGGGGTAGTTCTGGAGCGGCGAGTGACTGGCCCGGGAACGCGAAGAAAAAAAGCAATCCGAAAAAAAGTAGGACTGAGGGCAGAGGAACGCGACGCTCCAAGGAATCCGACGCCGGAAGGCGGCGGAGGTAAGAAAACGAGTGTTGGGCGGGAAACCCCAATGGATTTCGCGCACAATTTCTTTCGACGGACATGGATGATTTCCTGATCACGGAGTGCCAAGCATTACCAAGCATTAAAAAGGGAGCCGAATGGCCAGAGGCGGTTTCGGCTCAACCGGGCGCGCAGGGCGCGCCTCTTTGGGCGTGGCTAGCTGAGGATCGGGATCAGTTCGGGCGGAGACGCAGCGATATCCGAAACAGACTGGAGGTGGGGCGTTTGGGCGGTGGGCATCGGGACGATCGTTAGCGAATTTGTCTCCGGCGGGATAAGTCTTCCCAGTCGCTTTGTCGCGAGGGTGCCGCCGGTGTTTCCCTCGCAACCGCAGGGGCACGGCTTGGTGAAGAAGGGGACGGACGGATCCTTCTCGGGTGATTGCGTCGCGGACGCCATGGAAGCATCGCCGCGGTCATCTCCGTGGTCATCGCCGTGGTCATGGTCGCTATGGCTGTAGGAAATGGCACCAGCAGCGGCAGCGGATATTTGGGCCGGAATCGGGCAAGGCAATGTCGCCGCAGCGAAATAGGCCGCGACGGCCAGCATGGGAATGATTCGGGTCTCAGGTAAAATTTTAAATAGGGTCTTAGACATAAGCAGGGACGATATAAGCAGGGACGAAATGAGTACGGGGCGGAATGCGTTCTAGGGTCGGCTGATGGGTCCTTGATCCTATGTGAGGCAATCTCGCTTCACAAATGCGATCGATTTCCCCATGGGGCCAATCAATCGATGTGCAGACATTCTTGCATGGTTCGATGAAGGCATTCTGAATTCGCCCCGGGGCCGGTTTCCCCTTGGCCTGAATGGCTGGATGCTAGGGTAAAGCCTCCAAACGCCCCAAGGCCCCCAAGGCCCCCCACCCCCCAAAAAAGGTAAAAAAGAAGGAGCAACGATGACGCATGATGTGGTGATTCGGCGGGGGCAACTTGTTGATGGCACCGGAGCCGAGCCTGTGGCCGGCGACCTGGCAATTGACGGTGGCCTAATTTCGGCCGTGGGCGAGGTGCCGGGAAGCGGAGAGGTGGAGATCGAGGCTGAGGGCATGGTGGTCAGCCCCGGCTTCGTCGATCTGCATACTCACCTGGACGCCCAGATCGGTTGGGACCCGTTGTTGACCCCCGTCAGTTGGCACGGCGTAACCACGGCGCTCATGGGCAACTGCGGCGTAACCTTCGCCCCCTGTAAGCCCGAGGACAGGGATTTACTCGCGGGCATGATGGAGACCGTTGAGGACATTCCCAAAGACGCCATTCTCGGGGGCCTACCCTGGGATTGGGAAGGGTACGGGGGCTACCTGGACTCGGTGGAGAAACTCGAGCCCGCGATCAATCTCGCGGGTCTGGTGGGCCATTGTGCCGTGCGATTTTACGTGATGGGCGAGCGTGCGGTGGAGGAACAAGCCACCGAAGCGGAGAAACAGAAAATGGCCGAGATCGTCGGTCATTCCCTGGACCGGGGCGCGGTGGGTTTCTCGACGAACCGCTATCCCCCCCACGTGTTGCCCGACGGGCGCGCGATACCGGGAACCTACGCCGACGCCGATGAACTCCTCCATATCGCTCGGGCCGTGGGCCAGCGAAATGGTCTGATGCAGAACGTGCTTGATTTTTCGAAATTCGATTTCAGCACCCAGTTGTTGCGCGATATCGCCCGGGCTTCGGGCAGCCGAGTCCTCTTCAGCTTCGGGGTCTCGGCCGAGCGGGACTCGGGGCGTTCCAGTGCGGCCTATCTCGATGATCTTTGCGCCGATGGTCTCGATATTACGGCGATCTCCCAGCCCCGGGGTTCGGGCTTTGTCTTTGGCTTGCAGGCGACATTGCCTGCCCGGGGTTCGACCTGGAACCGGATTCGGGATCTGGATCTGAAGGGCCGGCTCGCGGCGATTCGCGACGCTGAAACCGCCGGGAAACTCGTCCAGGAGGCCAAGCACGAAAAGGCGACTCAATTGCCCCTTGAGCATGTGTTCTGGATGGGAGCTGGGGAATCCCCAGCATACGCCGCACGCCCCGAGCAGAACCTGCTTGCCCTAGCCAATGGTTCGGGCGAGCACTGGTCCGAAACGTTTCTGCGTCTTTCCCGGGAGAGCGATGGCAAGGCGTTGTTTACCTTCCGGATGTTCAACCTGAATCTCGATGCCCTGGGCGACATGTTCAAGAGTGAGCGGATCTTCCCCAGCCTGGGGGACGCGGGCGCGCACGTCTCCCAGATCATGGATGCGGGTTGGGCCACTTTCGTACTTTCCCATTGGGTTCGGGAGACCGGCCTCTACACCTTGGGTGAGGCCATCCGTCGGCTGACGTCGGCGCCGGCTCGAATCATCGGTCTGGCGGATCGAGGTCGCCTGGCCGAGGGCCTCCGGGCAGACGTGAATATTTTCGACCCGGACAAGGTGGCCGAGAAGCACCCGGAGATCGTGCATGATTTCCCTGGAGGTGCGCCGCGCTTCATTCAAAAATCCATGGGCTATCAGGCGACCCTGGTGAACGGGCAAATCAGCGTGCTCGATGGCGAGCATACGGGCGCCCGGGCAGGCGCCGTGTTGCGGCACGCGGGCTAGCTGAGCTGGGTTCCTTGCACGGATGAGGCCCGGGAGGCTTGAATTCGGATCGTGTCCTGCCCCCGCCGAGTGTGTTACACGCCTTCGGGCCAGTGGCCGATGACCTTCTCGGTTTTGAGCTGCTCGATTTCCTCGGGTCCATAGCCGAGTTCGACGAGAATCTCGGCGTTGTGCTGGCCCAGGGTGGGCGCGGCGCGGCGAAGCCAACGGTCGACGCTCGCGAAGCGGAAGGGCGCGCCCATGGTGGACTGGCGGCCGACCACCGGGTGATCCACCTCCTCCATGAAACCGCGGGCGGCCAGTTGGGGATGATCGGTCAGGGCACGGGGGTCGACGATGGCCGCTGCGGGAATCCCGGCGGCGACGAGTTCCTCGACGCTGTCCCCAAGGTCGCGCTGGGCGAAGACCCTTCCTAGGGCCTCGTCGATGGTGTCCTGGTGTGCCCGGCGCTCGGGGAGGGTTTTTCCAATCTCGCCCGCCCATGGGGGTTTGCCCAACCAGGCCAACAGTTGCTCCCACTGGACTTCGCTCGTGATGGAGAGGGCGAGCCATTGGGGATGTTCGCTCGCGTCATGGCCCGCGCAGGGGTAGAGGCCCTGGGGTGCGGCCTCGGGGCTTCGGTTCCCCTGGCGTTCCATCAGGTTCCCGTAGGCGGTGTATTCGGCCACCTGTTCGGCGGTTACGTTCAGGGCGGCTTCGATCATCGCGCATTCGATGAATTGCCCGCGCCCGGACGTGTCGCGCTCGGCCATGGCGACGAGCAGCGCGAACGCCGCATGGACTCCGGCCAGGGGGTCGCAGGGACCACGCTGAATTCGGGGCTGATCGTCCCGGTGGCCCGTGAGCCAGGAGAGTCCCGCCATCTGTTCCATGGTGGCGGCGAAGCC
>DUCT01000082.1:23247-29409 GCA_012959665.1 Myxococcales bacterium | reverse complement strand
TGGACGGCCCGGGTGGCAGCTATACGGCTGGGAATACCCAGGTGGTCGATTGGAGGACATTGGTGTTCAAGTCCGAGGCATTCATCGAGGAAAACTGCGGGCTGACCCCGGGTACCGCCGACCTGATCCGCCGGATGCCGGGGTCCCTCGGCGCCTTCAATAATCGTTTCCGTCTCTTCATCGTGCACCGGGAAAGTTTCCGTGCGCCGAGTTTGCGAGGCGGCCGTGGTGAGGGGAGAAGAATGGCCTCCGACGGGCGCTGAATCCCGCGTTCTCACTGACCCCGAGGCAGGCCTGTGGCTGGCGGCCGGGCCGAGATCGGTTGTAAGGTCTGCACTTCGCCGCCGGGTTCCAGATTCCGGTGGGTATCCAACTTCATTCGCATTTTCGACCCCTCCTGGAGGTGGGGAATTCTCATGCCCGGTGAATGCACCCCCCAGTTGCGAGAAACCATCGAGAACACGATTCGCTTCCTAGCCGTCGATGCGGTCAATGCCGCCAATAGCGGGCACCCCGGGGCCCCCATGGGCTTGGCCGCCGCGGCTTTCGAACTTTTCGACAATCATCTTCGCTTCGATCCGAGCGACCCCGATTGGCCCCTGCGCGACCGCTTTGTGCTCTCCGGGGGGCACGCTTCCATGCTCCTCTATGGGATGCTGCACCTCTACGGGTATGCGCTTTCCCTGGATGAGATTCGGGCCTTTCGCCAATGGGGGGCGCAAACCCCCGGTCATCCGGAATTCGGACTGACGCCCGGGGTGGAGACGACCACGGGTCCCCTGGGTCAAGGCTTTGCCCACGCTGTGGGGATGGCGCTGGCAGCGCGCATGGCTCGGAGCCGTTTCCAGGGCGTGGCGAGTCCGGACCAGGCCGCTCCCGGCGAACATTTCGTTTACGGCATGATGGGCGACGGCGACATGATGGAGGGGATCACCAGCGAGGCGGCCTCCCTGGCTGGCCACCTGGGCCTGGGGAACATGATCTTCATCTACGACGCCAACGAGATCACCATCGACGGGGGGACCGAACTCTCCTTCGGCGAGGATATCCCCGCTCGTTTTGTCGCCCAGGGCTGGCACGTTCAAGGTGCCATCGACGGCCAAGCGGTTTCGGAACTCGGAGACGCCCTGGAGGCGGCCCGAGCCGAGACCGATCGTCCCAGCTTGATCGTTTTGCGGACCGTGATCGGTCGCGGCAGCCCGGCGGTGGCCGGCACGAACAAGGCCCACGGTTCGCCCCTGGGTGCGGAGGAAGCGGCGCGGGCGAAACAGGCCGCGGGTTGGCCGGAAGAGCCGAACTTTTGGGTGCCCGACGAGGTGCGCGGATATTTCGAGGGGCGCATCTCGGATAAGAAGGTCTCCCGGGCAGCCATCGAAGCCCAGCATCAGGCCTGGCGGGAAGCCAACCCGGAAAACGCCGAGGCTTGGGATGCGGCCCGGGATCGCAAACTTCCCGGGAATCTGGGCGAGAGGCTCGCCGAGGGGTTTGCCGGCGTCGACGACGCCACCCGGAAACATTCCGCCGCCGTGCTGGCGCGCCTGCACGAAATCGTTCCCACTATGGTGGGCGGCTCGGCGGATCTCGCGGGCTCCGCCGCACCCCCCATCCTGAAGGAGCACGGCATCGTTGGTCCCGGCGCTGGACCGGACACCGACCCCTTCGCCGGACGGAATATCCACTTCGGAGTGCGCGAGCACGCCATGGGGGCGGTGGTCAACGGCATGGCGCTGGATGGGACTTTCATCCCCTACTGCGGGACCTTCCTGATCTTCAGCGATTACATGCGCCCGTCGATTCGTTTGGCGGCGCTGATGAAGCTGCGGACGCTCTTTGTCTTTACCCACGACTCCTTTTACGTCGGTGAGGACGGCCCCACCCATCAGCCTATCGAGCAACTCGATAGCCTGCGCGCGGTTCCCGGCCTGACGATTTTCCGTCCGGCCGACGGGGTTGAGACCGCCATGGCGTACGCCTGGGCGCTTCAACATGCCCAGGGCCCGGTCTTGTTTGCTTTGACGCGTCAGGGCCTCAAGGCCCTATCCAGACCGACGGACTTCGAATTGGAGGACGTTTGGAAGGGCGCCTACCGAGTGCGTGAATCGGGCAAGGGGGCGGACGTGGTGCTGGTGGCCAGTGGGTCGGAGGTTTCCCTGGCCTGTGAGGCCGCCGATGTGTTGGCCGCCGGTGGAGTCGAAGCGCGGGTCGTCTCGATTCCCAGCTTGGAGCTTTTCTTCGCCCAACCCGAAGCCGAGCAATTGGCCCTGGTGCCCGACGACGGCACCCCTGTGGTGGCCATCGAAGCGGGGCGGGGCGAGAGCTACCGCCGTTTGGTGGGACGCAGGGGCTTGATCATAGGGATGACCCGTTTCGGCGAGAGTGCGCCCGCGGGCCGGCTCGCCGAGGAGTTCGGCTTTACGCCGAAGGCCGTGGCGACTCGGGTCGGGGAATACCTGGCGGGTTCTTGATCCCATAGGGGGTGCGGGGGAGGTGCGGGTTTAGGGGGTGCGGGTTCGGCGGGCCGGTGGTTCGATTATCGGTAATCGTGCCCCTCTGGAAGCGGTTGATCGGCTTTGGATGCTTCCACGTCGCCTGCCCCCAGATTCAGGGGAGCGAGGTGGCGGAGCTTGACGTGGATTACTCCGTCGACGCTTTGCAGGGGCCCCCGGATCTCCACCAAGCTTGCGGCGTTGAGGGCAACCCGGAAGCGCTCGGCCTGGTCGGGGGTCACGATGGCGTTGGAAAGGCCTGTTTCATCTTCGAGGGTCAGGAAGAGGAAGCCCTTCGCCGAACCGGGTCGCTGGCGCACAATGATGTGCCCCGCGGTGTGGACCGGGGTGCCATCGGGGGTGCGCGCCAATTCGGCGGCGGTGAGCACGCCGCGCGCGCGTAGGGCAGGGCGCAGGTGCGCCATGATCTGGGGGCCCGGGGTGAGTCCCGAAAGCCTGTAGTCGGCCAGAGTTTCTTCCAGGGCGGAGAGCCCGGCGAGACCGGGGTCCGAGAAATCCCGGGCCCCTTGTCCAGCGAAGAGCGAAGTGCTGTCGCGTTCGATTCCGGCGACTTGCCAGAGGGCGGCACGGCGCTCTCGGGGCGTGGCTTCGAGTTCGGCCAGAGCGCCGAGCCCGGCCAGGGCATCGAGTTCGCTGGAAGCCAGGGGTACGCGCTTGACGAGGTCGGCCAAGTTGAGAAAGGCGGCTTCGTCCCGTTCGGCCTCCAGCCAGTTGCCCGTGGCCTCCCGGAGTCCCTTGACGAAGCGAAGCCCCAGGCGAAGGGCAGGGGGGCTGCCCGGGGTGGTTCCAGGCTGGAGATCGCAGCGCCAGCGCGACTCGGTGACATCGATGGCACGCACCTCGACCCCGTGGCGCTGAGCGTCCTTGATCAGGGTGGCGGGACTGTAGAACCCCATGGGCCAGGCGTTCAGCAGCCCGGCGAGAAAAGCGGCGGGATGGTGGCATTTCAGGTAGGCGGACGCGTAGGCGATGAGCGCAAAGGAGGCCGAATGGGATTCTGGAAACCCGTAGAGCGCAAAGGCCGTAACCTGCTGAACGATTTCCTCCTGGGCCACGGGGGGGATTCCCTGGCGCGCCATGCCCGCTCGGAGCCGCGCTTCGATTTTATGCATGCGCTGGGTGGAGCGCTTGAACCCCATGGCGCGCCGCAACTCCTCGGCCTCGCCGCCGCTGAAGCCCGCCGCCGTCATGGCGACCCGCAGCAGTTGTTCCTGAAAAATCGGGATGCCCAGGGTTCGCTTCAGGATCGGCTCGAGGCAGGGGTGGGGATAACGGATGGGCTCTCGCCCGGCGCGCCGGTTCAGGTAGGGGTGAACCATCTGGCCCACGATGGGCCCCGGTCGAATGATGGCGATTTCCACCACCAGGTCGTAGAAGCACCGGGGCTTCATCCGCGGCAGGGTGGCCATCTGGGCCCGGCTTTCGATTTGGAAGACCCCCACCGTATCCGCGCGGCAGAGCATTGCATAGGTGTCGGGGTCGTCCGGGGGCAGATGGGCAAGGTCGATCTTTCGGCCCTCGTGGCGTTCGATCAGGGGGATCGTCTCCTCGAGAGCAGCCAACATACCGAGCCCCAGGAGATCGATCTTGATGATGCCGAGATCCGCGCAGTCCTCCTTGTCCCATTGCACGATGCGCCGCCCCGGCATGCGGGCGGGTTCGATGGGCACGACTTCGTCCAGGCGCCCAGCGGCGATCACGATGCCGCCGCTGTGCTGCCCCAGGTGCCGGGGCAATCCCTGGACCGCGTTCACGAGTTCGACCAGGCGGACGATGCGGGGTGCCGTGGGATCGACCCCGGCCTCGCCGATTCGCGCCACCAGGGCCTCGGAGTTCTCCGGGCCGTTTGCGTCGAGGTCCAGGCGAGAGAGTCGGCGGGCCAGGGTGTCGATGGTTTCCGGAGCCAGGCCCACCACTTTGCCCATCTCACGCACCGCCATGCGCGTGCGATAGGTGATGACATTGGCCGTCATGGCCGCGCCCTGTTGGCCGTATTTCGCAAACACGTGTTGGATGACCCGCTCGCGTTGATCCCCGGATGGCAGGTCGAGGTCGATGTCCGGCCACTCCCCGCGCTCCTCGGAGAGGAAACGCTCGAAGAGCAGTTCCATCCCGACCGGATCCACCGCCGTGATGCCCAGGGCATAACAGACCGCACTATTGGCCGCGGAGCCGCGCCCCTGGCAGAGGATGTTTTCGCGTCGGGCAAAGTCGACGATGTCGTGGACGATCAGGAAATATCCGTCGAGGTTGAGTTTTTCGATTACGGTGAGTTCGTGTTCGATTTGGACGCGGACCCGGGGTGGCAGGGGCGCGCCATAGCGCTGACGCGCTCCCCGGTGGGTGAGCGCGCGCAGATGTTGGGGCTGGCTCTCGCCCGGGGGCAACGGGTACTCGGGAAAGCGGTAGTCGAGATCAGCCAGGTCGAAATGGCAGCGCTCGGCGATGGTTCGGGTGGCGGCCAGCCATTGGGGCCGGTCGGCGAAGCGTCGTTCCATTTCTGCCGGAGGGTGAAGGGTGCGTTCCCCATTGGCGAGCAGTTTGCGGCCCGCCCGGTCCAGGGTGGTCTTCCAGCGCAGACAGGTCAGGGCATCGAGGAGCGCGCGTCCCCGGGGTTCGGCACAACGCACATCGCCGCTGGCCACCACCGGCACCCGGGCGATTTCGGCCAGGGCCACCGCCCGGCGCGCCATGGCTTCGTGGTTTCGATCGAGGTGTCGGGAGACGTCCACCCAGAGCCGCTCGGGAGTCTGGCCGAAAATGCTCTGGGCCCGGTCGAGGACGCTCGGGCTGAGGCGTCCATCCCCGCGGAGCAAGAGGGTCAGGCCACGGGCATTTTCCTCGAGTTGATTCCAACCGATCTGGCACTCGCTCTTGTCGCGTCCCCGGTGGCCCAGGGTGAGTAGCCGGGAAAGCCTTCGCCAACCCTCGGACGATTCGACAAGAAGCAACAGGGGTGTTCCCGGCTCGCCGGATCGCCCATCGGGCATAAGCTCGATCTCCGCTCCGAGAATCGCCCGCACCCCGGCGCGCCGGGCGGCCTGGTGGAAGCGCGGAATTCCGTACACGCCCCCCCGATCGGCCAGGGCCAGGGCGGGGTAGTCCAGGGCAGAGGCCCTTTCGATGAGGTCTTCGGGTGGGGAGGCGCCTTCGAGGAAAGAGAAAGCGCTGCGCGCGCGCAATTCGATGTATTCCGGGGGGTTGGGGGGCATTCTTATACTTTCGTCTTTTGTTCGCCCATTGTCAGGCGCGATTCGACGAATTCTCAAAAAACCCAGTTTCGGGCCCCTAAATTCGAGTTGAGCCTGAGTACTCATCCGGTATTCTCGCTGCCGCTATGGGGCTAACAGTTTTCTTGGTGGACGACGAGGGCCAAATCCTGCGCCTGCTCACTCGTGTTTTGACGCGAGCGGGGCATCGGGTGATTGCCGCCAAGGATGGCGATGAGGCCCGAGAGCTGCTGGCTCAACACGCCGACGGCATCGACGTGATGCTGCTCGACGTGGTGATCCCTCCGCGAGGCGGCGCGGAAGTGTTGGACGCAGCTTTGGAACGCTTTCCCGGCCTTCCGTTCATAATGATCAGCGGCGAAGAAATCGATGGGGATCTCCAGGCCCGGGTCGAAGCCGAGAGGGGAAGCTTTCTTCGCAAGCCC
>DUCT01000082.1:0-23237 GCA_012959665.1 Myxococcales bacterium | reverse complement strand
GATACGGTTTTGGAGGCCATAGGCCTGATCGAGGCGGGCGGCTCCGCTCGGGGTTGAGGCCCCCCCGGCAGCGCGTCGGCTTCGGGGCTCCCAGCGCGCCGGGCGTTAGACTGGCGCTGTGAAGACCCCTCCGGAGAGTGCTCGGCCCGGCCCCCCCCGCTGCATCCTGCACGCGGACATGGATGCCTTCTATGCATCGGTGGAGCAGCGCGATGATCCCACGCTCCGTGGGCGTCCATTGGCAGTGGGTGGGGATGGACCGCGCGGAGTTGTGGCGGCGGCCAGTTACGAGGCGCGGCGCTTTGGCGTGCGCTCGGCCATGCCGAGTTTCGAGGCGCGGAGGCTCTGCCCCGACCTCGTGTTTCTGCGCGGCGACCTCCGGAAATATGCCCGGGAATCCCGGCGGATCTTCGCGGTCTTTGATGAGTTCTCGCCCTCGGTGGAGGGGCTCTCCCTGGACGAAGCCTTCATCGACCTGACGGGAAGTCGCCGGCTGCTGGGTGCTCCCGCCGACGTGGGCGCCCGGTTGCGTGATCGAGTTCGCGAGGAGACGGGTTTGCCGGTTTCAGTGGGCATTGGCCCGGTGAAGATGGTGGCGAAGATCGCGAGCGCGGAGGCGAAGCCCGATGGCCTGCTGGAGGTAGAACCCGGAGGCGTACGCAAATTCCTGGCTCCGCTCCCCGTGCGCCGGATCTGGGGCGTGGGCCCGGTGTCCGAGCGCCGCTTGGTAGAACTCGGCTTCCGGACCGTGGACGATCTCGCTTGCGCCGATCCCCGGATCGTCGAGCAGCTCCTGGGTCGCTGGGGAACGGAGTTGGCCGGCTTGGCCCGGGGCGAGGATTTGCGCGAAGTGGAATCCCGGGGAGCCGCCCTGTCCTATAGCGAGGAAAATACGTTTCGGGAGGATGTGGCCGATCGCGCATTGCTCGGTGCGACAATCCTCACCCATGCGGAATCGGTGGCCCGGCGCCTGCGCAATGACGGCGTGCGCGGTCGCACGGTGGTTCTGAAGTGGCGTGAGGCGCGTCGCCGGAGCGCCGGTCCTCGGGGATACCCCCTGCGGACTCGGCAAATTACGCTCTTTGAGGCCACGGATGACGGCGCGGTGATTGCCCGGGAAGCGCGGCGTTTGCTGGCGGATTCCGGACCCGAGGAGCCCGTGCGTCTGGTGGGTGTAGGCGTTTCGGGACTCGAGGATCCGGGGCGCGCTCAGCTCTCGCTCTTCGCCGACGGGTTGGAGAAGGACGCCGACCCCGGGGAGCGCGCCGCGCTCAACCGGGCGCTGGATGAACTCGAGGCGCGCTTCGGTGCGGGGACCGTGGTGCGGGCCAGTCAGGCGCGCGCCGATCGGGCCGGGCTCTCGCTGCAGATCAAACGCGGAGAGGACCCGGCAGGGGATCGCTGACTCAGTCGTAGATCCCATCGATCTGCCAGGTGCGTTTCACCCAGTCGTAACAGAGCCGGATCACGCTGCCGTCGCTGATCTGAAGGTCGAAGTGATCGAGGGCGAAGCGTTCCTCTTCCGACCACCAGTAGCCCGTGGTTCGCCAGGGACCGGCCACCGTCACCACGTCGCCCTGGGCGGCTGCGCTGCGGACGAAAGAGGGCTTGCCCCCGGTGACCCGAACCTCGGCCCGCAGAGGTGGGCGCAACGCGCGTAGAGCGGGCAGGGGGGGAGGAGGCGTCGTGGAAGAGACCTGTTTGTTTTCGGTTCGCAGCCCAGTGGGCGGCTCAAAGGGGCCGAGTCCGAAATTGCGCGGGTGGGTGTGGTCGAGGACTTCGGGCGCCCCCACGCGCCCCTCGCCGCACAGGGCTTCGAGTTCGCTCAGGGTACGACCGAGGGCAGCGGGGTCGGGGCCGGAGGGGAAGAAGAGGTCGAGTTGGTCGGTGCGCCCGGGGACGCCCTCGCTCTCGAGGGCGATGTGTTCGATCGCGGCATGGGGGGGGTGTTCGGACAGGGCCAGGGTGGTCACACGCAGCAAGACCCGAAGGTCGAGGGTGGGAGCGGCGAGCCCGATGCGGCGCGCATCCCGGCCGCCTCCCTCGAGTCCCAGGCGCAGGTCCAGGGCTTCGCAGGCCAGTCCGCGCAGGGCGAGGCGTTCGCAGAGTCGCGAGATCAGCCCGCGCAAGACGAACCCCAGGGGTTCCAAGTGATCGATGGCCGTTTCCAGATTCATGGCCTCTTCGAGCCGGTGGGAGGTGGGTTCGGCCAGGGCGGAGGAGGGGCCCTCGCCCTGGGCGCGGGCGATCAGGGCCAACGCACCGGGCCCCAGTCTTTGGGCCAGGCCGCGTCGGGGGAGTCGAAGAAGATCGCGCACGGTGTGCACACCCAGCCGGGTGAGAGCCTGGGCGAGGCGGTCGTCGGGGTCGAAGAGGTCGAGGGATAGGGGAGCGAGAAAGGCGCTCTCGGCTTCTGGGCTCAGGCAATGAAGGGGAGATCCACCGCTCATCCGCTGACGGGCGGCGAGTAGTGCCGTGGAGCGGGAAGACGCAATCGCCACTCTACCGGGTAGGCCCTGGCGTTCGGCCCGAGCCAATAACGCCGATGCGAAGGCCTGCTCCGAAGAGAAGAGGTTCTCGATTCCGGATGCGTCGAGGAAGACATGGCCCTCGGCAAAGAAGAGTCCGGATGTGCGGGGCGCGCTTTCGGCCCGGGGCGAAAGGGAAAGGGCGATGTCGAGCAGGGTTGCCCGGGCAGCGCGATCCAGTGCGGGGGAAGCAATGCGGACCCGGAGCCCGGGGCAGGCGGCCCGGGCTTGGGCCACGGAGTGGGCGGTGCGGACGCCAGCGGCCTGGGCGGCGGGGGAGGCGGCGATGACATCGGCCCGCTGCCCGGTTCCCGAGGCCACGACGAGTGGCGCGTCGGCAAACTCGGGGTGGGCACGGAGTTCGGCGCGGAGGGGAAGGTCGGGGATCAGCAGGCAGGCGATTCGGGGGGGCATTTTGCTTTTTTTGGGGGGGCCTAGCCGGGGGGGGGCGGGGCTCGGAATGAGCCGCCGAGTTGGACGAGGGCAGACCGTCCGTGGCCTCCGTTCGGATGGCGGACCAGCACCGCCCGGGTTTCGATCTTTTCGAGTAGGGGGGGGCAGCCGCTGAAGTGGGCCCGGGCAGGCTGCAGCTCCAGGACGATTCGGGCCTCGCTTCCCGCTCGGCGCTGGTGGCTGAGCACGACCAGGGCGGTTCGGGTGGCGGCCGCCCGCCGCGCCAGGCGGGTCCAAGCGGAGGCGGGGATTTCGGGTTCGCCCGGGGAACGCGCCGAGGGGGCTGCACCTGGGGCAAGGTCGAGGATCACGAAGGGCAGGCCCTCGGTTTCGAGCAGGCGCTCGGTGCAGCGCAGGGCATCGCGACCCGGGCCGACCCGGGCCCAGAGCACCCGGCGCAAATCGACCCCTGCAGCCTGGGCCGAGCCGGGATCGAAAGCATCCCCAGGGTCGACGACGGCGGCCAACTCTCCCCGACGTCCGTCCGGGGACTGCCCCCCCCCGTTCTCCACTCCGCCTGTCGTGGTGCTCGCCAGCAGGGCGAAGAGGAGGGAGGTTCGCCCGGAGGACGCGGGCCCGGTGATTTCCCCAAGGTCCCCGCGCGCAAAGCCGCCGCCCAGGAGCTCGTCGATGGCGTCGAGTCCGCTCGGGTGGCGGCGTCGGTCGGCTTCGGGTTCTCGGGTGCCCTGAAGGGTATGGCCCGGCTGCAGTTGGCCGCTTAGATCTCCGAGCAGGGCGGAAATTCGCTCCCGGGATGGCCTCGCCCCAGGTCGCACACCCGGGGGCGGGGGGGATGCGATCGGGACTTCCGGCAATGCATTGCGAGCGGGCAGGGGACCAGCGGGCATCTCCCTACTTTCGCCTTTTATTCGCCTTCGTTCAAGGCCTCGGGCGGCGCGGCCTGCAAATAGTCGGGGTGCTCTACGAGTCGGGCGCAGCCGTCCTTGATCTCGACGCGTCCCTCGGCGATCAACCGGATCGCCTGGGGGACCAGCCTTCGCTCGAGGGCGGTGACCCGGGCCGCGAGGGTATCCGGGGTGTCGCCGGCTTCTACGGGGACCGATTCCTGCAGGAGAATGGGTCCGTGATCGTATTCGTCGTCGGTGAAATGCACTGTGGCTCCGGTGAGCTTGACGCCGGCGGCGAGGACAGCTTCGTAGACTCGCTTGCCGTAGAAACCGGTGCCCGAAAAAGCGGGGATCAGTGCAGGATGAACGTTGATCGCGCGACCTTCGTAGCGGCCGCGTAGTTGGAAGAGGGACAGGAAGCCGAGCAGTGCCACGAGTTCTACCCCGTAGGGATCCAGGGCTGCGTGCAGGGCATCATTGAAGGCGTTCGGGTCCGTGTGGTCCTTGCGCGGGATCGCGATGGCGGGAATGCCGTGCTGCCGCGCCCGCTCAAGCCCGTAGGCGTTGGCCTTGCTGGAGATGACAACCACGACCTCGCCGGGCACCTCGCCGGAGTCGATGTGTTCCAGCAGGTTTTCGAGGCTCGTGCCGTTGCCCGAGAGAAGGACGGCGATACGCAGCCGTGACCCGCCCGCGGTCCCCAGGGTGGTCATTGGACGAGTCCCATTTCCCGGAGTGCGTGGTGGATCCGCCGGGTCGCCGATGATCGGTTCAGAGTGTAGAAATGGATGCCCGGCACGCCGCCCTCGATGAGTTCACGGCATTGCAACGTGGCCCACTCGATTCCGATTTCCAGGATGGCGTCGTTGGTGTTGTTGGTGCCGGTGTTGGTGCCGGTGCCGCCGTTTTCGTTGAGTGAGAGGGTGGCGTTGAGTTCGGCGGGAATGGTTCCCCCGCCCAGGGAGGCCATTCGGCGAATGCCGCTGACGCTGGTGATCGGCATGATTCCCGGCACGATGGGCACTTGAATGCCCACCGCCCGGGCTCGCTCTACGAAGTCAAAGAATTTCGTATTGTCGAAAAAGAGTTGGCTGATCAGGAATTGGGATCCGGCCTCGACTTTTTTCTTAAGCTGGGCCAAGTCGACCTCGGGGCTCTCGGCCTCGGGGTGCATTTCGGGATGACAGCCCCCCCCGATCGTGAAGCCCCCGCGCTCGGCGATGAACGCGGTGAGTTCGTTTGCGTAGTCGAATCCGCTGTCCGGGTGGCGAAAATCCGCGGCATCCCGGGGCGGGTCGCCGCGCAGGGCCAGCACGTTCTGGATGCCTCCTGCGGTCAGATCGTCGAGGATCTGGGCGATTTCCGAGCTTTCCGAGCCCAGGCAGGGAAGGTGGGCCATGGCGGTCAGGCCGAGTTCTCGCTCGATTCGGATCACGAGGTCGACGGTCTGGTTCCGGGTCGACCCCCCGGCCCCCATGGTGACCGAAACGAAGCCCGGGGCGAGTTCTCCGAGGTCGCGGATGGTCTCGAAAAGACTTTGGTAACCGCGTTCGGTCTTTGGGGGAAAGAACTCAAAGGACATGACCGGGTCGCCATTACGATAGAGATCGACGATATTCATGGATTCATTCTACCGGTCCGCCCGGGCCGGCGCCCGGCGGCAGTTCGGGAGTTACGCGGGTTGAACGCCAAGAGGAGTAGTTTTAATTCATGTCGGTTCTGGTTACAGGCTCGGTTGCCATCGACCACATCATGGTCTTCGAAGATCTGTTCAAAAACCACATTCTACCCGATCAAATCCATCGGCTGAATGTGGCTTTTCTCGTTCCAAGCCTCGAAAAGCGATGGGGGGGGACAGGGGCCAATATCGCCTTCAATCTCCGGCTCCTGGGGGAGGACCCTGCGCTGCTGGCCACGGTGGGCAATGATTTGGGCGCGTATGCGCAATGGCTCGATGATCACGGTGTGCGGCGGGACTATCTTCGGGTGTTGGACAACGCCTTTACCGCCCAGTGCTTTATTACCACCGATCGGAATAGCAATCAGCTGATTGTTTTTCATCCGGGTGCGATGGAGCGGGCCCACGAGGCCAGCCTGGCCGATGTCCGCGAAGAAATCAGCATGGGCATCGTGTCGCCCAACGGCAAACAGGCGATGATCGAGTACACCGCGGAACTGAAGTCGCGCCAGATTCCCTGTGTCATTGATCCCGGCCAACAGTTGCCTACGTTCGAAGGCGATGAGTTGTTGGGACTGATCGAGGGGGCTTCGATCCTGGTGGTCAACGATTACGAGTGGCTTCTTACTCAGGAGAAGACGGGAATGGACGAAGACGCCATCGCCGAGCGTGTCGGCGCTTTGGTGGTGACGCGAGGGGCCGAGGGGTCGATGGTTCGTCGGGGGGGCGTTGCGGTGCCTTTCGAGATCGAGTCGGATCGAAGCGAAATTGCCAGTGTGAAGGCTCAACGGGTGACCGATCCCACCGGATGCGGGGACGCATATCGCTCGGGTTTGCTCTACGCCTTGGCCCGGGGGCTGTCCCTGGAGACCGGTTGCCGGCTGGGAAGTCTGATGGGTGCGCTCAAAGTCGCCGAGGCCGGACCCCAGTCGATTGCTCTTGATCGCGAAGCCATAGCGGCGCGTTTTGAAGTTGAATTCGGTTCGAAACTCGCATGAAGCAGGGTCATCATCACCATCTGCCGCGGCGAGACCTTCTCTGGTTTGGCTTTGCGTTGGCGCTTCCCATTCCCTGGGCGATGGCCGAGGCCTGGGGAGGCCTCGGGATCGCCGCAGAGTGGGTGGCCACCATGGCCGGGCTATCGATCCTGGGCGCGGCCTTCATGCTTTCCTGGGCGTGCGAGTTGGCCGAGCGCGAGATTCCCCAAGCGATGGCCTTGCTTTTACTGGCGCTGATGGGCGTGTTGCCCGAGTACGCGGTGGATCTCCATTTCGCATGGATGGCGGGCAAGGACCCCAGCTATGCGAGCTACGCGGTGGCCAATATGACAGGGGCCAACCGCCTCCTGATCGGTTTGGGCTGGGCGCTGGTCGTCCTGGTGGGGTGCCAGCGTGCAGGGACCGATTCCCTGAAGGTGAACGCCCCCCAGCAACTCGAGATTCGATACCTGATCTGGGCAACCCTCTATTCGTTCTTTATCCCCCTTTCGGGCACCATCAACCTCTTCGACAGCGTTGTCCTGCTGACACTCTTCGTGAGTTGGGTGCGCGAAGCCATGCAGGGAGAAGGGGCGGAGACCGAACTCGATGGGCCAGCGCTGCTGATCGACGAAGAGTTCAAGCGGACGGGCCGAAGGATCTGGTCGGTTCTGCTCTTCGTGTTCGCGGGCTTCGCGATTTTCATTTCCGCCGAGCCGTTTGCGGAGAGCCTAGTCTCGGTGGGTCGCTCTCGGGCCATCGATGAGTTTTTGTTGGTGCAGTGGATTGCCCCTCTGGCCTCGGAAGCGCCCGAATTCGTCATCGCTCTGATTTTTGCGTGGAAGCTCAGGGGGAGCGTCGGGCTCGGGGCATTGATTTCATCCAAGGTCAACCAGTGGACACTTCTGGTCGGGGCCATCCCCATCGCCTACGCGCTGTCTCTGGGAGGGTTTTCCGGCTTGCCCCTGGACGCTCGGCAATCCCAGGAACTGCTGCTCACATCGGCGCAATCGTTGTTCGCCGTCATTCTGGTTTCCGATTTTCGCTTTGGCCGACGCGAGGCTCTGGTGCTGGCGATTCTGTTCGGGGTTCAGCTCTGTTTTCCGAATTCTATGGTGCGCTGGCTTTTTACGGGGATCTACCTGGCCCTTTCGGCTTATTTGTTGACCTTCGGTTCGCCCGAGACCCGTCGGACTTTCTTCCTGTTGCTGCGGGGCAAGACCCTTCCGGTGGTGGGAGGCGAGGTCTCGATGGCGACCGACGACGCCCCGGCCGCCTAAGTCGTGGCGCCCGCCGCCGGCGTAGATGTAGTGGTGGTGGGGGCTGGAGCGGTGGGCCTTGCGGCGGCCTCGGCCTTGGCCCGGAGCGGTCGATCGGTTCTGGTGATGGAGCGTCATGGGGGGGTCGCTCGGGAAGTGACCTCTCGGAACAGTCAGGTCATTCACGCAGGGATCTATTCGCCTCCGGGAAGTCTGAAGTCCACGCTCTGCACTCGGGGTCGGGAACTTCTGTATCCCTGGCTTGAGGGGCGAGGCGTGGCCCACCGCAAAGTGGGGAAACTGATCGTCGCCGTCGACGAAAGCGAGAGGGTCCGCATCGCGGGGCTGCTCGATCGAGGCCTGGCCAACGGCGTTCCCGGCCTAGTGCTTCTCGGAGCCCGGGAGGTGAGGGCTCGGGAGCCCCGGGTGGTGGGCTCGGGGGCTCTTTACTCGCCGGAGAGCGGCATCGTCGATGGGTTGGGTTTTGCGCTCTCGCTTCTGGCCGACGCCGAAACCCATGGCGCCACGCTTCTGCTCCATCATGACGTGGTTTCCCTGGAGCCGTGCGCCTGGGGCTGGAGGCTCGGCGCGCGCGGCGTGGGCGGGATGGGCGGCGAAGACACGCAATTCGTCGACTGCGAAGTCGTCGTCAACGCGGCAGGTCTCGGGGCGGATGGTCTGGCGGAACGGGCGGGGATGGACCTGGACGCCCAGGGCTATCGCCTGCATCCGTGCAAGGGCAGCTATTTCGCGCTGGCCGGGGCGGCGGGCTTAAACCTTCGCCATCTCGTCTATCCCGCGCCTCCCTCTGTCTCGGGTCCCGGCGGTGGCGGACTGGGGATTCACGCCACTCTGGATCTGGCCGGGGGAATCCGCTTCGGTCCCGATGCCGAATACGGTGTTGATGGGGATTTGGCGGTGGATCCCGGCAAAGCGATCTCCTTCGCTCGGGCGGTGGGGCGCTACTTGCCCGGAATACGCCCGGCGTGGCTCCTTCCGGATTTCGCCGGTCTTCGGCCGAAACTCGCCCGCCCCGGCGAGGGCTTCCGAGATTTCGTGGTCAAGGAAGAGTCCGAGTTCGGATTCCCGGGTTTGATCAACTGTATCGGGATCGAATCCCCGGGCCTGACGGCGGCGCTGGCCATCGGGGAGCGGGTGGTGGGGCAAATGGTGGGGCAAGTGGCGAGTTGACCCGGGGCCCGGCCTAGTCCGCGCGCTCTCCCCGCAGATCCAACACTGCGCAGCCGATGTTGTCTCCAGCCCGATGTTCCACCTGGGCCGCCATAGCGATGGCGCTGAGAGCTTTGGCCAGAACCAGGGCACGGGTCTCCGCCGGGCAGCGTGCGCTCTCGGCCAGGGCGTCGGTGACTGCCTGAGCGGGGTGCTCCACTCCGATGTTGGGTTCCGACAGGCCATCGGTGGCCAGTAGGAGGGCGCAGTTTTCGCCGAGTTCGCGATAGCCGGCGAGGGATCGATCGCGCATGCCCTCTCGGGACGCGGCCTCGTAGCCGAGGAAATGACGGTCTTTGCGTTCGAGACTGGGCCAGCCGAGTTCTTCCACTGAATCGGGGCTGGCACAGAAGACATGGCTGTCCCCCATGGAGATCCACCCCAATGCGGATTCCTGAGGCCGGATCAGGGCCAGGGAGAGCGTGGTCGGTGCAGGGGCGACCCCGTTCTCCGCGGCTCGGCGCAGGACTGCTCGCCCGCAGTCATGAAGGACATCGAGACTGCATTCCTTCCAAGTCGATGGGTCAAAACCCAAGGGAGAAGCCCCGGTCCAGTCCGGGACCAGGGCTGATGCGATGTGGTCGATCACGGCTTCGGAACCCGTCGAGCCGTGGTGGCCATCGGCTACGGCCAGTAGCCAGCCGCCCCTTCCTCGCGCGAAATACACGGCGTCCTCGTTCGGTTCGGTATGTCCGTAGGTCTTGGCGGCACCGCCCCGGGAGAGGGTGACGGCGGCGGGGCCTTCTGCTGTGCTGGCCAGTGCCCCGATTTCGTGATGGTGGCGGCCGAGGAGGGTGGCTGAACCGAGGGGTTTCGGATCCCTCATGGGGTCTCAGATGGGGCGTCGGACTGGGCCTCGGGACCGTGCAAGGCGCCGGGGTCGCAAAGGGGGTTTACCGCGATCAGCAGGTCCGGAACGACCTCGCCGCCGATCAGGTGGCTCTGGATGATCCGTTCGAGGTTCTCGGGGTTGCACTGGCGATACCAAGCTCCTTCGGGATAGACAACCGCCACGGGTCCGTCCGCGCAGATACGTAGGCACTCGGCCTTCGAGCGAAAGATGCCTCCCTCGACGTCCACTAGACCCAGGGTCTTGAGTCGGCCTTTCAGGAATTCCCAACTGTTCTGCTGGACCGATGCCGAAGCACATTTCCCTCCGACACAAAGAAAAATATGTCGTGAGATACTGGTCAGGTGAAGTTTTTCCGCGATCTTCTCAAGTTGGGCACCTGGCATAGCAACAGCCTAGTATACAGGGGGCCGAACTGAGGCGAGGAGTGCAGGAAATTGAATCCGCCCGGGCGCAGGAATGAGAACTCTCCCCAGGCTTCTCCCATCGCAGAATCCGACGCGGAACTCGTGTCTTCGCTCTGTCACGAACTGGGGAACATGATGGGGGCCCTGCGTCTCCATGCTCATCTGCTCGACGACGAAATGGGACCGAAAGATCTGGCCCGGACAGCCGTCGACTTGGATGATCTCTCGGCGCGCTCGGCGGCTCTTCTCAGTCTGGTCGGGCCGCTTCTGTCGGCGGATCCACGTTCCTCGGAGGTCATGCCCGTTGTGAACCTAGTGAGCAACATGGAGGGGGTCTTGGCGGGGCACGGGACCCGGGGAACCACGCTGGATTTTGAAGTCGACCGGGATGTTCCGTCCATTCGGGTGGACGTCGGAATGTTCCAGCGACTCATCCAGAGTTTTCTCTATTTGGCGTTGGAGTCGGCTTCTCGGACGGGGAAAGTCCTGATGAGGGCCGAATCCAGGGGGGATGAAGTCGCGCTATTGATCGAGGATGACGGACCCGAGGGCGAGGACCCGGCCGGTTTTCGCGAGCAGATGCGCCGGGGACGTCCCCTGCTTTGCTCCGTGGCTGAGAGTATCCTGAAAAAGCATGGGGGAAGGTTTTCCGCCGAGCGCGACGGCGATCGAACCCGAATCACGCTATTCCTACCGGCGATTCGACCTCTGGCGCGCTAGCCTGCGCGCGCCCAAGGGCCCCACCCTATATGTCGAATCCTAAACCCCGGACAGATTTGCGCAATCTCGCCATCGTGGCGCATGTCGATCATGGCAAGACAACCCTTGTCGACGGCCTCCTGAAGGCATGTGGCGCCTTTGCGGCCCATCAGGTCGTCGAGGATCGCGTGATGGATTCGGGCGATCTCGAGCGCGAGCGCGGGATTACCATTAAGTCGAAGACCACCGCCGTAGACTATCAGGGAGTGCGCATTCAGCTGGTGGATACCCCCGGCCACGCGGATTTCGGGGGTGAGGTGGAGCGGGTACTCGGTATGGTGGATTCCGTTTTGCTTCTGGTGGACTCGGTTGAGGGCGTGATGCCCCAGACGCGTTTCGTTTTGCGGAAAGCTCTGGAACACCGACTTCGACCGATTTTGGTGGTCAACAAGATCGATCGACCCGAGCAGCGAAGCGAAGAGGTTCTTGACGAGGTTTTTGACCTGCTCGTCGAGCTCGACGCCAACGATGAACAACTCGACTTCCCCGTGGTCTACGCGTCGGCCAAGCAAGGTCAGGCGACCCGGGACCTGTCTAAACCCATGCAGGATCTGACGCCGATACTCGACCTGATCCTTGAGTTCGCCCCCTCGCCGGTAGTCGACACAGAAGCCCCTTTGCAATTCCAGGCAGTGACCCTGGGGTATGACTCCTTCGTGGGCCGGCTAGTGATTGGGCGAGTCAACCAGGGCAGGATGGTCCGCGGTGATCAGGTGGTCCGAATCTCCGCGGAGAACAAGGCCGAGAGTTTTCGTGTGACGAAACTCTTTGGTACCCGGGGAATCGAGCGTGTTGAGCTCGAGAGTGTCAAGGCCGGGGATATTGCGATCCTGGCGGGCGTCGATTCGATCGAAATCGGGGACACGGTTTGTCGCTCGGATGCCCTTTTACCCCTGCCGCGCATCGCCATTGATCCCCCGACCATCAAGGTCAACTTTATAGTGAATACCTCGCCATTTGCCGGCCGAGAGGGGCGATTTGTCACGAGTCGGCAGATCCGCGACCGGCTCGGCCGGGAAGCATTGAGCAATATCTCCGTTTGCATCGAGGACACTGAGCGTCAGGATGCTTTCGAGGTAGCCGGGCGCGGCGAACTGCAGATTGCGGTACTGGTCGAGACCATGCGCCGGGAGGGCTATGAGTTTGCGGTCTCCCGTCCGGAGATCATTCTTCGCGATGTTGACGGCCAACAATGCGAACCCGTCGAGGATGTGGTGATCGATGTCCCCGATGGCTCCGCGGGTTCAGTGATGGAAAAGCTGGCCGAGCGCAAGGGACGAATGGAATCCATGGAGCACAAGGGTGACCGGATTAATCTCCAGTTCACCGTTCCCAGTCGCTGCCTGTTCGGCTACCGAAACGAGTTCCTGACCGATACCCGAGGAGAGGGGATTCTCTACAGGGCGGTTCGGGGCTACGAACCTTTTGCGGGGAAACTCGAAGGCCGAACTGTCGGCGGGATCGTGTCGACGGATACTGGCCAGACAACCCCCCACGCGATCTTCAAGATCCAGGAACGTGCCACTCTCTTCGTCCCTCCCGGCCAAGCGGTCTACGAGGGCCAGGTCGTGGGCGAAGCGCGACGTCCCGGGGATCTCAACGTCAATGTCTGTCGCGCCAAGAAGTTGGATAATATGCGTGCTTCGGGCAAGGACGAGAGCATCATTATCACGCCCTATCGGAAGATGACCATCGAGACGGCAATGGAGTGGATCGAATCCGATGAACTTCTTGAAGTCACACCGGACAATCTTCGACTTCGAAAGCGCCTTCTCGCCGCCAATTTGCGAAAACGATCGGGCTCCTGAATTCCCGGTGGGGGAGCTTTAAATCTGCCGCGCTGAGGCCCGTGTGAATTCGGCCTTGAGGGATTCGTAGTCGTTGGCCACGGGAAACTGGGGAAATTCGTCGATGACGTTCTGAGGCGGGCAGAAGAGAATTCCAGCTTCCGCCTGATCGAGCATCGAGGTGTCGTTGTAGGAGTCACCGGTCGCGATGCAGCGGTACTTCAGTTGCTGGAATGCCCGCACCGATTGACGCTTGGGGTCGACCTGGCGAAGTGTGTAATCTTGAACCCTTCCGCCGTCATCGATTACCAACTTGTGGCAAAGCAGCGTAGGCCAGCCGAGTTTGCGCATGAAGGGTTCTGCAAACTCGTAAAAAGTGTCCGACAGAATGACGACCTGGAAGTGCTCTCGCAGCCAGGTCAGGCATTCCCCGGCCCCCTCCAACGGGTCCATGGTGGCGATGACCTCCTGGATGTCATGGATGCCCAGATTGTGCTTCTCCAGGATGGCCAGGCGTTGTCGCATGAGTTCGTCGTAGTCGGGAATGTCGCGAGTGGTGGCCCGCAAAGCCTCTATTCCCGTTCGCTCTGCGACGTTGATCCAGACTTCGGGGATTAGCACTCCTTCAAGGTCGAGACAGGCAATTTCCAATTGAACATCCTCCACTCACGGGGCTCGATTTGTACTGGCCCATTCGGGGCAGGACTTCTCTTTCAGGCCTCGGTCCGGGCACCCGCCTGGCCGACGGGGACTGAATCTACCGTTCCCAGCTCCCTTTCGATAGCATCGGCGACGTGATCCCCGCCTCTTTCTTCACGACGCCCGCGTTGCGCGGGTGGCAGCCGTCCTACCGGGGCGGGTTCGTTCGATGCCGAGTGTCCGGGAGAGTTCGCCGATGACCGATTTGGAGGCGTTCTGCCTGGGTATTGTCCAGGGATTGACCGAGTTCTTTCCCGTTTCGAGTTCGGGCCACCTGGTAATTTTCCGATCACTCTTCGGCATCGATGACGGAGGCGGTCTTCTCTTTGAGATCGCGGTGCATGTGGCGACTCTCCTCGCCATTGTGATCTACTACCGAAAACGCATTGTGGATCTGATTGGGGGTTTTTTTTCGGGGCGGAGAGATGCGCTTCGCTACGTGGGTATGCTCGGCCTGGGAACCCTCCCCGCAGTGATCGTTGGTTTTTCGGCCCGAGATTTCATCGAACGCCAATTCCAGAATCCTGTTGCTACGGGTATCGCGCTGCTTGTCACTGGGGGAATACTCTGGACGACCCGATGGGCGAAGCCTCGGCCCGAGGGCCAATTGGTGGGTTCGAGCGCCGGTCTTCTGCATTGGCGACTTGCCCTGCTGGTGGGCTGTGGCCAGGCCTTGGCGATCCTTCCGGGAATTTCGCGCAGCGGCACGACCGTCGCTGTCGCCCTGGCCCTGGGCATTGCGCCCGCTGCAGCGGCGGAGTTTTCATTCCTGCTCGGTATTATCGCCATTGCGGGTGCAGCGGTTCTGATGCTTCCCGAACTCGCTATGGCGAGCCCCGAAGCGCTGGGCAGTCTGGTCTACGGAAGTGGGGCTGCGCTGGTGGCAGGATTGGCCGCCATCTGGGCCTTCGTTCGGATGCTCGAAGGCGGGCGGTTCTACCTATTCGCCGGGTACGTTTGGACGGTGGGCGGACTCTTCCTGCTCTGGACCCTGGGCCGGGGTTAGCTCCAAACAAGGGGCAGGGATTGGATGTCCCGAATGCCTGGGCTGTAGACGGGGACTTCACCTTCGCGAATCCTGTAGTCCGGAATGCGACGGTGCCACTCTTCCATCCCGACGCGGAGTTCCATCCGGGCCAGGTGGGAGCCCAGGCAGCGATGCGCGCCGGCACCGAAAGCAATGTGACGGTTACGAGCCCGTTCAAAATCGACGTCGTCGGGTGTTTCGAATTCGGAGGGATCAATATTAGCTGCGCCGAGTAGCAGCAAGACCATCTCGCCTTCCTTGATCGAGGTCCCCGCGATTTCTACATCCCGCTTGACCAGGCGAGGGATGGCTGAGACAGGCGTTTCCCAACGCAGCATTTCCTCGATGGCAGGCTCCAGGGAATTGGGCTCACGGGTGATCCTCTCGCGCTGGCTGAGGTTGGCGGCGAGGTAGGCGGTGCAACAGCTGAGGGTGGCCGTGACCGTGTCCAGTCCGGCGAGGATGAAGAGGAACGAAATGTCAAGAATTTCGTTTCGACTGAGTTTTTCCCCGTCGAGTTCAACACGGAGTAGGTAGCCCATGAGGTCATCCCGGGAAGCCTTCTCGCTATCACGAATCAAGTCCTCGAAATAAGCGTAAATCTGTTTTCCCGTTGAGGTCCGGATGGTATCGACCTCCTCCTCATCCAGCGGGTTCTTCGCTTGGGTCTGGGGCCGAATGATGCCGTCCTTGAGGTCTATTAGAAGAGAGAGATCGCTTATGGGCAGGCCAAAGAGGTGGAGAAAGGCCTGGCAAGGCAGAGGCACCGCATATTGCTTGCTGAAATCGCACGCTCCGTCCTGTGAAAAGGAGTCCAACAGTTCGTTGGCAGAGGCACGCAGTGCGGGCTCGAACTCGGCCATCCGCTTTCGAGAGAAGCGGGGGTCGAGGATCTTCCGGTAACGGGTCTGCTCAGGAGGGTCGATCTGCTGGGGAATCATCGGACGGTCGTTGCCCAGGGTCATTTGTTTCGCCATGTCCGAGGAGAAGATCAGCGGATTGCGCAAGCAGAACATGACGTCGTCGTAGCGCGAGATGACCGCCGCGTTGGTGAATGGCATGCGAAGCACCGGTCGCTCGTCGACCATACGCCGATAGGCAGCGTGGGGACAGGCAACGACTTCCGGGGAAAACAAGTTCGGGAAGTCATCCACTGGAAGGTCTGAGGGAGATTCGTCGGAAGCCATGGGCACTTATCCTCGAAAAGTGCGGCCAAGTAGGTGTCTCAGCAGCCGCACACCGATTCTAGTGCCTGGCCCGTGGATGCGAAAGCCCCGGAACTAGTCCCGTCGCAGGCCTCGGATCCCGACGAGCCCAAGGCCGAGGAGCAGGGCGGTGGAAGGCTCTGGAACGAGTACCCAGCCCGCGGCGACCGGATCGAAACCTGTCGTCTCACCATACAGAGAGGCGTCTGTGAAGTCTGTATAGATGTCGTACTTGACGTTGCTGCCCAGGAAAGCCATGAAACGGGTCGAATGAAAATTACTGCCCCTGACATCGAGGGTTGCGAGAGAAGCGAAGTTCGCGCCGAGGAGCAGCGCCCCCGCGAAGTTTGTCCCGAAGAGGTTGGTGTTCATGAGCTCTGTACCAGACATAGACGCGTTTTCGAAATTCGCGAATCGGAGGTTTCCGCCGCTGAGGTTCGCGCCGATGAGGTTCGCATTGCTGAAGTCAGCATGTGCGAGGATCGAGTTGGTGAGAGTCGATCCATTCAGAATCGCGTTGGAGAGGTCGGCCTGAAACAGGTTGCTTGAGGGGAGGTGGATACCCGAGGCGACGACTCCGGACTGGAGGTCTTGCCCCGAGTAGGCGTGAATTTCACCCGAGGTGGACAAGATGGCCCTGGCAGTAGGGCTATCGGTGAGCCGGTAGGTAGTCGCTTGGGCAGTCACGCCGGTGATCACCCAGACAGTGGCGGCCAATAGTGCACAGATAAAACGATTGAGATGTCGCATGAAATCTCCCTTTCCCAGTGAGAAGTAGCGCTCTGTAAGGGCCATTGGGAGCGGGAAGGTGACGAAAATATTCGCGATAAAGTTTTGATTTTGTTGTTTTTTTACTGTGATTGAAAATTTCCAGTGGGGCTGGAACCTTTCGATCTGTGTTGGAATTGTGTTCCAGTCCAATTGTATTTTTGACGCTAAAAATAAAACGAGCCCAGAAAGCATTCGCTTTCTGGGCTCGTTTTGTGAGATTTTTCGCCTAAAGCGAAGTTTCGACTCGGGTGCTCGGATTGGGCGTTTGGGCGCCCCGGTCTTTGGCCTTTGTCGGTCTTTGGCCTTTGTCGGTCTTTGGCCTTTGTCGGTCTTTGGCCTTTGTCGGGTTAGGGCTCGAGGATTGGATGCAGGCGCTGGGCCGGCTGGGTCTCGCGAAGCTTCTTGAGGGCCCGTGCTTCAAGCTGCCGAACGCGCTCACGGGAAAGTCCCAGGGATTGTCCAATTTGTTCCAGGGTGTGTTCTTCCTCCCCGGCAAGCCCGTAGCGAAGGCGCAGGATCAGTTGCTCGCGAGGGGTCAGTGCGCCAATCAAGGTTCCGACACCGGTCCGCATTCGGTCGTCATCGATTCCGCCATCCGGGAGTGATGCGCCCTGGTCGGGCACGAAGTCCTCCAGGCGCTTCTCGGTCCCGGCCACGTTCGATTCCAGGGAAATGGCTTCCCGGGAAAGTCGATCCAGGGCCTCGAGGGAATCGGTGTCCGACCCAAGGGCTGGCGCGAGTTCTGCTGGGGTCGGATCACGTCCGAGCTTACCCGTCAGTTCTGCGCGCACGCGTTGGCTCCGTTGCAGCCGATCGTGCACGTGCGACGGGAGCCGAATGGTTCGGGAATGATTCTGGATTGCTCGCACCAGCGCTTGGCGAATCCACCAGACCGCATAGGTGGAGAACTTGAAGCCGCGGCGGTGGTCGAATTTCTCCACCGCGCGGATCAAGCCCAGATTCCCCTCTTGGATCAGGTCGGGAAAAGAGAGTCCCAGATTGCGATAGTCCTTCGCGATGGCGACAACCAGTTTCAAGTTGTGCTCGATGAAGCGGTTCTTCACCGTGGTCATCTGGTCGTGGGCATCCTCGACCGCGTTGGCCAGTTCAAGCATGCGTTTACGCGGAACTCCGACCTCTCGCTCGAGTTCGGCAAGGCGCTTGGTTCGTTTGCGAGTGCGGCGCATCTCCTTGGATTGGGCGAGAACGGCATCCCGCAACTCCACGAGAATGGCGAGGGACAGCTGAGCGCCGTGCATTTCCTTGGAAATTTTCCCGTCCAGTTTTTCCAGGGGTGCGGTATATAGGTCGCCCGCTTTTTCGAATTTCTTAACGCGATCTTCGAGGAGGGTGCGAAGCCGCTTGACCGCCCGCTCGACACGGGCAGCGATCTCGCCAGTCTCTTCGTCGCCCGACGACTCGGAAAGTTTGGCGCCGGTATGCGAGAGGGCCCGCAGGGCGTCCCACCGTTCTACCACATGGCGGGAAGAACAGGGGATGGCGTAGAGCGACTCCCGCAAATCAGCGGTGGCCGCCTCAAGGTCTTTGGCGAGGTACACCTCTTCTTCGCGCTTCAGGGTGCGGGTTCCGCCGATTTCCTGAAAATACGATTCAAGGGGGCGGCGCTCTCGGCCGGGGTCGAGTTCATCCGCCGCGACGACGGGTGTTGCGCCCATGACGGCGGGTGCCGGTGCGGCATTGCTTGCTGCGGTTTTGGTCTGGTTCTCGGTGGTCACTTTCCTAACCTCTCGATACTCTGGTGCAATTCCAAGCCGATCGGATACCGCCCAGAGTGGAATGGTTTCAAGCCGTTGGTTCTATTGTCCCACTTATTCGAAAATTCGAAGTTCTTAGTGCCGCAGGACGCCGAAGATGATTTTCGAAGCCCCGGGCAGAGCCCCATCAAGAGCCAATCCCGAAATTGCCGAATTCGGAGATCCCTTGATTGCCTGCCTCAACATTGTCGGCCCCAATTGGCCGCTGGACTTCATTCAACGTCTCCGGTGGCCGCGCGTATGACTGCCACTTGGCCCTTGGGTCACTCGGCTCTGCAATTCAACCGTGGCTCGGCTTCTGCACGGTCTGATCAACCGTGAGGAGCTGACGGGTCTGATGCGCAACTTCACCCCTACGGGGAATCTGGTTTTAGCGTACTCGGTGCGGGGGGCCTAGTAGTTAGGATATTGAGCTTTATTGCGCTCTTTAGCCAGTGAATTCTGTACATGTGAGAAAAATTGCCGGTGATTGTCTCCAATTGAGCTGATTTTTTAGAATCTGTGGAGTAATGGCCCGGTTCGAGCGAAAGCTCTTGGTCGGGGTGTGAGTGTAAAAGGTTTGCCCCCCCTTGGGAAGACCGCTGGGAGGGCTAAGTGGGTGTAAGTGGGTGGTTGTTGTTTGGGTATCGGTCAATCGCCTCCAGATCCCAAGTAGGTTGTATTCTTTTGACCCCGTTTTTGGTCCGTGAGTTCTCACCCGTTTCGGTTCGGTCGAAGGTTTCGGTCGCTTTGAGGGGCACCGGCAAGTGATCGGCAGATTGACCAGGACGCCGGCGGGGAATTGGCGCGAAGCGGGGTCCCCCCAGTCGGCCAACCTTGATCCGCATTCCGGGGTGCCTGGCACCGGGACCGGTGGGGCTGTTAGAACGGCCAGATTTTGGGAATCGTATAGAGGGCGACTCCTGCGCAAATCAAGTTCAGCGGGACCCCCACGCGGATGAAGTCCTTGAAACGATAGTTGCCCGCCCCATACACAATCAGGTGGGTTTGATAGGCGATGGGCGAGACGAAGCAACATGTCGAGCCAATCGCCAGGGCAATGATGAAGGGCCGGGGGTCGGCGCCCACCTGCCCAGCCAGGGCGACGGCGATGGGGAACATGATGGCGACGGCTGCCGTGTGATGCAGGAGTTCGGCCATCACCATGCAGAGGCAGTAGATGATGATCAGGGCACCCAGGGGACCCAGCCCCTGGGCGACGCCGAGGATCGACTGGGCAATCCACTCGGCCGCGCCGGTCTTGGTCATGGCCTGGGCGATGCCCAGGCCTGCGGCGATCACCACGAGGATCGACCAGGGGACGCTCTCCCGAGCCTTGGCCGGGCTCACACAGCGGGTCGCGAGCATGATGCCGACGGCCACGAAGCCCGCCAGGGTGATGGGCACGAGCCCGGTACTGACGACAAGCACCATGGCGACCAGGACAGTCAGGGCCACGCCTGCCCGGTTGAAACGGGGTTTTTCGCTTCCCGGGAGTTCGCTGGCCAGATAGAAGTCGGGGCTGTTGCGGTTGTGTTGCATGAAATCCGGCGAGGACTGCATGAGCAGGGTGTCGCCGGGTTGGAGCACGATCTCGCCAATTTTGCCGGGAACGCGCTCGGCGTTTCGGTGCACCGCGATCACGGCTGCATCGTATGCCGAGCGAAAATTCGACTCGCGAATGCTCATGCCCACCAGGGGGGAGGAGGCGGAGACCACCGCCTCCACCAGACCATGGGAGTGGCCCGGCGAATCTTTTTCGTCGAGCTCTTCTTCGGCGAGAGGCACCAGGCCGCGGATCTTGTGCAGATCCACAATGGTGGCGACTACACCGGCAAAGACCAGACGATCCTCGGCCTCGATCACGACTTCCGGCCGAACGGGTGTGATGACTCGCCGTTGGCGTTCGATTTCGACCAGGAAGAGCCCGGGAAGATGACGTAGTCCGGCATTCTCCACCGAATCCCCAACAAGGGGGCAGTCCGCCTTGACCACCATGGTCGTCACGTATTCCCGGCGTCGGTCGCCCAGGGTGTCGCTGGGCAGCTGGCGGTTGGGGAGCAGCCGCGGTGCAACGAAAATCAAGTAAGCGCTACCCACGACGGCGATGGGCAGGCCCACGGGGAAGAGTTCGAAGAATCCCAGGGGTTGCATTTGGCTATCGCGAACCAGGCCGTCGACGACCAGATTGGTGCTGGTGCCGATGAGGGTCAGGGTGCTGCCCAGAATCGAAGCGTAGGATAAGGGGATCAGGAAATGGCTGGCCGAGAGTCGGTTGCGTCGTGCCCAGTCGATCACCGAAGGCGTCATCATGGCCACGATGGGCGAGTTGTTGAGAAAACCCGAGAGCGCCGCCACGGGCAGGGTGATTCGGCCGATGCCTTGGCGGACAGTCCGGGCCGACGCCAGCAGTCGCCCAACAGTGAGGTCCAGGGCACCGGTTTCTCGAACGGCGGCAGAGAGCATGAAGAGAACGCCCACCATGGCGACCGCAGGGTTCGAGAAGCCAGAGAAGGTCTCCCGGGGCGTCAGTATTCCGGTGACCCCCAGACTGATCAGAGCGGCCATCAAGACCAAATCCGGGGAGGCCACCTCCCGGACCAGAAGGCCCAGGGCAATCACCACCACCGCCAGGGTAAAACCGATCTGCCAATCCATCTGGTCCGCACGATAACTGCTTGCAGTCATTAGCGGCAAGGGTGGAGCCCACTCCCGGGCATTGGCGCCCGAATGCGGCACACTGGGCCCATGGTCGCAACGAGTTGGGCATTCAGCGAGCGGGAATTTTACCTGGCGGAATTTCGCGGTCGGACCTTGGGCATTGCCCTGGCCCAGGCACCTTCGGAATCGACGGAGAACCTGGCCTCGGTGATTTCCGAACTGGCGAAGAACGGCACGCGTTGCGTGGTCCTCTCGCCGGTTCGCGCGCTGCTGGATGAGGTGGCCGGCGTCGTGGTCGAGCTCGATGCCGAAAGTGGCTGGATTGGGGAAATTTGGCGCGGACTGCGCGACGGCATGTGCGTTGGCCTGTTCATCTCCGAGGGATCGACTGGGAACGAAGGCCCGGGGGCATTTGCGGCGCAATGCCGTGCAGCGGTCCTCGCGTTGAGGCTCGCCAAGTTGGTCTGGGTCGATGGCCGGGGCTCGCTCCGAGACGCCGCCGGCCAGCGGATTTCGCTGCTCGACCTTTCGGACCTGTCCGACCTCTCCGGGGAGGGCCGGTCTCCCGCGCTCGATTCCCAGATAGACAGGGCGCTGGTGGAGGAATTTCGCTGCCTCCTCGAGGGCGGGATTGCGTCGGTCAACATCTGTTCCCAGGCGGGATTGGCCGACGAGCTCTTTACCTACGCGGGTTCGGGGACGCTGCTGACCCAAAATCGTTATCTCGATGTTCGGCCGCTGGGCGTGGACGATTTTGATGCGGCCACGGACCTGATCGCTCGGGGAGTCGACGAGGGTTTTTTGGCTCCGCGCAGCGAGGCCGAGGTCGAAGCCGCGCTGGGGCGCGCGTTTGGTGTTTTCGTCGAAGGGCGATATTTGGCTGGAATCGGAGCGCTGATTGGCTATGAGACCGAGCGAGTGGCTGAAATCGTCAGTCTGTACACGGTGACGCGCTTTGCGGGAGAGGGCGTCGGTGGGCACTTGGTGAGCTTTGCGTTGGAACTCGGGCGCGCGGCCGGCTACGCCCAGGTCTTCGCCTGTACGACGTCTTCTCGGGTAGAGCGCTTCTTTCTTCGCCAGGGTTTCGAGAGCGTGGCCCAGGCGGATGTTCCTGAATCGAAGTGGGCGGATTATCCCCCCGAGCGCCGGGACCAGGCTCGCTGTCTCGTGCGGGCGCTCGACTAGGCCTCGACGGGGCCTTGATTGGGCAAGGGCCCGGGCCTGGGGGTGGGCGCGGGATGCCGGTCGGAGCATCCGGGGCGTGGCCGAAGCTTCTTCCCTTGGATGGCGACTCCGATAACGGAGCCGAGTGGACTGTAAGCCGGGTTCTGTCCCGATCCGGCGTTGCCGCCGATCCGGTGAAGATCATTCCTCTAGGCGCCGTGTTGCCACGGCGCTCAAGCACTCTAACCCGGGCACTCCGCAAACTCCGAAGAGCGTGCAATCGGACGAGCCGTCCTCGACAGTGCCCCTATTCAAGCTTGCTCCGGGAAGGGCTTGCCTCGCCGCCGGTCACCCGGCTGTCGCGCGTGGGCTCTTACCCCACGATTTCAACCTTACCGGGCGGACGCCAGGCGCCCGCCACGCCGCCTCGCCCCTTGCGGGGCAGGGCGCCGCTCTTCGGCGGTGTGATTTCTGTTGCGCTTTCCCTCGGGTCGCCCCGGGTCGGTGTTACCGACTTCCCTGCTCTATGGAGCCCGGACTTTCCTCCCGCGAACGGTTTATGTCCGCCGGCGATCTTCCGTCCACCTCCGACCGGCAACGCGCGAACCTAGCGGATCTGCTCGCAGGAGCCCAAAGACCCTGACGCGAAAAGGGATTTATAACAATCCGGATGTCCGGGATTCCCCGGGGTGGGCCACGGATGGCTATGCAGTTGACACTTCATTGAGTATCAATTAAATACTCAATTCGTGATTGAATCAGAATCCCCAGTCAAATCCTCCCGAACCGGCCAGCGCCCGAGTATTCCTCGGCCCGGAGAAATCTTTGATCCCGTAGCTCGGGGCCTTGAAGCCATCGGGGACCGGTGGACCCTGGTCCTCGTGCGCCAGCTCCTCGGGGGCCCGAAGGGTTTCCAGGAATTGCGTGTCCGGACAGGAATCGCACCGCGGGTGCTCTCCCTGCGCCTAAAACGGCTCGTGGCCGACGGTTTCGTCGAGACCCAGACCCAGGGCGCCCGGTCCCTCTATGCGGTTTCGCCTCGCGGGCGATCCCTCGAGCCGATCATCGCGGCCACTGCGCGTTGGTGGGTCCATCATGGCATCGAGGATCTCGAGATCGACACCGGGCGGTTTACCGAGACCTCGGCGCAATCGGTGGTGGAGGCGTTGCCCTTCCTGTT
>DUCT01000081.1:1212-29481 GCA_012959665.1 Myxococcales bacterium | reverse complement strand
AAAGACCAGGTCACGGATTACGCCCGGCGCAGTTCCATGAGCCCCGAGGAAACCGAGCGGTGGCTCGGTCCGAATCTGGGTTACGAGCCCGGTCCCCGAGGCTGAGATCCGGCGGCCACCCCGGCCACCCCGCCACTGCCCCACCATTGCCAAGAGACCGCCCCCTACCTACCCTGTGCCGCCCGCGGATGAACGGCAATAACCGCTCAAAACCGTCAAGAATCGCGGAATTTGCCGGACGATCCGAACGACACGGCGGGCGTGCAAAGAACCGGCCCGCAAATTGGATCCGAGTGGGGCCCCGGACAAAACGAACCCATACCCTGATGGAGAAGCGGGAAACATGCAGCAGGTCGTGATTGCCAATCGGCTGACAGACGGCGTCGTCGTCTTCTTGGGCCGAAACCGCTGCTGGGTGGAGAGTCTGGACGACTGTCCGCCCACCGAGCAGACCGACGAAGCCAGCGCTCTGCTCGCCTTGGGGGTCAAGGCCGAAGAGGAGCAGGAAATCGTGGGACCGGATCTCATCGAGGTCGCCAGCCACCAGGGAACCCTCGTGCCCGTAAAAATGCGCGAGGCCATGCGCGCCCGTGGGCCCAGTACCCGCACCGATCTGGGCAAACAAGCGGGGAACTGACGTGTACGAATACGACGAATTCGATGCTGATTTCGTAAACCAGCGCGCGCTGCAATTTGGGCGGCAGGTGGAGAGCCGCCTGTCGGGAAAGCTAAGCGAGGACCAATTTCGTCCCATCCGGTTGATGAATGGTCTCTACCTCCAGCTCCACGCCTACATGCTGCGAGTCAATGTCCCCTACGGCTGCCTCAACTCCGCGCAGATGCGCAAACTTGCGCATATCGCCCGGGTCTACGACAAGGACTACGGACACCTGACCACGCGTCAGAACATGCAGTTCAATTGGATCAAACTCTCGGATATGCCCGAGATCCTGCTCGAGCTGGCGTCGGTGGAGATGCACGGCATCCAGAGCAGCGGCAACTGCATTCGCAATATCACCGCTGACGAATACGCCGGAGTCGCCGCCGAGGAGATCGAGGACCCCCGGGTCTACTGCGAACTGCTCCGGCAATGGTCGAGCCTGCATCCCGAGTTCAGCTTTCTCCCCCGCAAATTCAAGATTGCCGTCACGGGCTCGGAGAAGGACCGGGCAGTCGTCAAGGCCCACGACATCGGCCTCCGTCTGCATCGGAACGAGAACGGAGAAGAAGGCTTTGAGGTCTTCGTCGGGGGTGGCCTGGGGCGGACCCCCTTCATCGGGAAATCCATCCGGGCATTTCTGCCCACCGAGCACGTTCTGTCCTACTGCGAGGCGATCCTCCGGGTCTACAACCAACTCGGGCGCCGAGACAACAAGTACAAAGCCCGGATCAAGATCCTGGTGCACGAGATGGGCAGTGAGGCCTTCTCGGAGTTGGTCGAAAAGGAATGGGCCGAGATCAAGCAAGGCGCTCTCGCGCTTCCCCAGGCCGAAATCGAACGGGTGCGCGAATTTTTCGCGCCCCCCGCCTACGAAGCCCTGCCCGAAGAAGACCCCGACTTTGAAGCCCAGCGCAAGGCGGAGCCCGGCTTCGCCCTGTGGGCTCGACAACAACTCGCCGCTCACAAGCGAGCGGGCTACGCCATCGTCAATGTCTCCTGCTCGCCCGTGGGCAAGCCGCCCGGCGACATCTCATCGGCCCAGATGGAAGGCTTTGCCGACCTGGCCGACACGTACAATTTTGGGGAGATGCGGGTCACCCACAATCAGAACCTGGTTCTTACCGACGTGCGCAAGCGAGACCTCTTCGATCTCTGGAAGAAATTGGTCGCCTTGGGCCTGGCCACTGCGAATCACGGATTGATCGGCGACACCATTTGCTGCCCGGGCCTCGACTACTGCGCGCTGGCCACCGCCCGCTCGATTCCCCTGGCCGAAAAGATCTCCGAACGCTTCGCGGACCCCGAAAGGCAGGCAGAAATCGGTGAGATCTACTTGAACATGTCCGGCTGCATCAACGCCTGCGGCCACCATCACGTGGGCAACATCGGCATCGTGGGCGTCGACAAGAAAAACACCGAGCTCTACCAGCTGATGCTCGGCGGATCGGCCGAAGAAGACGCTTCCCTGGGCAAAATTCTCGGCCCAGGCTTCGACGAAGACGGCATCGTCGATGCCGTCGAAACCGTCATCAACATCTACATCGACATGCGCGAGCCGAATGAAAAGTTCATTGAAACCTATCGCCGGCTCGGGCCCGAACCCTTCAAGGACAGGCTCTACGGTGCCCCTGCTTAAAAACGAAGCGATTATCAAAGAACTGTATACCCGGGTCGAAGGCGAAGATACGCTTCCGGACAGGGGCGCTGTGCTCGTGGATCTCGCGCGCTGGCAAGCGGACCGAAGTGCGCTCATCGCCCGGGGCTCCGAGATCGGGGTTCGTCTGACCAGTGCCGAGGCGCCCGAGGCTATTGCGGACGACCTTTCCCAGCTCTCCCTGGTCGCCCTGGAATTCCCGGCTTTTACCGATGGGCGCGCTTACAGCTACGCGCGCCTGCTCCGCGAGCGATACGGCTTCCAGGGCGAGGTGCGTGCCGTGGGCGACGTCCTCCTCGAGCAATTGCATTTCATGCACCGGTCCGGCTTCGACTGCTTCGAGTTCAGCAGCGACCAACCCGAGGAGGACTGGATCATCGCCCAGGCCGACATGAAGGTCTGGTACCAACCCACGGGCGACAAACGCCCCACCGCAACTCAACTCCGCCGGCGCTGATTCGCGCCCCCACGCTCTCCCGGGACATAACCCGGGCAAGCCACGCCGAGGATCTACGTCCATGGATACCCGCAATGGCTTCGTCGAGACCATCGGGAACACGCCGCTCATCCGTCTGAACAAGATCTCCGAAGAAACCGGCTGCGAAATCCTCGGAAAGGCCGAGTTTCTGAATCCAGGCGGCTCGGTCAAGGATCGCGCGGCCCTGGCCATCGTCCGGGACGCGGAGCAAAACGGTCAATTGCGACCCGGCGGGGTCGTGGTGGAGGGCACTGCGGGCAATACGGGAATCGGCCTGGCCCTCGTGGGCAACGCCCTGGGCTACCGCACCGTGATCGTCATCCCGGACACCCAGAGCCAGGAAAAGAAGGACATGATTCGCCTTTGTGGCGCCGAACTCCTCGAAGTCCCCGCCGTGCCCTACAAGAACCCCGACAACTACGTCCATGTCTCGCGACGGCTGGCCGAGGAATACGCCGCAAAGGAAGAGAACGGCGCCATTTGGGCCAACCAGTTCGACAACACCGCCAACCGCCAGGGCCACCTGACCACCACCGGCCCAGAGATCTGGGAACAAACCGACGGCCGACTCGACGCCTTCATCTGCGCAGTGGGCACGGGCGGATCACTCTGGGGAATCGGCACCGCCCTCAAGGAACGCAACAAAGACGTGATCATCGGCCTCGCGGATCCCGAGGGCGCCGCCATCTACAACTACTTCAAACACGGCGAAGCCAGGGGCAGCGAGGGCAGCTCAATTACCGAGGGGATCGGCCAGGGGCGAATCACGGGCAATATCGAGGGCACACCCGTTGATATCCCCCACAAGATCCCCGACACCGAGTGGCTGCCCGTCGCCTTCGACTTGCTCCAGTACGAGGGCCTTTGCGTGGGCGGCTCGGCGGGAATCAACGTGGCGGGCGCAATCCGCCTGGCCCGGGAACTGGGGCCGGGGAAGACCATCGTGACCCTGCTCTGCGATAGCGGGACCCGCTACCAGTCCAAGATGTTCAATCCCGAGTTTCTGCGCTCCAAGGAACTTCCCGTCCCGCCCTGGATGTAGACCCAAGGGAGGGGGACCTCGCGCCCCGGAGCACCCCCGCCCTAATACGGCGGCTCGGGATCGTATTGCATCCACTTCCGGGTGAGCCGCGCGTGATCGGCGCCATAAATCTCGCCCACCAGCCAAAGAGACATGTCGATTCCGGCGGAAACCCCAGCGGATGTGACAACCCGGCCATCCCGGACGTAACGCACGTCCTCCAACACCTTCGAATCCGGTGCGAGCCCCCTCAGAGTCTCGATGTAGCCCCAATGGGTGGTAATTTCGCAACCCTTTGCCAACCCGGCGCGGCACAGAAGAATCGATCCGGTACAAACGCTGGTGACCCACGTGCACGGCTCCGCCGCCGCCGCCAGCCAATCCACCAAAACCGGGTTGTCCATCTCCACCCGACTTCCCTGGCCCCCCGGAACGACCACCACGTCCAGGGGAGGAGCCGACGCGAAGTCATAGTCCGGAAGAACCCGCAAGCCCTTGGCGCAGACCACGGGGGCTTGGGTTTGGGCAATGGTTTTCACGGCCAGATCCTTACCCATGGCGGCCATGCCGAAAACTTCGAAGGGCCCCGCCCAGTCGAGTTCTTCGGCGTCCGGGTACAGCAGTATTCCGACCACGAGATCGCTCATGAATTGGTCCTAAGAGCTGGGGCCCGATGTCTTCCCGGGACTGCGGGCAATCGATGGAGTCGTGCGGTCGCGGATCGACCGCGTGGGACGCGGGAGCCATCAGCATACGATATGTTCTTCTGATCCCCCGCTCATTGACCGTTTTTCCGTCCGGTTTCACCACCCCGACCGGCCGACCGCGCTGAGGAAAGCATGCACATCGACTCCACGACCAAAGTGGCCAACTCCCTGGAAGCTCTGCACAAAATTCTCGATGCAATCGCGAGCGGACGACAGAAGAAGCCCGACTGGATCAGGCTCCAGGGCGCGTGCCGACTCGACCGCGTCGACCCCCCCCAGCGCAAGGAGTTGTTGGCCCGACTTCACGCGAGCGTCCTGCGCGGCTTCAAGGCCAACAACTGCCAAAACGATGACGCCGAGGCCCGAATAGAATATTGGCGCAGCGTAAGCGGTATGGGTTTTCACGACTTTTCCGAGCAGGGTTGGATGAAGTGTTACGACTCGCCCTTCGTGGAGAACTACGACTATATCGGCTCCTACCTGAAGGATGGGCTCGATTCCCTGGACGCCTACGCGACCTATTCATCGGTTCTCGGCACATTCGATTTCACCGCGGAAGATTTCGTGAACACCGAACTCTGCCAGGGCGTGGGCACCATCATTGAGCCCATGGCGGGCACTGCAGAATTCGCCTACCACAGCCATTTTCGAAACTCGGACTTCCGATACGTCATGGTCGATCTCGACGAAAGCGCCCAGAGCCGGGTATTGGCTCAGAACTGGCTGCCGGATACCGAGAAGCACTACCTACACGCCAATGTTCTCGACGAATCGGTCTGGGCCCAGATCAAGAGCGTGACAACCGGGGAGAGCCTCAGCTATATCGGCAAGCAGAGTCATCACCTCTTCAGCGCCAAGGAACTCTTCCGTTTGATGGACGTGGCGACCCAACACGTCGACTACTTCATGCTCGAAACGCCTCAACTCGCTCCCGTGATGGAGATGGGGGGAACCGATGATCTGACTCGCCCCGAAATGAAGGATGCGGGTTTCGAAGTGGAACTCATCGAAGATCCCGATGGCGAGCCCAACCCCTTCACCAACTTGATGCACTTCCACCTGGGGGCCAGCGATCCCACCGGTCATCGGAAGCTCTTTGAATACCGCAACTGGACAGTCTGGTCCCAGTCAATCCTCGTCACCCTGGCACGCATCCTCGACCTGAACGCATTCTACTTCCATTCGGAATTGCACGAATTCGTGTCGGTGGAAGAGGAGTGGCAAGATTGCGACGTCGAGGACGAAGTGACCTTCATGCTCTTCACCCGGAGAGAGCTTCCTCCCTATCCCTGAGCGCCCACACCTCCTCTCTATCCCTGAGCGCGCACACCTCCTCTCTATCCCTGAGCGCGCACACCTCCTCTCTATCCCTGAGCGCGCACACCTCGACACCCGGACAGGGGGGGCTGCCGGTCAAATTCCCGTGATCCCCCCGGCGCCCTCCTGGGGCATCGCATCCAGGTGCTCCGTACATCCGAGCAGGACCACTCGTCCGGTCATGGGGAGATCGGCGAGCGCGCCGCGGGCGGACGCACCGGGGCTGCCGCTGCCGGCGGATCCCAACGGCTCCGGTGTCTCGGCATCAACAATCTCGACAAGGGTGAGGCTCGTGTTGCCAATGGAACGAGGCGCCCCTCCCTCTCCGCTGGGAGCCTCCTCACCGGGCAGCGCCAGGTGACGCTGGAACAGCGAGTGAAGCACGAGCCCGTGGGTCACCACGGCAAGATGGCCGTCGAGGCCCAGAGCCAGAGCGCAGATCCGCTGCCAGGCCCGATCGACGCGTTCGTGAAACTCTTCCCAGGCCTCTCCACCGGGCGGCGCAAAGTCCGGACCGAAAAGGTCCTCCTCCAACTCGTCGTAAGGGGTGCCCCGCAAATCGCCAAAATTGCGCTCCTGGAGCAGGGGCTCGGACTCCACCTCCAACCCCAACCCATGGGAGACCGCCCGGGCAGTCATGTCGGCCCGAGCCAGATCGCTGGCCAGGATATGGCGAATCGGGTGGGCCCGAAGTCTTTCTCCCAGGCGGGCGGCCTGATCGAGCCCTCGGTCGCTGAGAGGCGTCTCGGGAATCTGCACGATCCGGTTGCGGTTGCCCAGGGTCTCGCCGTGACGAATCAGATAAATCAACATGGAGGAAGACTAGCGCCGCTCGGCACCGCGAATATGCCGCACCTCAAATTCCAGCAGGTGCGATGCCGGATCTCCCGGTCGGTCCAGTCCGGATCAGTGCATGGACACGCTCAGTGCCCGGAGCAGCCGGCTCATGGATTTCGGCTCCACCAAGATATGCAGCTGAGCGCTGAGGTTTCGTCCGCAGGCCCGGATCTGGACGGTGCTATTGACGGCCACCGTGTCGGCAGGCGCGTGTGTACTTAGCAGGCATCCCGTAATGGAATCCTCCCGGAACCGGGAAGGGCCCATGACCAGTTTTTCGCCCATGACGGACTGAGCCGCATCGACGACCCCCTCGAGGAGCTTGCTCCCAATCTCAAGAAAGCTGCCCACGATGTCGCGCTTCGACCCATCGGCCACCACCCAGGCAAGCGCCTCGTCCGGGTCCATGGAAAGGACCGCCACGCCCCTAAAATCCCCGCTGAAGGGCTGGAGCACACACGCCTTCCATTCGAGATCGTTCTCTCCGTCGGTACCGGCCTCGACCTCGGCCTCGGAAATTCTCCCGCAGAGGGTGTGTTCGACACACAGATCCGTATCAAAAGCGTGTATCTCGGAAATGGTCTCGGTCGCCCGATCCATCCCCTCGCAGATCCAGAGTTGGATGGCCATTGATTGTTCAAGCGATGCTCTCAAAAAAAACTCCAATCCACAGGAGAGTACGCAGGGGGGGGTGATCGGTCACCGGCTACGTCCTTCCCAGACATTGAGGGTTAGATCGGTCAGAACCAACAAATCCCGGAGTGAAATCGCCCCTGAAAGTGAACTTTTGAAAATCATTAGCACCCGGCCGGTAACACCCAAGCGAACTTCAGAACTAGTTGCCTTTACCGCTCCGGAAACATGCGGCTAAAATTGCCGACATGACCCGAACCCGACCTCAAGTCGTTGTCAGCAACGACGACGGGATTGCCGCGCCCGGGATCCACGTACTGACCAGCCTGCTCGAGGAGTGGGCCGATTGCATTGTCATTGCACCCGCCGGACCCCAGAGCGGCGTCGGCCACGCGCTGAGCGATTCCAGTGAATTGAAGATCCAACATCAGGCACCCGATCGGATCGCCGTTGAAGGAACGCCGGCGGACTGCGCACGCCTGGCCTTCGCGCCCGGCGCACCGCTGATCGGAGCGTGGCGCGAAGCGGGCAGCGCGAGCCCCTGCTGGCTGGTTGCCGGTATCAACCACGGCGCAAACCTGGGCGTGGACACCTATGTGTCGGGCACCGCGGCTGCCGCCCGAGAAGCCGCCATCGCTGGCATCCCCTCCATCGCGATTTCCCATTACGTGGGGCGGCACCGATCCATCGACTGGGACGAAGCCCGGCGCCGCGCGCGCCCGGTCTTGAAGGAACTCTTCACTCGCCCGCCCAAACCGGGCGCCTTTTGGAATGTGAACCTCCCCCACCCGACCCGAGCGACCTCGGAATGCCAAACCGTCTTCTGCTCACCGGACCCCAGCCCCCACCCGGTTCGCTACGAACGCCGGGGCGACGGGTTCCGCTATTCGGGGAACTACCACGCCCGGCCTCGCCGAGCGGGGCGCGACGTGGACGTCTGCATGGGCGGTGCGGTGGCGGTGAGCGAGATCCAACTCTTCGAATCCTGACCCCCCCATGGGCCACAAGACACCCCGAGGACCGCTTTTTAGACGATTGACATCTGTGTCAATTCGTCGATGCTATGGGGCCACGTAAACCCGGAGAACCCCATGAATTTCGATTTCTCAGACGACCAAAAGTTCCTGCAGCAAACCGCTCGGGATTATCTGGCCGAACACTCCCCCCTTTCCGCTTGCCGGGAAATTCTCGAAACCGAGAAGCCCTATGCCGACGACCTCTGGAAGGGCGCCGCCGAAATGGGCTGGCAGGGCGCCGTGATTCCCGAGGAGTACGGCGGAGCGGGCTTTGGCCACTTGGAACTGGCAATGATCGCCGAGGAAGTCGGCCGCGCCCTGGCCCCCATCCCCTTCGCCTCCAGCGTCTACTTCGCCACCGAGGCCCTCCTCCAGGCAGGCAGCGAGGAGCAGAAAAAGAAGTACCTGCCCCAGCTGGCCAGCGGCGCATCCATCGGGACTTTCGCGCTCACGGAGAAGACCGGCCAGAACGATATCGAAAACGTTCAGGCCCGGGTCGCCAATGGAAAACTCAGCGGAACGAAATTTCCCGTGATCGACGGGGACGTCGCGAACTTTGCCGTCGTCGCCGCACAGGGTGACAGCGGTCTCTCCCTCTACCTGGTCGATCTCGAGGGCGAGGGTGTTCAGCGCGAATCCGTGACCTCCTTCGATCCGAGCCGATCCATGGCCCGAATCGAATTTGACGGGGCTGACGCAGACCTCCTGGGCGAAGACGGCAATGGCGAAGCCCTCGCCAGTCACCTGCTCGACCGGGCCGCCGCCCTGATGGCTTTCGAACAACTCGGAACCGCCCAGGCCTGCTTCGACATCACCAAGGAGTTCACCCTGGGTCGCTATGCATTCGGCCGACCGGTGGCCTCCTTCCAGAGCATCAAGCACCGATTGGCGGACATGTGGTGCGAGATCGAACTCGCGCGGAGCAATGCCTACTACGGCGCCTGGGCGCTCTCCAACGAGGAAAAGGAACTCGACGTCGCGGCCTGCGTGGCCCGAATCCAGGCCAGCGAAGCCCTCGAACAGGTCTCGGTGGAGATGATCCAGATGCACGGCGGTGTGGGATACACCTGGGAGTACGACTGCCACCTCTTCTACCGCCGGGCCAAGTTGCTCGGCGCCATCCTGGGCGGACCGGCCCAGTGGAAGAACAAACTGGTCGACCGTATCGAGGGCCAGGAACCGAGCTGAAGACCGGCCGCACCGTTTTCAAATTGACAGGCTGCCACCCACTCAAGCCAAAAATCAAAAGAGGCGAATATGGATTTCAACGACACCCCCGAAGAAGCAAAATTTCGCGCCGAAGCACAAGCTTGGCTCGGCGCCAACGTCGAACTCCTCGGCGCCAACGAATCCGCGCCCGGCCCCCTGGACGAGCGAGATGACCCGGCAACCATTCAGTCGGCCAAGGACTGGCAGAAAAAGAAGGCCGACGCGGGCTGGGCCTGCCTCACATGGCCCAAGGAATACGGCGGTCAAGGCGCCACTTCCATCCAGAACGTGATTTGGAACCAGGAGGAAGCGCGCTACAACACCCCGCCCAACATCTACGGCATCGGGCTCGGCATGTGCGGCCCGACGATCATGACCCACGGAACCGACGCCCAGCGCAACCGCTGGCTCCCGGAAATGCTTTCGGGCGTAAAGGTCTGGTGCCAGCTCTTCAGCGAGCCCGCCGCCGGTTCGGACCTGGCGGGCCTGCGCAGCACGGCGGTCCCCGATGGCAATGATTGGGTGATCAACGGCCAGAAAATCTGGACCACCGGCGCACAGTATTGCGATTGGGGCATCCTGGTGGTGCGTTCCGACGCCACCGTGGCCAAGCACTCCGGCCTCACCTACTTCGTGGTGGACATGCATTCACCGGGGATCGAGATCCGGCCGATTACCCAGATCAACGGAGGACAAGGCTTCAACGAAGTCTTCTTCACCGATGTGCGAATCCCCGATGACCAACGCATCTCCGAGGTCGGAAACGGCTGGGCGGTGGCGATTACAACCTTGATGAACGAGCGCGCTTCCATCGGCGGCGGAGGCGGCGGCGGCGTGCGCGACCTCATTGATCTGGCAAAGAACGTCGAAATAGACGGACGCCCGGCCCTTGAGCAATCAGCGGTTCGCGAAAAGATCGCGACTTTCTATACCCGCACCCGGGGCCTCAAACTCACGGGCAACCGTTCGCTCTCGGCACTCTCCCAGGGAAAGACACCCGGACCGGAATCGAGCCTCGGCAAGCTCATCGGCGGGCGACTCACCCAGGAAATGGCCGCCTTTGCCATGGATCTGCAGGGGGTCGCGGGCGCGCTCAATGACGCCCAGGCCTCGCCCCAGGGCGCCGAGTGGCAGGATCGTTATCTCTCGATCCCCGGCCTGCGGATCGCGGGCGGAACCGACGAGATTCTTCGCAATATCATCTCGGAACGCGTTCTCGGATTGCCCCCGGAAGCCCGCGCCGACAAGGGAATCGCCTTCAAGGACATTCCGTCGGGCCCTCCCTCCAAATAGCAGGAAGGGGGGCGGCGACCCGCCGCGACCCGTGCCCAATAAATACGTTCAGATCGGCGGCCTGGCCACGTTTGTTCACCACACGGGCCCGAGCACCCTACCCGAAGCGCCCCCGCGTCTGGATCGGGGCAAGTCGGTGCTCTGCCTTCACGGGGCCGGGGGCAACGGGGGACTCTTCTCCGGGGTCTTCGATGCGCTCTCGGCAAACCATTCCCTGGTGGCCTTCGATCAGCCCGGGCACGGCCGCTCGGGTGGGCTCGACAGCCTGGGCAGCATCGACGCCATGGCGGACTTTGTCCTGGCGCTGGTCGCCCAACTGGGCCTGAAAAACACGATCCTCCTGGGCCACGACATGGGGGCCGCCGTGGCCCTCGAGTGTGCGCTCAAGTCTCCGGGCCTCTTCGGCGGCCTGGTGCTCTGCGCCGCCGGCGATCGGTTCCTGCTCTCCGAGGCGGCTCTCGACCAGGCGCTCCGGGTAAGCCAAGGCAAGGAAAGGCGCCCCTTTGACCCGGCGGTCTTTTCCCCGGAAACCTCGCCGGACATAATGAAGAAGGCCTTTGTGGAGGGTCTGAAAACCGATCCGCGCGCCACCTACGGCGACCTCACCGCCTGCCGGGACTGGGATCCCGGCACGCGCCTGGCCGAGGTCCAGTGCCCGGCTCGCGTAATCCACGGCGACGGCGAAATTGCCTGGGTCAAGGAGCGCGCGGCGGCCCTGGCCCAGGCGCTTCCAGCGGGCGAACTCGAAACGATCCCGGCAGCGGGCCACGCCCTGCTGCTCGAGTGCCCCGAAGCGCTGGGCGCCCAGGTCGGCGAGTTCCTGGCCCAAGGAGCGGCATGAGCATTTCGGGGAAAATCGCCCTGGCCGGGATCTACGAGCACCCCACGCGCTGGGCGCCGGACAAGAGCGAATCCCTGATCATGGCCGAGTGCGCCCGGGGCGCGCTCGACGACGCCGGGCTCGAGTTGTCCGATGTGGACGGCCTCTTTGCGGCGAGCATGTCCATGGGGATCATGGGCGTGGTCAATCTCGCCGAATACCTCAACATCAAGCCCCGCTACCTGGACGGAACCAATATCGGCGGCTCGTCGTTCGTGGCCCATGTCAATCACGCGGCCGCCGCCATCCATGCGGGCCTTTGCGACGTCGCCCTGGTTCTCTACGGGAGTACCGCCGCGTCCAACGCCATGGCCATTGGCACGGGCCTCGGCGGAGGCGGCCGAGACCCCAACACCGCGTTCATTTCTCCCTATGGGATGACCACGGTGGGGAGCTACGCGCTCGTCGCCCAGCGACACGCGCATCTCTACGGGACCCGCCCCGAACAACTGGCCGAGATCGCCGTCACCATGCGCCGCCACGCCTCGCTCAACCCCGAGGCCAAAATGCAGAACCCCATTACGGTGGACGACGTCCTCGAAAGCCGGATGATCTCCACCCCGCTCCACCTCCTCGACTGCTGCATCATCAGCGATGGCGGCGGAGCGCTGATCGTCACGAGCCTGGAGCGCGCCCGAGATCTGGCCAAGCCGCCCGTGGTGCTGCGCGGCTGCGGGGAAGCCGTTTGCCACCAGGAAACCGGCGCCCCGGACCTGCTCACCATTGCCGCAAAGCAATCCGGCGAACAGGCCTTTGCCATGGCGGGCCTCGGTCACGAGGACGTTGACCTGTGCACGATCTACGATTCGTTCACCATCACCGCGTTGGTCACCCTGGAAAATCTGGGCTTCTGCAAACCCGGTGAGGGAGGCGCCTTTGTCGAGAACGGACGCATTGGCCTGGGCGGCGCACTGCCAGTCAATCCCGATGGCGGGGGACTTTCCTCCAACCACCCCGGAATGCGCGGTATCTTTCTCGTCATCGAAGCCGTGCGCCAACTCCGGGGCGGCCTCGGTCCGCGCCAGGTCGAGGGCGCCGAAATCGCCCTTGTCCACGGAACCGGCGGAACCCTCGGGAGCCTGCACAGCGGCGCAACCCTGCTGCTCTCGAACGCCTAGACCGGGCCTGGAGAATCCATGAGCCAGAAGGAAATCGAATACAGGACTCCAGCCACGGACTGGCAGACCCTCGCCTATTGGGAGGGCTGCGGGCGCGGCGAAATCGTGCTCCAGCGCTGCACCGATTGCGGCATCGTCCAGCATCGCCCTCGCGGAATCTGCGCGGGATGTCTGTCGAGCGCCCTCGCGCATTTCGTCGCCAGCGGTCGGGGTACGGTCTACACCTTTACGATCACTCATCAGAACGGCATGCCGAATTTCCGAAATGCATGCCCCTACGTGCTCGCCTACGTGGACCTCGAAGAAGGCCCGCGACTGATGACCAACCTCGTAGATTGTGACCTCGACGCCCTCGCCATCGGCATGGCGGTGAAGGCCGACTTCGTGGCCACGGACAAGGGCTTGGGCGTTCCACGCTTCATTCCCGCATGATCCTCGATCTGCACAGCCACTCCATCGTCTCGGACGACGGTCGCGCCAAGGTTGAGAACTACTGCCAGTGGATCCGGCGCAAAGGGCTTCCCCTGGATGGGTTCGTGCTCACCGAGCACCGACTCTTCGACACCCAATCGGATTACCGGGCCCTCGAGGACGAATTCGGCCTGCTGATCCTGAAGGCCAGCGAGGTCGAAACCGACTATGGGCACGTGCTCGTTTTTGGTGTCAACGAAGACCTCCAGGCCGCTCTGGATTTCAGCCGGGTGGATCTCTCCCTGGCCGAGGTCGTCGAGCAGAGCGCGCGCTGCGGCGCGGTGGCGGTCCCCTGTCACCCCGGGCGGGTTCGGGTGGGCATGTGCGCGCATATCGAAAGTCGTGGCCCGGTGGAGGGCGTGCGCATCGTCGAAACCCTCAATGGCGGAAGCCGGGGAGACGAGAATTCGGCCGCGCTGGCGCTTGCCCGGGGAAACGACTACCACAGAACCGGGGGCAGCGACTCGCATATCGTGAGCCATATAGGACGCTGCGCCACCCGCTTCCCCGGGGAGATTGCCGGCATGGGCGACCTGATGGCCGAACTCGAAGCCGGGCGCTGTGAAGCCGTCGCATTGGAGAACGAAGAGTGGACGTCTCAGAACTGAAAGAAAAATGGACCGGCTGGACTTTTGACGAGGTCCGCTTCGAAATCGAGGCCGAGGCCCTGTCGGAGTTCTCCCTGGCCTGCGGCGAAACCGTGCCCCGGTACACCGACCCCAACGACTCGGATTTTCAAGCCGCTCCCAGCTATGCCGCGCGCTTCCACGGCCGACGGCAAATGCCCGAGGGCTTTCCCGTCGATCTCGCGACAAGCTTCGACGGCGGGAAGAGCGTGGAGTGGAAGGCGCCCATCCGCCCGGGCGATTCCGTGGTGGCCCGATCGCATATCCACGACATCTTCGAAAAAACCGGTCGATCCGGAGGCATGATGTTCATCGTTCACCGCATGGAGTTCTCCAATCAAGACGATCAACTCGTCGCCATCGTCGACTGGAAGATGATCCAGAAATTGAAGTAAGGAGCGCGGCATGAGCGACCCCAAAACGGTACTCGCCTACGAGGACGTGGATTTCGGTGACGAACTCCCCGAGGTGGTGCCCGACGTCACCATGGCGGCAATTCAGCGCTTCGGCGCCACCACGGGCATGACCTATTGGCGCTTTACCGACCACGAGCGGGCTCGAGCCTCGGGGCTGCCCGGCGCCATCGTGCCCGGCATCATGAGCCAGGGCATCCTGGTCAGCCTGATCCACCGCTGGGCCCCGAACGCCCAGGTGCATAAAATCGACACGATCTTCCGCGCCCCGGTGCTGGTGGACAGCCAGCCGGTTTGCCGTGGCGTGGTGACCGACATGAACGATGAGAAGCGCACCGTCGAACTCGACCTCACGGTTTGCAACGAAGCCGGCGAGACCCGGGTGCTGGGCACGGCGGTCGTCGGAATTGAGTCGAACTCTAACCGAGCCCTACCCGAACCCTAGGCGAACCCTGAGCGAACCCTAGGCCGGGCCCCGGGACCCGATCCCAAACTCGAGCAGGGCTTGGGCCGAGCGCGCGCCGTCGATGGCCGCACTCATGATCCCCCCGGCATAGCCGGCACCCTCGCCCACGGGGTAGAGATTCTCGAATCCCTGGGCCCGGCGATGGGTCTCGTCTCGGGGCATACGGATGCTGCCGGAACTGCGCGACTCGATGCCCACCAGCAGCGCATCCGGGCCCGCGTAGCCCGGGATCTGACGCTCGAAATGCTCGAGTGCCCGGCCCACGGCGCCGCGCACACGCCGGGGCAGGAGCGCGTCGATGCGCCCGGGCCGAATACCCAGCTTGTAGCTGCTACCGGCCAGCCCCTCCGAAATCCGGCCGGCCAGGAAATCGTCCGCGCGTTGGGCGGGCGCGGTCCAGTCCCCCCCGCCCTCTTCAAAAAAGCGACGCTCGAGCGCTTCCCGATAATCGATCCCCGCAAAGATCCCGGAACCGGTCTCCCCGGCACCCAGTGTGGTCACCAATGCGGCGTTCGCGTATGGGGACGAGTGACGGGAATTGCTCATGCCATTGGTGCAGAGCAGACCGGGCCGGTTGACACTCGCCACGATCTGGCCCCCGGGACACATGCAGAAGCTATGCGCCGCCGGGGCGCCGCCTCCGGCCTTCGAGGTCAGGCTGTAATAGGCCGCCCCCAGGCCCTGGGCCAGTGCCGAATCCCCAAAGCGCGCACCATCGATGAGCCGTTGGGGATGCTCGATCCGTACCCCGAGTTGGAAGGGCTTCGGCCCCAGAACCACGCCCTGGGTCGCCAGTCCTTCGAGGGTATCCCGGGCGCTGTGCCCAAGCGCCAGGAACACCGCCTGGCAGGGCAACTCGCCCTGGGATGTACGAACACCGCGCACCCGGACCGACCCCGCCGCCGGGTCGAGCACCAGGGCCTCCAGCCGGGTTCCCCAGTGAAAGCGCACGCCGAGCCCCTCCATGCGCTCGCGCATCCGAGGCAGGATGCGATGCAGACGGTCGGTGCCGATATGGGCCCGGGCGTCGTACGCGATTTCTGCCGGGGCACCGCATTCGATCCACTCATCGAGGATGGGAGTCTCCAGGGGATGATCCACCCGGGTGTAGATCTTGCCATCGGAGTAGGTCCCCGCCCCGCCCTCCCCGAAGAGCAGGTTCGCCTCGGGGTCCAGAGTCCGGGTGCCTAGAAAACGCGCCACCGCGCGGCTGCGTTCGGCCAGCACCGGGCCGCGGTCGATCAGGTCGACCGCTACCCCGCTTCGGGCCAGGGCCAGCCCGGCCAGCAGGCCCGCCGGTCCCGCACCCACCACCACGACCCGGGCGCCGCGAAGCGAAGCATGGGGGGACTCGACGCCCAGGCGTGCCGGCGCCGGGCGCGCCACCACCCGGCCGCTCCGCACGGCTTGATGAAAGCCCCGCCCCCCACGCGCCTCGAAATCCGCGTCGAGTTGCAGGTCCACGTGGACCACGAAACGCAGCCTCGAACCCCCGCGCTGGCGCCGGGCATCCAAGGCCTTGTGCCCGATCCCCAAGCTGCGGATGGCTTCGGGATCGATACCCGCGCGCTGGGACGCCCGGCCCAGGAGCACCGACTCGGGCTCGTCCAGGCCCAAGGAAAGATTCAAAACCCGCCAGCATGCGGTCCCTCGACTCACCCCCACCCCTCCCCCGCTGATCCGATTGCCCTCGAAACCCCGCGCCGCCGGCCGGGCGCAGAGTCTACCCTCCCCTGCCCGGCTCTCCTCGCCCCCGCCCCGGGCCTGGCTGAAAGAACCGGCCGTGTTGACCGGAAGTCCCGCGAAAAACCTCCACCCTCGCTACTGTCGGGCCCCTCTCTCCCGGCCAATACGCCCGGGCGATTTCGGTTTCGGAACGAATGCGCCAGAGAGAACTGGCCCTCCTGCGAAGGAATCCCGTGGACAACCCAACCCCCAACCCAACCCCCAACCCAACCCCCCATGATCGCGATCGAGCCCAACTCGGCCCCCAGGCACGGCAACTGGCCCTGGACCGCATGGAAACCGATCATTTCGACCTCGTGATCATCGGCGGGGGCGTGACCGGAGCCGGAGCCGCTCTGGATGCCGCCGCCCGGGGACTCTCGGTGGCTCTCATCGAACAGCGAGATTGGGCGGCGGGCACCTCGAGCCGTTCGAGCAAGCTGATCCACGGCGGCCTGCGCTACCTGGAGCAACTCGACATCGGCTTGGTTCTCGAGGCCAAGCGCGAGCAGTCGCTAATGCTTCGCCGACTCTGTCCGCATCTGGTGGTCCCGGTTCCGTTCCTCTATCCCCTCTTCCACCGGATCTGGGAGCGCGCCTACATCGGCGCCGGGGTACTGCTCTACGACCTGCTCTCGGGCCTGAGGCGGGACCTGCCCTGGCACCGGCACCTGGGCCGCCGGCAGGCCCTCCGCGCATTTCCGAGCCTGGCCGGCTCGAAGATCAAAGGCGCCATCCAGTACTACGACGCCCGGGTGGACGATGCCCGGCACACCCTCGCCCTGGTGCGGACGGCTGCCCTGCACGGTGCCGCGGTCGCCAGCAGCGCCCGGGTCGAACGCCTGGCCCTGGCGGGCCAACGCGTCACCGGGGTTCACCTGCGCTGCCTCGAAAGCGGTCGCAAGATCCAGGTGCGCGGGCACCAAGTCATCAACGCCACCGGGGTTTGGGCCGACAAGATCCAGCAGATGGCCGGTCGCGGCCGAATCCAGGTGCGCGCGTCCAAGGGCATCCACCTGGTGATCCCCCGAGACCGGATTCATGGAGACACCGGCCTGATTTTGCGCACTGCGCAGAGCGTGCTCTTCGTCATCCCCTGGAAGCACCACTGGATCGTCGGCACCACCGACTCGGATTGGAACCTCGATCTGGCCCACCCGGCGGCCAGCCGGCGGGATGTGGACTACCTGCTGGGCGAAATCAACAAAGTGATCCAACAAAAGCTCACTCGGGAAGACATAGAGGGCGTCTATGCCGGGCTTCGGCCCCTGCTTCGCGGAGAAACCGAGGACACCAGCGAACTCTCGCGAAAACACGCGGTTTCCCAGTCGGTCTCCGGGCTCATCACCGTGGCCGGCGGCAAGTACACCACGTACCGGGTGATGGCTCGGGATGCCGTCGATCTGGCCGCCCGGGGCCTGGACAAGCGCGTTCCCGACAGTTGCACCGATCGGACGCCTCTGGTGGGCGCACCGGGCTACCTGGCCATCTGGAACCGGCGGCAAGTCATCGCCGAAGACATCGGGCTTCACATCAGCCAGGTCGAACACTTGCTCGGCCGCTATGGGGTGCGCATCGAGGAACTGATCGCGATGATGCGCCGGCGACCGGAACTGGCCGAACCCATCGAGGGGGCGCCGAGCTACCTCGTCGTGGAGGCCCACTATGCCGCATCCCACGAAGGCGCTCTCCACTTGGAAGACGTTCTCACCCGCCGGACCCGGATCTCCATCGAAACCTTCGACCGCGGAATAGCCGCTGCCCGGCCCGTGGCCCAACAGATGGCCGAAGTTCTCGGCTGGGACGACGCCACCCGGGAACGCGAGCTCGCCCACTACGACGCCCGAGTCCGGGCCGAGCGCGAATCCCAGCAACAGCCCGACGATCACACCGCCGATGACGCACGACTCGGCGCACCGGATGTCCGACTGGGCGAAGATCCGGGGGCCGCAGTCTTTCCGCTCAACCGCGAGCGCAGCGCCGAATAACCCGCCCCCACCTTTGATTCTCTAAACATGGAGTCCAAAACGATGAGCGAACCCCGCCCCAATCCCTTCGACCTCTCGGGCAAGACCGCCGTCGTGACCGGGGGCAACCGCGGTATCGGGCTCGGCTTGGCCCGGGGCCTCGCCAAGGCGGGAGCCCACGTCTCGATCTGGGCCCGGAACCCGGAGTCGAGCGCCACCGCCGCAGCATCCCTGTCGGGTCTCGGAGGCGAGATCCAAACCGTCGAATGTGATGTTTCCTCCCCGGAGGCCGTGGCAGCCGCCACCGAACAAACCCTCGACCGCTTCGGCCGAATCGACGCGGGTTTCGCCAATGCGGGATTTGGCGAGGCGGCCGACCCCCTGAAGCTCGAACTGTCCGACTTCCATCGCATTCTCGCGACGAATCTTGACGGCGTGTTCCTGTGTTTTCAGGCCTGGGGGGCGCATATGACCCAACGGGACGGGGGCGGGAAACTGGTCGCGATTTCCTCGATTTCGGCGATCTTCGGCACGCCGATGCAGCCGCATTACGCGGCCAGCAAGGGCGGGGTCGAATCCCTCGTCCGCGCGTATGCGACTCGGCTGGCGCGCCATGATGTCCAGGTCAATTCCCTCCAGCCCGGCTGGATCGTCACAGACGCCACTGCAGCGGCAGTGGAAAATGAGCGTTTCCGGGAGACCGTCGTCAAGCGCATCCCAGCCCGACGCTGGGGTGGCCCAGAGGACCTTGAGGGAATCGCGGTCTACCTCGCCTCGGACGCCTCGCGCTACCACACCGGGGACAGCCTCCGGGTCGACGGGGGCTACACGATCTTCTGACATCCGAGCTCGGAGGAATCGGGCAATCGAGGGGGATGGGACACGCTTCCACACCCTGCCCTTCGGAGCCCTGGGAATCGGCCCTGTGCCTATGAATCTGGCTTCATCCGTGTATTATAAGCCCGATCCCGACGATCCCCGATAACGCCCCAGGAGGATGCGATTGATGGCTAGCGGAATTCCCCGATCGTTGCGCGCCGCACCGAGCTTCACTGCCCTGACCATCTTGGCTTGGCTGATCCCTGGAGTCGCTCTCGCTGAGGACACCATCAACGGAGCCGATACCGCGTGGATCATGACGTGCTCCGCGCTGGTTCTCCTAATGACCCTACCCGGTCTCGCTCTTTTTTACGGAGGCTTGGTTCGGGTCAAGAACATCCTTTCGGTCCTGATGCAATGCATGATGGCCGCGGGCCTAGTCGGCGTGCTCTGGGTCGTGGCGGGTTACAGCCTGGCCTTTGGCGAGGGCAACCAGTTCATTGGTGATTTGAGCATGGTGATGCTCAACGGGGTGACCCCGGACTCGGTTTCCGGAACGATTCCGACCTACGTCTTCGTCATGTTCCAGGGCATGTTCGCCATCATTACTCCGGCCCTGATGCTCGGCGCCTTCGCCGAGCGCATGCGATTCAGTGCCTACCTGATCTTCATCAGCGTCTGGCTCTTTGTCGTTTACATTCCCCTGGCTCACATGGTTTGGGGCGGCGGCTGGATCGGAAGCCAACTCGAAGCCAAAGACTTTGCCGGCGGCCTCGTGGTCCATATGTCCAGCGGCTTCTCGGCTCTTGTCGCGTGCATCGTGCTGGGTCCGCGCCTGGGCCATGGCAAGGAGCCCATGCCGCCGAACAGCCTCCCGTATACGATGATCGGCGCTTCGCTGCTGTGGGTCGGGTGGTTCGGCTTCAACGCCGGCAGCCAACTCGCTGCCGACGGCACCGCGGGCCTGGCATTTCTCACGACACAGACCGCAGCCGCTGCGGCCGTCATTTCCTGGGCCGTGATCGAATGGGTACACCGGGGCAAGCCGACCCAGTTGGGTGCCGCCACCGGCGCGGTCGCGGGGCTGGTCGCCATTACTCCGGCCTGCGCGTTCGTAGGTCCGGGCGGAGCGATCTGCATCGGCATCGGGGCCGCGCTCTTCTGTTACACGGCCCTCACCATCATCAAGCCGAAGATGGGCTACGACGATTCCCTGGACGTTTTCGGCGTTCACGGCATCGGGGGCGCCTGGGGGGCCATTGCCACCGGGCTCTTCATCGCTTCCTGGGGACAGACCGAAGGCGTCAGCTGGGCGTCCCAGGTCTGGAAGCAAGTCGTTAGCGTCGGCTTCACCGCGGTCTACGCCGTGGTGCTCTCCTACATCATCCTAAAGGTGTTGAAAGCTGTCATGGGCGACCTCCGCGTATCCTCCGAGGACGAGCATCAGGGGCTTGACCTCTCGCAGCACTCCGAGACCGCTTACGGGCGAGACTCCTAGGTCACCCCAAAAAACGATCCACGCAAACACTGGCACCCTCGGCCATCGCGCGGAGGGTGCCAGATTTTTCTCGGGGGCCGGACAGCCGGTCCGAGCCGTCGAGTAAAATTCACCCAGAGAATCCGAGCTCGTCATGAGTCTCTACGTGTATATAGGGCACGACGGGCCCCGGGGCCCCGAACTGCGCAAGACCGTGCGCACCCGGCACATTGCGCACATCGAAACCCTCGACGCCGCCGGCCGCATCACCTTCGCGGGACCTTTGCGCGACGAGGCGGGCGACCCCTGCGGTAGCGTGATTATTTTTGAGGCCGAGGACTTTTCCGCCGCCCGCGCCGTCGCCCAGAGCGACCCGTACACGGTTGAGGGCGTCTTCGAATCCGTGGACGTTCGCGGCAGCCAGGCCGTTTTTCCCAAGCCCGATGCCTAACCGATTCGGCGCCCGGCCCCGGCCGTCCCCAAGAGCCCTCGGCTCAACTCGCCCAGATCGCGTTCACCTCGACACCGACATCCGGGTGCAGGCTTTGTTTGACCGGGCACCCGTGGGCGGCGCGAAGCAGGGGTTTGCGCGCGGCTTCGGATAGCCCGGCCGGAAAGCGCAACTCGACTTCCAGCCCGCCAATTCGGCGCACGGGATCCTCGCTCATGCGCTTTCGAACCCGAGCCGTGGCGCCGCTCAGCGGCCACCCATGACGCTCGGCTAGGATCCCCATCACGGTGAGCATGCAACTGCCCAGGGCAGCCGCCACCAGATCCGTGGGCGAAAAGCGTTCGCCCTTGCCGTGGTTGTCCGTGGGGGCATCGGTTTCGATCTCTGCCCGGGAAGGCCCGTGCACCGCGCGGGTATGCAACTCCCCGGAATACTCGATGACGACTTCGACCATGGCAACGGCTCCCTCCCTGCTGGGCATCCCCGGGTGAAGCAGCCCATCACCCGAGCAATCAAAACAAAGGGCCAGTGTGGCCCAGAGTTTTCAATCCCGCTTCGGCGCGGCTTCTGCTACGGGTGTGCAGCCCTCCCCAATGGAACGCCTCATGGAATCGCCTCGGCCCAAGCCACCCCACACGCCTGCCTTTTCGGGCGCGACAGCCGTCTCCCCGGGCCCCGCGCCCGAGAGCCGGGGGCTCGTGCATGCGGCCCCGGGCTCGGACCCCCCGAACCCCGACTTGCTCAATCCCGATGCCCTGAACTCCGATACCCTAAGCCCGGATGCCCTGAGCCCGGATGCCCTGGCCGTGAGCCTGGACGCGGCGCTGAGTCGCTTTGGCCTCAGCGCCTATCGACCCGGCCAACGCGAATCCATCGAGCGCTTGCTCGATGAGGGCCAGGTTCTGTTGGTGGCGCCCACGGGAGGCGGCAAGAGCCTGAGCTACCAGGTGCCCGCCCTACTCCTCGAGGGCACCAGCCTGGTGATCTCGCCACTGGTTTCGCTGATGCACGACCAGGTCTCGGCCCTGGACGCGCTCGGAATCCCCGCCACCTTTCTTGCCTCGACACTTTCGCCCGGGGAGATGCGCGAGCGCTTGAAGGGCCTGGCCGCCGGACGCTACAAGCTTGTCTATGTCGCTCCCGAGCGTTTTTCGGTGCCGGATTTTGCCCCGCTCCTCGCCAAACTCGATTGCCCCCTGGTGGCCATCGACGAAGCCCATTGCATCAGCGAATGGGGCCACGATTTTCGCCCGGAGTACCTGCAGATCGGGCGGGTGCTGGCGCACTTTCCCAAGGCCCGGGTGCTGGCCTGCACCGCCACCGCCACGCCGGTGGTGCGCGACGAGATCATCGAGCGCCTCGGACTGCCTCCGGAGACCCGGCAACTAATCCACGGCTTCGCTCGGCCCAACCTGGCCCTGCGTGTCAAGGAGGTCAGCAGCCAAGCCCAGCGCAGCGGCTGGGTGGACGATGTCCTCGCCGAAACCCTCGAATCCCCGGGGTCGGGTCGCGGCGCGTCAATCATCTACTCGCCCACCCGGCGTGCCGCCGAGAAGGAAGCCCAGCGCCTGGAAGCCCGGGGCTGGCGGGCGGGGGTCTACCATGCCGGCCTCGAACCCCAAGCCCGAGAGAGAGCGCACCAGGCCTTCAGTGGCGGCGAACTCGAGGTCGTGGTGGCCACCAACGCCTTTGGGATGGGGATCGACCGGGCCGACGTACGCGCGGTCATCCATTTGGCGCCCCCGGGCTCCCTCGAAGCCTACTACCAGGAGGTGGGGCGCGCGGGGCGAGATGGCGAGGATGCCGTGGGGCTGATGATTCTCTCCCCCGGCGATATGCCCCGGCGACGCCACTTGATCGAGAGTGACAATGCGGGCCCCACCCCCAGCCCCGAAGCCGTCCAACACAAATGGGGACTCTTCCTGGAGCTGATGCGCTTTGCCGAGGGAGGAAGTTGTCGCCACGATGCCGTCCTGCGCTATTTCGGCGACGAGGCCGAAACCCTCGCCGGCTGCGGGCGCTGCGATGTCTGTCGGCACCTGGCCGCCGGGGGAGACGCAAGCCAGGACTTCGACGAAGAGGGCGTCACCCTGATTGTCCGCAAGGCCCTCTCGGGGGTTGCCCGGATCCATGGCCACTACGGACTCAGCGCGGCGGTCGCCCTGCTGCGCGGGACCTCGGACGATCGGCTGATACGCCAGGGGCTGAACCAAACCACCACTTTCGGCGTGTTAGCGGAATTCTCCGAAGACTGGTTGACCCGGCTGCTGCGACGCTGCGTGACCGCCGGGTGGGTCGATTTTTTCGGAGGGGACAGACCCGTGGTCGCCCTGACCGAGGACGGGATCGCGGCCATGAAGGCCGAGCGCCCGGTACGCCTGCTGCTCCCCCCGCTGAAAGAGCCGGCCCGGCGCTCGCCGTCTCGCGCCCGGCCCGCCGCCGCCCCCCACGTGGATTTGACCCTCCCCGAGACCGCCCTCTTCGAAGCCCTTCGGGCCCACCGCATGGAAATTGCGCGACGCGACGGCGTCCCCCCCTACGTGGTGGCCAGCGACCGCGCCCTGCGCGACGTGGCCCGACTCGGGCCCACCGATTTTGAAACCCTTCAACTCGCCAACGGGATCGGGCCGAGCAAGGCCGAGCGCTATGGCGAAGGTCTCCTCGCCGTGGTTCGCGAGCACATCACCTAAACGACCCACGAATCGACCCCCTGGCGAGGGGCTTGGCCTCGCTCGCACGGGAAAGCGCTCACCCAAAACCCGTCAACCCGTCCGCGCACCCGCGCACCCGCACCCGAGGAAATGTCAGCCGTGGCCACTGCTTGGGAAACCCTGGAGCGCATCGAAACCCAGGCGGGGCCCCTTGAATTGCGGCGCCGGGGGGAAAACGATTTTCTGATCACCGTGGCGGGCCGGGTCCTGATGAACAGCCACGCCAACCGCTCGGAACTCGCCCTGGCGGACCTGGCCTGCACGGCCCTGGCCCATCTCCCCGAACCCCGAGTCCTTCTGGGCGGGCTCGGCATGGGGTGCACTCTGCGCGCGGCCCTGGACCGGCTGCCCGCCGGCGCACGAGTCGAGGTGGTCGAGCTCAACCCCCACGTGGCCCACTGGTGCCGAGGACCCCTGGCCGAAATCAATGCCGACGCCCTGGCGGACACCCGGGTGCGGCTTCGCCTCGGGGACGTCGCCGCCGCGATCAAGCAAGCCGCCCAAGCGCCCGGAGCCTACGACGGAATCCTCCTCGATCTCTACGAGGGGCCCCACTCGGGCAGCCACGCCCAAAACGATCCCTTCTACGGCCGCCGGGCCCTGGCTCACTCCAGAGCCGCCCTGGCCGTGGGCGGAGTCTTGGCCGTCTGGGCCGAGGCGCCGGATCGCGATTTCGAGGACCGCATGCGGGCGGCTGGGCTGAAAACCCAAACCCACCGGCCGGGCAAGGGCGGCCTGCGCCACGCCATCCATCTGGGTCTCCGGGAGACTTGAACCGGCCCGCTTGACAGTTCTATCCGGCTTCGCTGACCTCTGGGGATGCGCAATCGCCCACTCGCCGTGCTCGCCGACTTTCGACGCCGCGCTTTCGGACGCCGCGCTTTCCGAAGCCAAGGTTTCCTAAGCCAAGGTTTCCTAAGCCAAGGGCGCCGCAGCCAAGGGCGCCGCCCCCGGGCTCACCCGGGGCGCTTGGTCCTTTTCCTGATCCCGGGCCCGGTCCTGGGCCTAGGCCTGGCCCTGGCCCTAGGCTTGGCGGCCTGCGCGACCTCACCCCTGGGCCGAAGTCAGCTCAAACTCTTTCCCGACGCGCAGCTCGCCCAGATGGGGAGCCAGTCCTTCGAGCAGATCAAGCGGGAGAAGACGATCTCTGCCAACGGTCCGCGCAATGCGTATGTGAGCTGCGTGGCCTCGGCGCTCATCGCCGAGCTGCCGCCGAACTGGAAATCGGGTTGGGAAGTCGTAATTTTTGACGATCCCAGCGCCAACGCATTCGCGGTGCCCGGCCGGCGCATCGGGGTGCACAGCGGGATTCTCGCGATCGCCACCACCCCCGATCAACTGGCCGCCATCCTGGGCCACGAGGTCAGCCATGTCCTGGCCAGCCATGGCAACGAGCGCATGTCCCAGATTGTGGCCGCCCAGGCCGGCTTGCTGGCTGCGTCCGTCGCCACGGACTCGACCACTCCCGCCGGCCGGGCCACCCTGGCTGCTCTGGGCTTGGGCGCCCAGTTCGGTTTGCTGTTGCCCTTTAGCCGCAGCCACGAAAATGAGGCCGACCTGATGGGCCTGGACCTCATGGCTCAGGCGGGCTTCAACCCCGAAGCCGCGGTCGTCCTTTGGCACAACATGGCCGCAGCCTCCCAGGGCCAACCCCCGGAGTGGATGTCGAGCCATCCGGCCCACGCCAGCCGGATTCGCGCGCTCGAGGAACGCTTGCCCCGGGCCCAGGCGCTCCGGGCCCAAGCCCTGGCCGCCGGACTCCGGCCCGATTGCCCTCGGCCTCCGGATCCGCCGCCAGGGACCGAACCCACCGAAACCGGGTGACGGGCTTGATCCGCCGCCTGACCCGTTTACAGAAACGATACGTATCGTTACTTTATACCCAGCCCGGAGGCCTCCCCCCGGACTGAACCGCCCCGAGACCTCAATTTCGAGCGTTCCAACCCCCAGGCCGACCCCGGCTCCCTGGATTCCCGACCCGAATCGGGCCATCGGGCTGCGGTCTGTGCCGACAAGGCACCGGTGGCTGGACCGGGCAGACCGCCGCTACGACTCGCGACTCCTCACCGCTACTCATCCCTACCCGCCCATCCCTACTCATCCCCACCCGCCCACCCCTACTCATCCATCCATCAATCCGATCCCATCCGGCCCGGCCCGGTCCGGCAACAAGGAGACCCTGTGGACAAACGCACCACCGAACGCGAGGTCGTCGCCGAATTGAAAAGTGGCATGACCCTCGGCATCGGCGGCTGGGGGTCGCGCCGCAAACCCATGAGCCTGGTGCGCGAGATCCTGCGCTCGGACCTCAAGGACCTCACCGTCGTCACGTACGGGGGCCCCGACGCGGGGCTGCTCTGCAAATACGGCAAGGTCAAAAAGCTGATTTACGGCTTCGTCTCCCTGGACTCCATCCCCCTGGAACCCCATTTCCGCCAAGCCCGTCAGGCCGGCAGCTTCCGGGCCGCCGAATTCGACGAGGGCATGCTCCAATGGGGACTGCGTGCGGCCGCTCACCGCCTGCCCTTCCTACCGGTTCGGGCAGGCTTGGGCTCGGACGTAGTCACCGTCAATCCGGAACTTCGCCGGGTGACATCGCCCTACGAGGACGGCGAGGAACTCATCGCCATGCCGGCCCTGGAACTCGATGTGGCCCTGATCCACATGAACCGGGCCGACAAGCTCGGCAACGGCCAGTTCCTCGGCCCCGACCCCTACTTCGACGATCTCTTCTGCCATGCGGCAAAGCGCCGCTTCATGAGTTGTGAGAAGATCGTGGCCAGCGAGGATTTCCAAAAGGAAGGCTCGATCCACACGGTGTCGATCAATCGCCTGATGGTGGACGGGGTGATCGAAGCCCCGGGCGGTGCGCACTTCACCGAGTGCACCCCGGATTATGGGCGCGATGAAACCTTCCAGCGCGAATACGCGGCCACCGCCAAGGATCCCGAAGCGTGGCAGGCCTTCAAGCAGCGTTATCTCGACGTAGAAAGCGAAGCCGACTACCAGGCGGCGGTGAAAAATCGATGAGTGAAGTGACCCGTGCCGAAATCTGTGCCGTCGCCATCGCGGAAGCCTTCCGGAATGACGGCGAAATCCTGATGAGCGCCTTTGGAACGACCCCGACCGTGGGCGGGCGGCTGGCCAAGCTGACCTTCGCCCCGGATCTCTTCATGACCGACGGCATCGCGACGGGCATCGAAACGGTTCCCCCAGTGAGCGGCCCGGTGAAGGAAGAACCCATCAAGAGCGCCTGGATGCCCTTCCGGCTCTTCTTCGACAATGTCGTTTGGACCACCAAGCGCCATGTGATGATGATGGCCAGTCAGATCGACAAATTCGGCAACCAGAACTTTGCCTGCATTGGCCCGCATGAGAAACCCAAGGCCCAACTCCTGGGGATGCGAGGGGCTCCTGGCAATACCCTCTATCACGCCACCAGTTATTTTGTCCCCAATCACAGCCCAAAGGTTTTCGTGGAAAAAGTCGATGTGGTTTCCGGCGTGGGCTACGACCGCGCCGCTGCCCTGGGCGAGCACACTTCGCGCTTCCACGACATTCGCTGTGTCGTATCCAACCTGGGGGTGTTCGATTTCAATTCCCCCGACCACGCCATGCGTCTAGTCTCGGTACATCCGGGTATCAGCGTGGAACACGTGGTGGAGAACACCGGCTTCGAACTGGTCATCGAAGGGGAAATCCCCGAGACCCGGGCGCCCAGCGATGAAGAACTCCACATCATTCGCGATGTGCTCGACCCCGAAGGCCTGATCAACAAGGAAGTCCGGGACTAGGCGCCCGCTTCCATCCCGTGCCCATCCCGCTCCGACCCGCTCCGGCCCCGCTCCGAAAACAGACAAGTCACCACGGAGTTTCCACATTGCCCCCCGCGCTCCAAACCAAAATCTGCGAACTCCTGGACATCCAGTACCCGATCATCCAGACCGGAATGGGCTGGGTGGCCAAGCCCGAACTCGTGGCCGCAGTGAGCAATGCCGGAGCCATCGGTTTCCTGGCCGCGGCCACCATCCCCCCGGACGAAGTGGAAGCAGAGATCGAGAAGATCAAAGCCCTGACCCCGCGCAGCTTCGGGGTGAACTTCCTGATGGACGCACCCGGAGCCGACGTCATCAGCGACGCCATCATTCGCCAAGGGGTAAAAGCCGCGGGCTACAACCGCGCGCCCAGCGCAGACCTGATCCAAAAGCTCAAAGACGCGGGGGTTGTCTGCGTTCCCACCTGCGGCGCGGTGAAGCACGCGGTCAAGGCCGAGGCCCTGGGCGCGGACATCATCGTGGTTCAGGGCGGCGAAGGCGGGG
>DUCT01000081.1:382-1049 GCA_012959665.1 Myxococcales bacterium | reverse complement strand
CGCTTCCTGATGAGCGCCGAAAGCCCCGTGCCCGATGCCACACAAGCGCGCTATTTGAACGCCACCGTGGACAGCGTGCGCGTGACCTCCCAGGTCGATGGCATGCCCCAGCGCGTGGTGACCAACGAACTGGTTCAGCGGCTGGAATCCAGCAGCGTCTTCACCCGGCTGCTCTTTGCCCTACGCAACGGGCTCGCCTATCGGAAGATGACCGGGGCCTCCCTGGCTGACCTTCTTCGCTCGGCCCTTTCCATGCAGCGCAACGAACGGCTCACCCGGGCCCAGACCCTGATGGCCGTCAACGCCCCCATGCTGGCGCGGACCGCCATGCAGGATGGCGACCCCGTGCGCGGCTACCTGCCCAGCGGCACTGTGGCGGGTATTCTCACCGACCGACCCCCGTGCGCGGAATTGATCAATCGCATGGTCGCCGAGGCCGAGGAAACCCTGGAGCGCCTGGCGCAAAATCATCCGGACTGATCCCCTAAACCCGGCCCAACGAGGACACCCCCAAATGGCAATTGATACCGCGGTCAACGAAGGCATCGCCGAAGTCGTCATCAATAGCCCGCCGGTGAACGCACTGGACAGCGCGGGTTGGTTCGAGTTCGCCGCTGCCGTGACGAGTCTGGGCGCGCGTGACGATGTCCGCTGCATGGTCATCCGC
>DUCT01000081.1:0-322 GCA_012959665.1 Myxococcales bacterium | reverse complement strand
ATGGCACGAAGATCGTCGACGTGAACCGGGGCTGCTACGACACCTTCGCGGCGATCTACGATTGCCCTGTGCCGGTGATCTCCGCGGTCCACGGCTATTGCCTGGGCGGAGGCATCGGAATTTCCGGCGCTTCGGACATCGTGATCGCCGCCGAAGACGCCAGTTTCTCCCTCCCGGAAATCGACCGCGGCGCCCTGGGCGCCGCCACCCATCTGATGCGCCTGTTCGGGATGCAGAAAACCCGGCGCATGCTGTACACCGGCGAAGCCATCGACGCCCAGGAGGCCCTGCGCCTGGGCGGCATCGAATCCGTGGTGCCAAG
>DUCT01000080.1:25778-29576 GCA_012959665.1 Myxococcales bacterium | reverse complement strand
TTGGTGGCATCGGGGGGGGATCACGATCCCCTTCGCGGTCCGGGCTATCTGTTGACCTTCGATGTGGGCCGAATTCTGGTGGCGGCGGATCCCCGCAATGCCTGCCTTTTGATTCGACAGATCGAGAGTCTGGACGAAGTGGGCTCGGTTCGCCTGGCTCCCCTGGATGAAGAGGAACCCTGGTGGCGGATTGCGGGCAATCCGCTTACTCGGGCATGGCCCTCGGAGGAGGGGGCGGGCGCGACCACCGGAGAGGGGGAGGTCCGCGACTTGCGAATGCAGTTTCGGGGTGAGGGCGACAGTCCCCGGGTCGTTTTCCTCTGCTACGACTCGGGAGCGGTCCGGGCGGGGCTGCACGCTGCATCGGCGGGCTAGCGAAATAAGAGACAGCGAAGCAAGGGATAGCCAAGCAAGAGACAGCCCAATGAAATTCGAAATCGAGAGGAGACTCATTGCCATGGCCGACGAAAAACTCGAGAAGTCTGTAGAGGAGCCTTCGGACCCCAAGGCCCTTGCCGATGCGGATTGGCGCGCCAAGCTCAACCGGGATCAATACGAGGTGACACGCAATTCCGGGACCGAGCGAGCCTTCAGCGGCGAGTATTGCGACACAAAAACCTCGGGCGTTTATCGCTGTGTCTGTTGCGGCAACTCGCTCTTCAGCTCAACGACGAAATTTGATTCCGGCACCGGGTGGCCGAGCTACTACGAACCCGTGGATGATGCGGCGGTGACGGACAAATCCGATGCAAGCCATGGGGTGGTCCGAACCGAAGTCGTGTGCAGCCACTGCGATGCGCACTTGGGTCATGTTTTTCCCGATGGGCCTCAGCCCACGGGTCTACGTTATTGCATTAATTCACTGGCTCTCGACCTGGATCCAGACGATGGGCTGAAGGAGTAGGGGGGAATCCAGGTGGGCGGGTAAGCCCCGCCTATCGGAACCCCGCCTATCGGAACCCCGCCTATCGGAACCCCGCCTATCGGAGCCCCTCGCAGTCGTCCACGTAGCCGAGCATGCGGAGTTGTTCGCACTCCTCGTAGCTCATCTCGGCTTCCTCCCCCTCGGCAACGGCTTCGCCCTCGGCCCCTCGGCGGTGGAGTTCCGCGTGTTGCTCCAGGTTTCCGGTTTCCCCGGCGTGGGCGCTCAGTTCGAGGGGTTGCTCCTCATGGGGGTCGACATCGATGGCAAAGAACTCCTGGGTAGGCAGGCCGCGCGGGTTGCCCTCGTTGGCCCCGATGAGTTTGCGGTTGCCCGTACGCAGGGCCCAGAGCACGTTGCCCTCGTGGTCTTCTTCGGAGTAGACCTCACGCTGCTTGGCGTTGCGTGAATTGACGGAAGTGCGCAGGTCGATGCCCTGCATGGCATCCGGGATCTGGGCGCCGGCGGCGGCGGCCAGGGTGGGGGCCACATCGATCAGCCGGGCGGGAGCCGTCGTCGCTTCTGCGCCGGGAACCTCGGTTCCCTTGGCCCACTTGATGATCAGCGGCACGTGGATCTGCTCTTCGTAGAGGGTCAGGCCGTGCCACCAGCCGCCGTGTTCGAAAAACTCCTCGCCGTGATCTGCGACTAGGGCGATCACCGTCTGGTCATAGACGCCATCCCCACGCAGGCGATCGAGCAAGCGTCCGAAATTCGCATCGAGAAATTCGATCTCGCCGTTGTAAAGCGCGTGCATTTCCGCGGCCAAGTCGGCGTCGGGATGTTGGTTGGAGACCCGGGCAATCCCGTGTCCGTCATAGGGATGACGGAAGTAGGGGTCGTGGGGATCCATGTAGTGGACAAAGAGAAAGAAGCGCTCTCGGCTATTGCGGTCGAGCCATTCAAAGACCACGTCGTTGACCGTGTTTGAATCCTGATAGAAGTCCGAGGGCCGAATTCCGCCGCCGGACACATTGAACCAGATCGCGCGCACGATGTTGTAGAGGATCAGCTTGGACGAGGATTCCTCAGCGCCTGCCAGGTAGGCGGGGCCCAGAAAGTAGTATTCGTCATAGCCTTGGTTGAAGCCGAAGCTGTCCGCCAGGTTGATGTTGGAGACCACGCCTCCAGTGGTGTAGCCCGCGCCCTGCATGACCTCGGCGATCATCTCCACGTCGGGTGAGAGTGTCGAAGGTTTCGACATGGCCCGGTGGGTCGAGGGCAGGAGCGAAGTGAGCAGGCTGGCGGTGGCGGGCTTGGTCCACGAAGCGTGTGAGAAACCCTGGTAAACGGTGCCGCCGTCCCGGGCCAGTTGGCAGAGATTCGGCGTGGCCACGGTGCCGCCGTAGCAAGAGAGGTGATCGGCGCGCAGGGTGTCCACCATGACCAGGATGACATTGGGGCGCTGGGCGAGGGCGCTGGGGATCTGGCCACTGCCTCGGGGCAAATCGGGCGGGCTAATAGTGGAGGCGGCCAGGGCGCCCACGGCCATCACCGCGGCGAGGATGCCCAGGGCGGGTCCGGGGCGTGCGATGATCCCCGCCCGGGAGCCAAAAAATTTGCGGCCCAGGGTTAGGAAAATCAGCGCCAGGATTCCGGCGCCGGCGAGCACGCCCAGGAGAACCGAGAGCGGCGGCATTTGCTCGAGGTAGACATCCCGACGCAGCCGGAAAATCAAGATGGCCAGGCCGAAGGGAATCAAGGTGGCCGTGAGGCCAAGCGCGGGCACCCAGGCGCGCACCTCTTCTTTCTGCATGGGGAGCACGCTGAGGACGGCGCCTCCCACCGCTGCGAGTCCGCCGAGGATGACCGCGTAGGCAAGGGGTCCGTACCAGAGCACCTGGGCCTCATCGCCGAAGCCGCCCAGGGCAATCACCCATGCCTCGGCCACGCCGATTACGATGCCCGCCAAGATTCCCGTTCCGAGTCCGATGCCCGTGGCGGTCAGGAAGCGCTGGGGTTGGGGAAGGGGTTCGCTCCCGCTTGCGGTCTTGGACACGCGCAGAGCAACGTCCTCTTCGGTTTCGAGTTCGGTGGCTCGCCGGGCGGACTCTTCGTAATCGACCTGCACGCCGTCGACCCGGCAATAGGCCGGCCGGTAATCCTTGTCCCGGATCAGCCAGTACACGAAGCCAAAGAGGGTGGGCACTTCGCCGACCCAGAAGCCCAGGGTGGCGGAGACCGCGGCGACGCTCAGGCCGAGCAGGCTTCCCAGGGTAAGCACCTGGGCCGCTTCGCGGATCCCGATACCACCGACGGTGGGTCCGATCACCGTGGCGAAGATCTGGATCGATGAGCCGAAGACCACGGGCCAGAAAGCCAGATCCGCGCTCGCCCCCACCGCGATGGCCATGAAGAAGTACATGGCGGCGGTAAAGAAGTGAACGAAGAAGCTCATGAGAAGCATCATGAGGACCAGGCCTTTTTTATCGCGGTACGCCGCGGTGGCCTGGGAGATTCGCGTGACGATGCCCTGGATGCGTTGTTTGGCGGGCAGAGGAACGTTCTCGATGATCCACTGCACGAGGCCCGGGAACCAGAGGATGGTCAGGAGAATGGAGATCACGCCGAGGGCCACGGGAACGGTAATCGAGGCGATCAGCGATGCGTTCTCGCCGAAGATCGACATGCCGAAGGGCAGTGCGATCAGGTAGGTGAGGAAAATTCCGGTGACTCCCAGAACTTTCTCCAGAACCGTACCCGCCGTGACTTCGACGGTGCGCCCGCTCAGACGCGCGGCGTCGTAGAGTTTGTAGCCGTCCAGGCCCGCGGTACTGGGAAGAAAGAACCCGATCGCGCGACCGATTAGGAAGGCGCCCAGGATATGTCGAAAAGGCAATTCGATTTTCTGACCCAGCAGCACCAACTGCCAGCGG
>DUCT01000080.1:13394-25713 GCA_012959665.1 Myxococcales bacterium | reverse complement strand
CCGTGGCGTCGATGGAGTTGAGTTGGTCCAGGATCAGATTCCAGGCGGGAACCCGGTCCCCCGTGCCGTCGGACACGGGCCAGAGCAGGAGCAGCCAGACCATCCGGACCGTGAGGTAGACCTTGAAGACGTTGAAGAGCCGGCTTCGCCAGGGGTCCTTGGCCACCCGGCCGAGCAGCATGGCGGCCAGTGCGACGGCCAGAATCTCAACAATAATCATCATCGGGCGGTTTCTCCCCTAATACTATGGCGGTTCGGTCGCCTGGGACGTTACTCGCCGGCCGACTGCTTGGGCGCCAGGTCAAAGGTCGGGCTGCGCCAGTCCACGCGAACGCCCTGGGCACCCACTTTCGTGTAGGTGTCGTTGCCCACGGTGTCGATGGGCATCGCCCGGTCATTGGGTTGGGGTTCGGGCAGTCGGTCCCCGGCCCGATTTTTATCCACGGGCCATTCCACCCGGGAAAAAAAGAAGTACATCTGGCCCTGCTTGAGATAGCTGACGAAGCTTGTCAAGAATTTTCGGTGGAAGAGACCGTGCTGGGCCTGCTTGCGAAGCGCGAGCACCACGATCTCCTGATCCGGGGAAGCCTCAGCGAGGGCCTGGGAGAGACCCTCGGAAATCTGCTTCAGAAGCCTTGAGGGCACGGCGGGCCGCCGTTCCTTGGCAGAGTCCTTGGCGTTTTCCCGGCGATCGATTTCAATCCCGCCCAGGATCAGCGCGAGCCGGGGCGCGGGGATCACCGCGGGTTGTTCGAAGCCTCGCGGCGTCGGATCACCAAAGGGCTTGGCCTGGCTGCGCAGCTTGATGGTCAGCCCGTACTCGTTCACCACCTCCTGCTGAACGGCTCGCGTGACGCAGCCCGGTAGCGCCAGGGCGGTCAGGATCATGGCGATCGGGGCCAGGAGCAGGCTGAATTTTCGCATGGCGGCAGGGTAGCGTCCGGGAGGCCCGGGGTAAGCCCATTGCGTCGCATCCGGGGCTCAAATCAGGGCGGCGGTCACGGTTCGGGCGAGGAAAGCAAACCCGTAGGCGAGGGCCAGCATGTAGCCAAAGGCGAAGGCCGGCCAGCGCCAGGAGTTGGTTTCCCTCGCCATGGTGGCGATGGTCGACGTGCACTGCAGGGCAAAGACAAAAAATGTCAGCAGGGCGGCGACGGTGGGCGGGGTAAAGATCTTGCGCCCGGTCGTGGGGTCGATATCCGCCCGGATGGCTTCCCTAAGCGACGCGTCGGGATCCTCTGTGGCATAGACCTGGGCCAGGGTGGAGACAAAAACTTCGCGTGCGGCCAGGCTGGCCAGAAGCCCCACGCCGATTTTCCAGTCAAAGCCCAGGGGCGCGATGGCGGGCTCGATCGCTTTGCCGATTCGACCGGCGGCGCTGTGCTCCAGCGCGTAGGCGGCGGCGGCCTCGGGTTCGAGATCCGGGGGGGCTGGGGTGCGTGGAAAGGTCAAGAGCATCCACAGCACGACCGAGGCCACGAGGATGATGGTCCCGGCCCGGCGCACGAATGCCCAGGCGCTGCCCCCGACCTGGGAAAGCCAGAGCCGGAGGCTCGGCATCCGATAGGAGGGCAACTCCAGGGTGAAGGGCATTCCCTCGCCGGGCAGGAGGCTGCGGCGGAGCACCGCGGCCACCGTCATGGCGGCCAGGGGCGCGACAAAATAGAGACCAAAGAGGACTAGACCCTGCAAGCCGATGGGGCCAATGACGTTTTCGGCGGGCACGAAGGCTGCGATCAAGAGGGCGTAGACAGGCAGTCGCGCCGAGCAAGTCATGAGGGGCGCGACCAGGATCGTGACCAGACGGTCCCGGGGCGAGGGCACGGTTCGGGTGGCCATGATGCCGGGCACCGCGCAGGCAAAAGACGAGAGCAGGGCCACGAAGGCGCGACCCTCGAGGCCGATCCGCGCCATGGCGCGGTCCACCACGAACGCCGCCCGCGCCATGTAGCCCACGTCTTCCAGCAGGTAGAGGAGCGCAAAGAGGAGCACGATCTGGGGGAGGAAGACGATCACCGAACCGACTCCGGCGATCAGCCCATCGGCCAGGAAGTCGGCGAGCAGCCCGGGAGGCACGGCATTTCGGACGGCTTCCGACGCCCAACCCATGGCCTCGTTGATCCCATCCATGGCCGGGGTCGCCCAGGCAAAGATCAACTGAAAGAAAGTCAGCATCACGGCCAAGAAGAGCAGACTGCCCAAGACCGGGTGAACAACCACACGGTCAATGCGTTCGGTCAGAGCGTGGGCGGCGGGTCGCTGGGCGCTGCAGGCGGTCATCACCGAATCGACCCAGCCCGACAATGCGGCCCGGTCCCCAGGAGGAAGGATCTGTGGCTGGCTCCAAGCTTCGGGATCGGTCAGGCGCTCCCGGAGGGTCCGGATCCCTTGGCCTCGATGCCCAACCACGGGAACGACGGGGATCCCCAACGCGGCTTCCAGGCGCTGGGTGTCCAGGCTGCCGCCCCGGGCCGCCAACTCGTCCATCATGGTGAGTACCAGGCAGGTCGGTTTCTCTTTGGCCAATACCTGGGTGATCAGGAGCAGGGAGCGCTCGAGGGAGCAAGCATCGGCCACCACGATCAGCGCTTCCGGAGGAGCCACGTCTTCGATTTCGCCAGCCAGCACTTGGGTGACCACCGCTTCGTCCGGGCTGATGGGGTCGAGGGAGTAGGTTCCGGGCAAGTCTATGACCACCGCCTGGCGCCCGGCGAGATTCAGGCTTCCTTCCCGGCGCTCCACGGTCACGCCCGGGTAGTTGCCGACCTTCGCGCGCAAGCCCGTCAGCGCGTTGAAGAGGGTGGTCTTCCCCGAGTTCGGACTTCCAATGAGTCCGAGCCGAAGAGGGGAGAGGTCACGGGCGGCGGCGAGTTGTGTCACGGCGAAAGCTTGTCCAGGGTGATCTGGATCGTGGCGGCGTCGGCTCTGCGCAGGCAGAGGCGATAGCCCCGAAGTTCATACACGCTGGGGTCGCCCAGGGGTGAGCGCCGCAGGGCGCGGATCGGCGTATCGGGCAGTAGCCCCAGGTCCATCAGCCGGCGGCCCACGGAATTGTCCGCGGGCATTTTGGCCACCCGGCCCGTCTCTCCGGGCAGGAGATCGGCCAGGGAGCGAATCGCCGGTTTCGAGTTATTGAAATTGCTTTTCATTATTAAAAGCTAGCGCGAGATTCGGCTCGGGGCAGCATCACCCCGGTGAATTGTAATGCGAACAAGATCGCAAAGAGAGATCGGAAATAAAGCTCGCCATCGAATTCGAGGCAAATTTTCCGGACCGAGAAGCGATTCGCACGAGCCGAAAGGGCCCTCAGGGCACCTAGGGGCGGTCGGGGTCGTATTCCCGGCCCAGTTGGCGTGTCATCAGCGCGCGGCCGGCCTGGTCGGGAGTGGCCTCTCCGGCGAGCACTCGGCGGACCATCTCGGCGATGGGCAACTCCACCCCCACCTTTTCGGCCAGCCGACAAGCAGCGCGGGTTGTCTGTACGCCCTCGGCGACCTCGCCCAACTCGGCGATGATTTCCTCCAATGGGCGCCCTCGGCCGAGCCCCAACCCGACCTGGCGATTGCGCGAAAGATCGCCGGTGCAGGTCAGCATCAGGTCGCCCATGCCCGACAGCCCACCCAGGGTTTCAAGGCGGCCGCCGAGTTCCATGGCGAGGCGGATCAACTCAGCCAGTCCCCGGGTCATCAACGCCGCCCGGGCATTGAGGCCGAGCCCCATGCCGTCGGACATGCCCACCGCGATGGCCACCACGTTCTTGAGCGCCCCCCCCACCTCCACGCCGACCACATCATCGGTGGAGTAGCACCGGAACCAGGGGCAGGAGAGCATCGCCTGGGCCTCGATGGCGTATTTCTCCTCGGTCCCGGCGATCGTGACGACGGTGGGCTTTCGCTGGGCAACTTCCTGGGCAAAAGAAGGCCCCGAGAGGCACGTAATTCGCGCGTGCTGAGAAGGGACTAGGACATCTTCGAGCACCTTGTGCATCAGCATTCCGGTCTCGAATTCGATCCCCTTGGCGGTGCAGATCACAATGGCGTTGGGCGACATCCAGCGGGAAGCCTGGGTCATGACCTCTCTCACCGCGTGGCTGGGTACCGCGACAATCACGAAGGCGGCGCCCTCCAGAGCGGTGGCCAAGTCGGAAGTGGCGCTGACCGGCTTCGGAATGACCAGCCCACTCTGGCGGCCGGGGTGGCGGCGGTCGCGCTCGATGGCTTCGGCCAGGGCCGCTGACCGCGCCCAGAGTCGGACCGGGTGCTGCCGGGCGCACAGCACGGCCAAGCAAGTACCGAAACTCCCGGCTCCCAGGACTGCGATGGGGACTTCCACGCCCAGGAGCCTATCACGGGGGGATGCTCTTGGCGGTCCAGGACTCCAGGGAAAATTGACGCCCTCCGGGCTCGTGGCTACTTTTGCAATTGCCCTCCATGCCGTTTGTGACTTTTCCCCGCGAGTGGGCTTCGGTCCAAGGGGGTCGCCGAAGGGAGCATCTGGGCTTGGCCGAGTACGTCGGTGTTCTCATTATGGTGGCGCTGGTCAGCGTGACCGCGAGCCTTGGCTTGGCCTGGCTCGGGCGCCGGGCCGCTCGGCGTTCCCCGTCCAGCCGGTTGGATACGCCTCCGGACCCGGCGGAGAATTCGCCCCGCCCCGCCGAGCCCGCGATGGGCGTCGGTTTCTTTCTGTCGGCGGTGGCGTTTCTGGTCTTCCAAGCAGCCGGCCTGGTCCTCGTACCCTTCGCCCTGTCCTTCACAGGCCTGGGTTCGGAGGGATTGGTCCAGGGGGCGTTCTTCGTGTTACCCCTGGCGGTGGGCTTCGCCTACTTGTGGCGCAAAGGAGCCTTGGGGCGGTGAACGCTGGAGACCCGACGAGTGAACTTTCCGGACTGATCCTGCAGGTTTTGCTTTTGGTCGGCCTGTTGGTTGGCGTTTTTGTGCCCTGGGTTGCCTGGGCCGAGCGCAAACTCACCGACCGGGTGGGTGGGCGTCCGGGGATCGCCGGTACTCAGGGGGACGGTCTTTCCCTGGCCGGCTTGCTCCAGCCCTTGGCCGACGGCCTGAAACTGCTCGGCAAGCGGGACCCTCATCCCCCGGAGTCGGTGCGGGGCGCCAGGGTCTGGATTCCGTTGCTCGTGGTGCTGCCTCCGCTGTTGGCCTTCGCCGCGATTCCCTTTGGTGGCACCTATCTGTTCGGAGAGACTTCGCGCTCGATCGTCTTGGCCGATCTCGAAGTGGGCATCCTCTTGATCTTTGGCCTGGCGGCGCTGGGTGCATTGGCCACGGTCTGGGCGGGCTTGGCCAGGGGTGGCCGCGCGCTGCTGGGCGCTTTGCGTTCGGCGGGCCTGGGTCTGTCGGGGGATCTGGCGCTGTTCTTTGCCGCGCTCCCCATGCTGCTGATCTTCGGCAGCTTGCGCCTGGCCGAGATCGTGCAGGGTCAGGATTCGAGCTTTGCGATCTTTGGGTTTTGGAACGCCGTTGTCGCCGGGCCCGGGGCGCTCGCTTCGGGGGGTCCGACCTGGCCGGCGTGGGGAATCTTCTTGAACCCGCCCGCCTTTGTGCTCGTTTTGGTCGCCGCCTCGGTGCGCATGGGGCTTCCGCCCTTCGACGGGGAGCGCGTCGAAGCGGAACTCGCCGGTGGAACCCGGGCGGCCTACTCGGGCCTGGGGCTCGGCCTGTTCGCCGTGGCCGCCCGGTTGCAAACCCTTCTGCTCGCCGCCCTGCTGACCTTGATCTTCCTGGGCGGGTGGACGATTCCCTGGCTCTCCCAGGCGGAGTTGGTGGACGGGATCGCTCATTGGGTCGGGTCGGGTATGGCCAATGGTCTCTGTCTCGCGGTTCATCTCGCCAGCTTCGGCGTCAAGCTGTTGGCCATGGTTTTCCTGCTGTTGATGATTCGAAGCGCCCTTCCGCGCCTGGGGTACGAACGCGCAATGGATCTATGCTGGAAGATCATCGTGCCCGCCTCGCTGGTCGACTTGGTGCTGACTGCGGGAGTCATGCACGTTTTGGGAGGCCGGGGGGGATGAGCCTGGAACTCGCGGTCTTCTACTTTTTTGGGGCGCTTGGGGTGGCCGCAGCCAGCTTTCTCTTGGTCGAGGGGCGAACGCCGATCTCGTCCTCTATGGCATTTTGCGCCTTGGGCCTCGCCATCGCGGGTGTTCTTCAGACCCTGGATGCGGACTTCCTCGCCGTGGCCCAGTGGATCCTCTCCCTGAGCGCAGGGCTTGTGCTGCTGGTTTCATCGGTGATGGTGGCCGGGGTTGCCACCGAGTCCCTGGACTTGGCTTCGCCGGCCCGCGTCCTCGGGAAACTCGCTGGTGGGGTGGCTGTCGCCGGGCTCGTTGGGCTTCTCCTGGGAACGATGGGCGACGGGGTCGAACGCTCTGGCCCGATCGCACTGACTCCGGGAACCGCCGACCTGGGCCAGGCACTCTTTGGCGCTGGGGCCCCCCTGGTTTTCGTGCTCGGCCTGCTCTTGCTGGTAGCCCTGGTGGGTGGCGTGATTCTGGCCAAGCGGAGGCTCGACTGAATGATTCCCCATGAGCACGTCGTCGGCCTTGCGCTGCTTCTGTTCGCCTTGGCCGTTTTGACCGTCTTGCTGCGGCGCAGCTTGTTGGCGCTGTTGGTGGGGGTTCAGGGGATCTTTGTCTCCGGGGCGCTCGCCGTGGTGGGCTTTGCCCAGGGACACGCCGCTACGGGGGTTGAGTCGATGGCTCGGGTGAGCGAAGCCCATGGGTTTGCGCTTCTGGTCCTGGTGGTGGCGGCGGCGGAGCTCAGCGTGGGCCTGGCCATGGGGGTGGCTTTCATGCGCAAGCGGGGCTCGGTCAATGTCGAAGGCGCGAGTGTGCTGCGATGGTGGCTCCGGCATGGTGACTCTGCATGGTGACTCCGCATGGTGACTCTGGCATGGTGACTCAACGATGGTGAGCGAACTCGTTGGAGGGGATTGGAGCGGGCTGCGGCTGATTCCGTTGGCGCCGCTCGGGGTGGCCCTCGTTCTTGGATTCGACCTTCTATTCGGACGGCGTTCGATCTCACGCACCGGCATTTCCGTTCTTGCGGTGGCGGGCTTGGGGGCGTCCCTTGTCGCCAGCATTCTTTCGTTCGCGGATCTCGTTTCCAACGAGGAAACCAGTGCGCTGACGGATCGCATGTTTACCTGGATCGGCGCGGGGGTGGGAAATTCGGCCCTGATCGGCGACCTGGCATTTCGTTTCGATCCGTTGTCCGCGTCCATCAGCCTGGTGGTGTCCGGGGTCGGTTTCCTGTGGATTGTCTACGCGGTTCGCTCGCCGGGTCTGCTCGGTTCGGGAAGCAGCGATCGCCAGCGCTTCTATTGCATTGCAAGCTTTCAACTCGGCATGACCCTGGTCTTCGTGCTCGCCGAAAACTTGCTCCTGATGTTGATCGGTTTCGCGGGCATTGGAGCCGGGGCTTACCTCTTTGCGGGATTCACCCACGCGGATGCCGGCCGGAGCCAACGGGGCGCCTGGGTCCTGACCTTGGGTCGAGCCGGGGACTTCGCACTTCTGGTGGCCACCCTGCTCATCTTTCGCGCATCCGGCGGGGCGGGTACGCCGAGCCTGGGGGTGGAAGATGTGCGCGCGGCGCTGCTGGGATTGAGTGGGGTGGCGTTTGCCTTGCCGGTCTGGACCGGGCTGGGCGAGATCGACTTCCTTGAGGTCATTGGGCTCTGCTTTTTCTTGGCCTCGGCGGGATTGGCTGGCCAACTGCTCCTGTCCGTAGGAGGGTCCAAGGATTCGGACGAACCCTTCGTGGGCCTGGCCCTGATGCAGACGGTGACAGGCTTCATGGCTTCGGGTTATCTCATTGTCCGCTTCTCGTTCGTGTTTAGTGCTGCTCCTTTGGCGTCAGGGGTCCTGGCGGTTTTCGGCACGGCGACCGCCCTGGTGGCGGCGGTCTTTGCATGTCGATCCCATTCGATCGGCCGGGTTCTCATGGGGTCGTCCCTCAGTCAACTGGGTCTGATCATGATGGCCTCCGGCCTTGGCGCCCAAACCGCCGCAGTGTTTCAGCTGATCAGCCACTCCTTCTTCAAGAGCCTACTTCTGATGGCGGTGGGGGTTGTCATCCTGGCCCTGAAGGGCGAGCACGACCTGCGCCACATGGGGAATCTCGGCAGCCGCTTGACCCTCACGCGGATCGGCTTCTGGGTCGGCGCCTTCTCTCTGGCGGGTGGGCTTCCCCTGACTGCCGGCTTCTTCTCCTTGCAGCAGATTGTCGTGGCGGCTGCGGGCGCCGACCCGGGCTTCGCGTACAACCTCGTCTATCCGGCAGTGCTGATGACCGGGGTGTTGACGACGTTCTCCGTCGTTCGCCTAATTTACCTCGCCCTCTACGGGGAAAATCGACTCGCCAGTCCTTTGCATCGCGAGGAAGTGGAAGATCCCGAATCTACGATCCTCTGGTTGATGGGCATTCTTGCGACGCTTTCGATCCTGGGGGCGGTGATCGGTTTTCCGCAGTTCTGGGCGGACTTTTTCTTCAGCGGAGAAATCGACGATTCCAACAGTCTCCACTATTTCCTTTCCGGGGTGGTGAGTACTCGCGCCGAGGCGTCCCTGGATATCGGTCAGACCTGGGCGGCGAGCGGGTGGGCCCTGGTGATGACCCTGCTCGGGGGCGGCGTGGCCGTCGTGGTATACGCGGTGAAGCCGGCCTCCCTCGAGGCCCTGGCGGCGTTCGGCCGGAGACAGCGCATGCGCTGGGGTACGAAGATGTCCCGCTTTGAGTTCCGCTTCCCCGGTGACCCGAAAAGTCGAGTCGAGGCAACGTGGTCGACCCTGCACGTCCGCATCGTGGCGTCGCCGATCTCCGAGACGGGCCCCCTCTCTGTTTCTGCGGGGTTACTTCGTTACTTGGCCGATCGCGTGCTCAAGCGCATTCAGTCCGGTTTCATTCAGCACTCCCTCGCGCTTTCCCTGGCGGGGAGTTTGGGCCTGCTCGTTTATTTTCTGTGGGCGGGGGGGATCTAGTTTTGGGCATGGGTCCCTATGTGGAAGGCCACGTTTTGAGCTGGGTTCTTTTTATCCCCGGTGCAACCGCCCTGGCACTTCTCGCCATCGGTGCGGTTCTGCGTGGGGTATTCGGATCCTCGGGTCTTCCTGGCGAGGTCTGGCGGGCAATGGCGTTGGGCTCATCGTCCTTGACCTTCCTTTTGTTTCTGACGGGAGCAGTGCCGGCCTTCGATCCCGAGAAAATGGGACTGCAGTTGGTGGAATACGCCGATTGGCTGCCCGGTTATGGTGTTCAGTACTTCGTCGCGATCGATGGCATCAACATGTGTTTGGTTCTGTTGGCCACATTGATGGTTCCGCTTGTTCTGTTGGCGTCCTGGATGCACATCCAGCGATCCTTGCGAAGCTTTGTCTTCTTCTTATTGGTGTTCGAAAGTGCCGTGCTCGGCGTCTTTCTTTCGTTCAATGTCCTGCTGTTTCATATCTTCTGGCAAGTCGCTTTGGTCACTATGTATTTCATGATCGGGATCTGGGGCGGGAAGGAACGTATCTTTCGGGCGACCAAGTTCCTACTTCATACGGGGATCGGCTCGGTACTGATGGGGGTCGCGATTCTTGTTCTGTTCCGCCTGAACCTGGAGGCCAGCGGAGCACCGGGCCTCGATCTGATCGCACAACCGGGCAGCATCGCTCCGGGCCTTTTGGATTTGGTCATCCCCGTGGACTCCAGCGCGCTCACCTGGTGGCGGGGCCAGACGGGGCTCTTCATTGGCTTTGCATTGGCTTTCGCCGTGACGCTTCCGATTTTTCCGCTGCATAGTTGGTTTCCCGATGCCCTGGCCGACGCCCCCACCGCCGGTTCGGCCCTGATGGCGGCGCTCCTGCTCCAAATGGGTGCCTATGGGCTGGTGCGTTTTGCCCTGCCTCTTTTTCCAGATGCAGCCATGGGCCTGGCTCCGATCATCCAGGGCGTGGCCCTGGTCTCCATCGCCTATGCGGGGGTGTGCGCCTTCTTTCAACAGGACCTGAAAAGAACAGTGGCCTACCTCGCCATGGTGCAGGCGGGCTTTATTGTCCTGGGTCTTTTTAGCGACCAGGAATTGGGCCTGGTGGGCGGTGTGGTGGGCATGTTGAGCCGCGGGCTGAGCGTGGCCGCGCTGATCCTCCTGGTGGGCATGCTCGAAAGGCGACGCCAAACCCGCCGAATCGGCGAGTTTGGTGGCTTGGCGGCGCCCATGCCGGTTTGGGTGGTCTTTATGGGGATTTCCCTGATGGCGGCGGTGGGTGTGCCCTCCACGAGTGGTTTCGTTTTTGAACTTCTGACCCTTACGGCGACCTTCTTCTCCAGCGCCTGGATGGGCATAGCGGCCTGCTTGGGCGGGTTTGGCATGGCGGCCTGCCTCTATGGCATGTACCGGAAGGTCGCGTTCGGACCGCTGATCGTGGAGAGCAACCGAGGTCTGATGGATATCGATTGGCGCGAGCGCACACTGGTCCTGGCCTTGCTGATTCCGATCCTGTGGATAGGTCTCTACCCGAACCCGCTCTTGCGCCGGGTCGAGCCATCGGTGCTGGAAGTGGTTCGCCATATGTCCGAGCGCCAGGCGCCAAGTCCGGATTCCCAAGCGGAGCTCCGAGCAAGGGGCACCCTCGGTCAATCGACGCTCGGTGAGGGTTTCTGATGGGCGGGGAAGGCATGGGACCGGAAAATTTCGTTGCCCTCGCCCCATTGGCTTCGGTGGCCTTGGGTGCGATGAGTATTCTCTTGCTCTCCCTTTTCTTTCCGGGTCCGCGTCGGGAGCGAAGTCGCAGGACGAGGCGAACAGCGGGGAGGCCCGGGGGCGTACAGCGAGACCGCCCTCGCGAGGCCGGGGTCGACGCCGAGTTGGTGCGTATGCGGATCAATCTACTGCTCGCCTCGATGGCCACGGCGGCCCTGGCCGGGGCGGAAGGCGTCGCGGTGTCCCGGCTGCTGGCCCCGGCCGGCGACGGGTTTGCCATGCTCGAACTCGATGGCCTTGCTGCGGTATCGATTTTGATCGTTGCCCTGGCAGCAACCCTGGTGATCTGGCTCTCCACGAGTCGCCTCACCTCGATCCGGGTTCCCTTTGGCGAATATTATGCGCTGGTCCTGTTGGGCCTGGCGGGGAGTTTCGTCGCCCTGCAGGCCGAGAACATGATGGTCCTCTTCCTGGGCCTCGAGGTCATGGGCCTGTCAGCCATTATTCTTGCCGCCGCCGAACGCGGGAAAGAACACGCCATCGAAGCAGCCCTTAAGGGATTTCTCGCCAATGCCTTGGCGAGCGGCGTATTGCTCTTGGGCATTGCTTTTCTCTACGGGGCCACCGGACATTTTGGTTATGCCGGTTTGCAAAGCACCCTCGATCCCAACCAACCCCTGGCACTGGCTGGGCTGGCTCTTCTCTTTGGCGGCTTCGCGATGAAACTCGGCCTGGTTCCCTTCCACCAATGGCTGCCCGATTTTCAAGAGGGGGCATCGACCTCGATTGCCGCCTACATGTCGACCTGTGTGATCATGAGCGTGATCCTCGCCTGGTTGCGCGTCATTCTGCACGCGCTCCCAGATCTGGGCCCCTTGTTGGCCCCGGTTTTCTCGGTGCTGGGGGTGGCGAGCATCGTGATCGCGAACCTGATGGCGTTGATCCAGCGCAACGTCAAGCGAATGCTGGGTTGGCTCGTGATCGCTCAGTCGGGCGCCTGGGTTCTGACCTTCGTGGTGGGCGGTAGCGTGGCCTACGGGGCCCTGCTCTTCGCGCTGATCGCGTATGGGCTGGTGATGTTGGGGGCTTTTGGCGTGGTGATGACCCTCAAGGGCGGCGGCCACGAACTCGAACGACTGGAGCACTTCGCGGGCATCGCCGAATCACGCAAGGGATTGGCGGCGATGATGACCCTCTTCATGCTCGCCCTGGCGGGAGTTCCGGGCACCGTTGGTTTCTGGGCGCGTTGGCATCTGGTGGGCGCCTTGGTGGCGGGCGGTGAGTTGGTGCTGGCGGTGGTCGCCGTTCTGGGGAGCGTGGTTTCCCTCTATATCTGCATGCAGGTGCCCGTGATGATGTACATGCGCGAAACCCTGGAAGAGGAGCCGAGCGAATCCTCAAGCAATGAACTCGGTGTGCTGCTGCTCTGCGCCGTGGTGGTCATTGGCTTGGGGATCTGGCCCGATCCGTTGATTGCGATTCGGGGGATCGGGTTACTCGAATTGTTGCAGGCGAGTATTCACTAGCGCTCTTTTTAGAAGCGCTTTGTTACAAGCGCCGGGTGCCCCCGCTCCGCTGGACCCGGATCTCGCCCCGGCGCCGGGTGAGGTGCAATTCGTCG
>DUCT01000080.1:1686-13384 GCA_012959665.1 Myxococcales bacterium | reverse complement strand
TTGGCTTGGGGATCTGGCCCGATCCGTTGATTGCGATTCGGGGGATCGGGTTACTCGAGTTGTTGCAGGCGAGTATTCACTAGGAGTGTTACAAGCGCCGGGTGCCCCCGCTCCGCTGGACCCGGATCTCGCCCCGGCGCCGGGTGAGGTGCAATTCGTCGAGGAGTTCCATCAGCGGCATGGCGGTGCGCCGGGAGGTGCCGATCAAGGCCTTGTAGGTCTGGGTATCGAGCTCGTCTTCGCTTTCGAAGTGGGTCTCGACTCGGCTGCACAAGGCGTCGATGGCCGCGCTTGCAAACCACAGATCGCCTGGCGCCCGCACGAGTCGGCCCTGGCGCTCGAGATGCGCGAGCAGGTCGCGCAGATGATCCAGGGAAACGCCGATTTTTTCGGCCCAATCCTTTGGGCTGGGGGGCTCGAGCCCGGATGCCAGGGAGTCCTCGAGAATGTGCTCTGCAGCAGCAGCCGATGCGGGGTCGAGGACAGCCCGGTGTTCGGCCAGGCGGGTCAGATCCTGCTCGTTGACGATTCGTTGATCGGCTTCCAAGCGGGCGATGGCAAGCTCGGCGGCCTCGCGCGGGACATTGTCCGGCAGGCCTCCCCGCATGGCGGCTCGGGGCATGCCCGGGCGCATGGGTTCCTGTCGGTGGAATTCGGCTAGGCCCTCGAGCAGGCTGGTCTCCAGGCGATGGGTCATGTCGGCGTCCACCCAGCGGTGTCCGCCAGCCTCGAGAACGCCGCCCGGGCTTTCAGGGCCGCGCAGGAGTTCGTCCACTTCGCCGGGCAGCAGCCCGGTTTCCCGGGCGAGGTCTGGGGCGGTGCATCCCGAGTAGCCCGCGCGTTGGATGCGGGCTCGGAGTCCCTCGGCGAGGTCGCCGGTTTTCAGGCGTTCGAGTTCGCTCAGGAGCGCAGGGTCGCTGCGCCTTCGCTGGGGTGGGGCACAATCCAACACGATCCCGCCGCCCACGGTGGCTCCGGCGGTGGCGCTTTTCGCGAAGCCGCGGACGATGAAACGGTCGCCGGGGAGAAGGGCCAGCGCCTCGCCGTCGATGTGGAGCCGGGCGAAGCCGTCTTCGCCGGGAACGAAGCCGGGCTTCCCGATGGCCGCCAGGTGGGCGCGTCGCTCGGCGGTTCCCACCAGAACCTCCACCGAGGTGATGGCATCGGCGGCGGGCGAGGTGGCGAGCCAGTACAGGTGCACGTCGGCGCTGAGCGTGGGCGCCAAACGGTCCGCATGGGTCACCACGTCCCCCCGGCGCAGATCGGCGACTTCGAGGCCCTGGAGGTTCACCGCGCAGCGCGTGCCCGGTGCCGCGCTCTCGCTCTCCTGGCCATGGCTCTGCAAGCCCCGAATTCGCGCGCTGAGGCCCGAGGGCTGAATCTCGATGCGGTCGCCCAGATGTAGGGGTGCGCCGATCAGGGTTCCCGTGACCACAGTGCCGAAGCCTCGCATGGCGAAGACCCGGTCGACCCCCAGGCGGGCTGGGCCGTTGCGGGGAGTCCGCGGTTGCGCGCTCTGGGCGGCTTCCATCAAGGCGCTGCGCAGGGCATCGAGACCGGCTCCGCTCTGGGAGGAAACCGGCACGATGGGCGCACCGGCCAAGTGCGTTGAGGCCAGGAGTTCGCTGATTTCTTCGCTGGAGAGTTCGATCATTTCTTCGTCGGCCAGATCGGTCTTGGTCAGCGCGACCACGGCGGTTTCGATGCCGAGCAGATCGCAGATCGCCACGTGCTCCCGGGTCTGGGGCATCACGCTCTCGTCGGCGGCTACTACTAGGAGCAGGACGTCGATTCCGCTGGCCCCGGAAACCATGGTGCGCACCAGACCCTCGTGGCCCGGCACGTCCACCACGGACAGTCGTCCGACGCCGGGCAGATCCAGGGCCGCGAAGCCAAGATCGATGGTGATCCCCCGGGCCTTTTCCTCGGGGAGGCGATCGGTCTGGGTCCCGGTCAGGGCGCCAATCAGCGCGGTCTTGCCGTGATCGATGTGCCCGGCTGTGCCGAGCACCAGACCCCGGGCAGCCGGGGGGTCTGCCTTGGCGCCGGAACCTTGCTGCTTCGCTTGGGCGGCCAATCGACCGGGCTCAGCGGGGCCCGATGGAATCTCGGCCCAGGAAGGGGATCAAGGCCTGGGGGATTCCGATGCTGCCGTCGGCGCGCTGGTGGATTTCGACGAGAGCGAGGATCGCCCGGGCATTGGAGAGCGCCGTCCCGTTGAGGGTGTGGACGATTTCGGGCTTCCCGCCTTCCGCCTTGCGGTAGCGGGTCTTGAGCCTTCGGGCCTGAAAATCGGTGCAGTTCGAAGCGCTGGTCACTTCTCCCCAGCTGCCGTTTTCACCCCGCCCGGGCATCCAGGCCTCGATGTCGAATTTTCGGTAGGCCGGTGCGCCGAGATCCCCGCTGGCGACATCGATCACTCGGTAGGGGATTTCCAGAGCATCGAAAATCTTTTGCTCGATGGCGAGCAGCCGATCGAGTTCGGCCTCGCTGTCCTCGGGACGACAGAAGACGAACATCTCGGTTTTGCTGAATTGATGAACCCGGTAGAGGCCCTTGCTCTCGCGCCCATGGGCGCCGGCCTCGGTTCGGAAACAATGGGAGATGCCGGCCACGCGCATGGGCAAGTCGGCCTCGTCGAAGATACGGTCGACCCCCAAGCCGCCCAGGGTGATCTCGGCGGTCCCCACCAGGCAGAGGTCGTGATTCTCGACACAATAAATCTGGGACTCCTGGCCGCGGGGATTGAAACCAAGCCCGGTCAGGATCGCGGGCCGGGCCAGATCCGGGGTGGCCATGGGGGTGAAGCCCTCGGCGATGACGTGTTCCAGGGCAAAGCGTTGCAGGGCCAGATCAAGCAGCGCCGCTTCGTTCTTCAGGTAGTAAAATTTTTGCCCGGCCACCTTGGCGCCGGCCTCGAAATCCACCAGGTCGTGCTTTTCGCAGAGGGTTAGGTGATCCAGAGGCTCGAAATCGAAGGCCTTGGGCGTCCCCTCCCGCACCACCCGGTAGGCGTCCTCGTCGCCCAGGGGCACGCTGGGGTGAATGAAATTGGGCATTTCCATCATTAGGGTTTCGAGCTGCTGCTCGCTTTCCCGAAGCCTGGACTCCAGGCCGGAGACGGTTTCCTTGAGGTTCCGGCCCGCCTCGACGTGGGTCTTGCGCTCGGCGTCGTCCATGGGCCGCTTGCCGGCCTGTTGGTGCTCGTTGCGCACGCGGTTGGCGTCGTTCAACTCGGTTCGCAGGGCGGTGACTTCGTCCTGGACCGCAATCGCCCGGTCGACATCGGCCTTGACGTTTCGGTGCCGACAGCTCTCGACAATCGCGTCGCGTTGGTCGCGGATTATGCGGGGATCCAGCATGACGGCCAAGGGAACCACAGGGGTGGGGGGGCTGCCACTGCGGTCTACGAACCGGGTCCGCCACTCGGGGGAACGCAATAGGGTCTTCAATTGTGTCGCCGATCTGGGTAGACTAACCGGGTGCTGAGTCCGTATCGCGTCGTGGATTTTTCCGACGATCAGGGTCTGCTCTGCGGGCAGATCCTGGCGGATCTGGGGGCTGATGTCGTTCGCGTCGAGCCCCCGGGCGGTTCGCCGGCCCGGCGAGTGGGCCCCTTCCTGGGCGATGAGCCCGGCGCCGAGCGCTCTCTTTTCTGGTGGGCCTACGCGCGCAACACGCGGTCGGTGGTGCTCGACCCCGAAGCCGAGGCCGATCGCGAGGGAATTCTGGGCCTGGTGGCCGGCGCCGACTTCCTCATCGAATCCGCCCGGCCCGGCCGAATGGCGGAGCTGGGCTTGGGCTACTCGGATCTGTCCTCTCTGAATCCGAGCCTCATCTATATCTCGATTACGCCCTTCGGGCAGACCGGGCCCAAGGCCGGTTGGCTGGGCTCGGATTTGATCTGCATGGCGGCCGGGGGGCACGCTTATTTGACGGGGGAACGGGATCGGGCGCCCCTGCGGATTTCGGTCCCCCAGGCCCATGCCCACGGCGGAACCGATGCCGCGGTAGGCGCATTGGTCGCCCACTTTGCGCGGCGAAAGACCGGCCGGGGCCAGCACGTCGATATTTCTCTGCAACAGTCGGTGACCCTGGCCACCATGTTTCGCTCCCTGGACGTGCCCCTTGAAGAAGCGCCGGCCCGGCGCGTCTCCGGCGGCGTCTTTATTGCGGGTACCTGGGTGCCCACCCGCTACCCCCTTCGCGATGGCACCGTGGTGCTTGGCCCGGCGTGGTTGCCCTCCACGGGTCACTTCATGAAGCGCCTGATCGACTGGGCCATGGAGCGCGGCCACGCGGTGCCCGCTTCCATGCGCGAGGAAAACTGGTCCACCTATGCGCTGCGCATGATCGCCAAGGAGGTGACCGCCGAAGACTTTGCGCCGGTGGATGCCTTGTTGTGCGAACTCTTTGCGCGCCTGGATAAAGCCGAGGTCATGCAGGCCGTGGTGGAGAAGCGGCTGCTGATGGCGCCGGTGCTGGGCCTCGACGAGTTGATCGATGGCGAGCAGTTGAAAGCGCGAAACTTCGCCGTGGCCATCGATCAGCCAAACGCCGTCCCGGCGGTGCGGTACCCGGGCCCGGTGGCGCATTTTTCTAAAACGCCCATCGAGTACCGACTGCCGGCGCCGGGCCTCGACGAGCACCGCGAGGAAATACTCGGCGAACCCGCGCGTGCCCCGGCCTCGTCCGAGCGCGTCCCGGATCCCGCACTCCCGGGCGCCGCCCCCCTCGAAGGCGTCAAGGTCCTGGATCTTTTCTGGATTCTTGCAGGGCCGAGTTCCACGCGAACCCTGGCCGACTACGGGGCCACGGTGGTGCACGTGGAATCCATGAAGCACATGGATACCCTGCGCGCGATTCCCCCCTACCGGTTCAACAACCCGCACCCCGAAGGTGCTGGGGGCTTTCAGTGCGTCAATGCAAACAAGCTGGGCCTGACCCTCGACATTCACGAACCCGAGGGCCGCGCCATCGTGATGGAACTGGTGGCGTGGGCGGACGTGGTCACCGAATCCTTTGCGCCGGGCGTGATGGCGTCGGTGGGCCTCGACTACGCGACCCTGCGCGAGGCCAAGAGCGATCTGATCATGATCTCGAGTTGCCTCATGGGGCAGACCGGGCCGTGGAAGGACTTTGCGGGTTTCGGAAATCTCGCGGCCAGCGTCACGGGTTACCAGGGTCATGCGGGCTGGCCGGATTGCCTGCCTTCCGGGCCCCACGGTGCCTACACGGATTTCATTTCCGCGCGCTACAACGCCCTGGCGATTCTTGCGGCGCTTGAGCACCGGGAGCGCACCGGGGAGGGCCAGTACATCGACCAGTCCCAGGCCGAGGCGGGGCTGCACTTCATCGCGCCGGCCTTTCTCGACTACACGGTGAACGGAAAGCTGCGCGAGCAGGTGGGCAACACCGACGCTGTGCAGCGTCCCCATGGCATTTATCCGTGCCAGGGCAAGGATCGCTGGATCGCCATCGCGGTGGCCAGCGACGCCCAATGGGAAGCGCTTTGTGCGGCCATGGAAAGGCCGGACCTACTCGATCAACGCGACGCCGGCGAGGCGCTGGACGCCGAAATCCGCGGCTGGACCGAGGCCCGGGTGGGTGCGGAGACCGAGTCCCTGCTTCAGGCTCGGGGCGTACCCGCCCACTGCGTGCTGGATACGGCGGACCTCTACGCTTGTCCCCAAATGCAACACCGCGAGCACTACATCGAAATCGCCTGCGATCTCTATCAGTCGACGACGGTGGAGAGTTCGCGTTTGCGGCTCTCCGAGAGCGAGGCGCGCCGCCCGGAGCGAGCGCTCTCCTTCGGCCGAGACAACCGCTACGTGCTCGAGACCCTGCTGGGCTACAGCCCCGAACGCATCGCCCGCTTCGCCGAGGCGGGCGTTCTGCTCTAAGCGTCAAAGTGCTCGGTCGTCTTTGGGCGGGCGGCTGCGAAGGGCGAGGTTCTGCCCCGCCCCGCTTCCTCGGCGCACCTGGATCCCTTCGAACTCCACCACGATGCGTTGCCAGAGGTCGCCGGGTGCGTCATCGAAAATGGCTTCGGCCCGGGCCGTGCCCAGGTGCCAGTCGCCCCGGGCGACTTCGCGATCGAGTTGGCCGGGCCCCCAGCCCGAATAGCCCACGAAGGCGCGAAAATGACTGGTCGGTGTGCCGGATTGGATCACCGAACCCAGGGCCTCGGCATTGGGGGTGGCGTACACGCCGGGAGCGACAGGGATCCCGCCGGCGACCGCCTGCTCCGAGCGGATCAGGAAGGTCATGACGCTCGGGTCCACCGGTCCGCCCCGATACACCCGGTCGCGGCGTCGGGAAAGCCGGGCGAATTCGGGGATCAACTCGCCGAGGGCAGCGTCCGTCGGCCGATTGACGACCAGTCCTACGGCGCCCTGGGCCGAGTAGTCCAAAACGAGAACGATACTTTCGGCGAAGAAGGGGCCGCTGAGCGTGCGGCTGGCGACCAGGAAGCGCCCGCCGCCGAGTTGGCGGTCGCCCGGGGGCAGGAGGCGTGGACCGCTTCGGGGCGATGGGCCCGGGAGCGACGGGCGCTTTCGGGCCAGGGCGGGGGCGGGGGTGGGGGTGGGCGTGGGTGTGGAGGGGAGGGGGCTGGCTGGCTTTGCGGCTTGCTGCACTGTGCCGGGCGAGGTTTCCTCGCGGACGCCGGACCCCGGGCCGAGCAGCCAGAGGCCCACCACCCCAGCGGCGATGGCCGCCAGCGCGCTGCAGACGCGTCGCGGATTCATGGGTCCTCCTCGTGCTGGAGGCCTCGCTTGCCGGGACGCGCTCGGCCTCGGCCCCTTGAGGTGAGAGTGTACAGCGTTATGGTCGATGCTTCGCCGCGCGCCTCTTTGGGCGCGCCAGGGCCGGCCGCAGCGAGTCGAAGCGGCCGAGGAGGAAACGGATGGCAGGCCCCCTTACCGGGATCAAGGTGGTGGAGTTGGCCGGGCTCGGCGCGTTGCCCTTTGGTTCGCTGAAGCTTGCGGATATGGGGGCCGAGGTGGTGCGCGTCGACCGGCTGTCGGAAGTGCCCGAAAATCCCGAGCCCCGGCCGCACAATTTTTGGGATCGCGGCCGGCGCAGCATCGCGGTGGATCTGAAAGATCCGCGTGGGGTGGAAACTGTGCTGCGCCTGGCCGAGGGCGCGGATGCGTTCCTGGAAGCCTTTCGCCCGGGCGTGGCCGAGCGCCTGGGGCTGGGCCCCGAGGTGCTGCACGCCCGCAACCCGCGCCTGGTCTACGGCCGCCTGACGGGTTGGGGCCAGACGGGTCCGCTGGCCCAGGTGGCGGGGCATTCGCTCAACTACGAAGCCATTACCGGCGCGACCCACAGCATCGGTCCCCGGGGCGGTCCGCCGGTGCCGGCGTTGACGGTTCTGGGGGATTTCGCCGGGGGCGGGTTGCACCTGGCGTATGGGGTGGTGTGCGCGCTGCTCGAGGCCCAGCGCAGCGGGCGCGGTCAGGTGGTGGATGCCGCCATGGTGGATGGGGTGATGTCGCTGATGGGGGTCTTTCATGGAATGGACGCCATGGGGATGAACACCGACGCGACGGGCACGAACCTTTTCGACGGGGGCGCTCCCTTTTACAACGTCTACGAAACCCGGGACGGCCGCTACGTGAGCGTGGCCCCCATGGAGCCGCATTTCTACGCGCTGCTTCTCGAAAAAATTGGGCTCGACCCGGACACCCTGCCGGACCAGTACGACAACGCGCGTTGGCCCGAACTCCGGGAACGCTTCGCCGAGGTCTTCCTGACCCGGACCCGGGACGAGTGGAGTGAAATTCTCGAGGGCACCGATGCCTGCTATGCCCCGGTGCTCACGCTTTCGGAGGCCCGAGACTATTCGCATAACCGGGAACGGGGTGCGTTCCTGGCCGAGTCCGGCGCCCCGGAACTGGTCCCGACGCCTCGTCTTTCCGTGACGCCCGGAGAGCCCGGGACCTCGCCGGATTGGCCCGGAGCCGATACCGAGGCTGTTTTGCGCGAGGCCGGCTTCACCCGCGCGGAGTTGGAATCGCTCCAGGAAGCGGGCACGATCCCGATTGGGGCCGCCGCGAGGGGCAGAGATTTATCCTAGGCTTTGTGCTTCCTAATTTCCTTCGGCCTTCGACGAGGACACCGCCATGAGCAGCGAAATCACTCCCTTCAGCATTGCGGCCAGCGACGCCGAAATCGACGACTTGAAACGCCGCTTGGCGGCCACCCGGTGGCCCGATGCCGAGACCGTCGACGATTGGTCCCAGGGCATTCCTCTGGCCTACGTCCAGGAAGTGTGTGCCTATTGGGGCGAGAAATACGATTGGCGCGCCCGGGAGGCCAAGCTCAACCAGTTTGCCCAGTTCAAGACCGACATCGATGGGCTGGGGATTCACTTCATTCATGTGCGTTCCGAGGAAGCCGACGCCATCCCTCTGGTGATCACCCACGGCTGGCCGGGTTCGGTGGTCGAATTTCAGAAAGTCATTGGTCCGCTGACCGATCCCGTGGCCCACGGCGGCAACGCGAGCGATGCCTTTCACGTGGTGTGCCCCTCCATGCCGGGCTACGGATTTTCTGACAAGCCCACGTCCACCGGTTATGGCGTGGACAAAATCGCCGACACCTGGGCTTCGCTGATGGCCAAGCTCGGCTACGACCGGTACGTGGCCCAGGGCGGCGATTGGGGGGCCATGGTGACCAACCAGATCGGCCTTCGGGATACCGAGCACTGCGCGTGCATCCATCTCAACATGCCCATCGTGGCGCCGGACCCCGAGACCATGGCGGATCTTCTGCCCATCGAGCAGCGCGCCCTGGCGGGCATGCAGCACTACCAGGATTTCGATTCGGGCTATTCCAAGCAGCAGAGCACCCGCCCCCAGAGCCTGGGCTATGGGCTGGTGGATTCCCCCGCCGGCCAGGCGGCCTGGATTCTCGAAAAGTTCTGGTCGTGGATGGATTGCAATGGCCATCCCGAGAACGCGCTCACCCGGGATGAACTGCTGGACAATGTCATGCTCTACTGGCTGCCGGCAACCGGCGCTTCCTCGGCGCGTCTTTACTGGGAAAGTTTTGGCACGCCGTCCCTGGATCCCGTCACTGTGCCCACCGGCTGCAGCATCTTCCCCAAGGAGATCTTTCAGAGCTCCCGACGTTGGGCCGAAAAGAAGTTTACGAATCTCGTGCACTGGAACGAACTCGAAGCCGGTGGTCACTTCGCGGCGTTTGAACAACCCGAGGTCTACGTCGACGAAATCCGCACCTGCTTCCGCAACGTGCGCTGAACGCCGGGGGGCAAAGGCCGGTATGGACTCGCCGCAACCGGCGGAGAGGCGGCCGCCGCCGACCGGCTAGACGACGCGCACGGCACGACGCACACGACCCCCTAGACGGCGTCCTTTGGGTCGAGTTCGTCGCGCAGTTGCCTTTTAAGGAATTTACCGCTGGCGTTCTTCGGTAGGGACTCGAAGCCGAGCCACAGGTAGCGGGGAATTTTGTGCCGGGCCAGGCGTCCTTCGCAGTGGGCGCGCAGGTCTTTGCCCGTCAGTTGGCTGTCCTTGCGAAGCATGACCGCGACCCCAACCTCTTCGCCCAGGCGCTCGTCCTCCACCCCGAAGGCCGCGCACTCGGCCACATCCTCGTGGTCGAAGAGCACGCTCTCGACCTCGGCGCAGTAGATGTTTTCGCCCCCGCGGATCACCATGTCCTTGGCGCGGTCGACAATGAAGATGAAGTCATCGGCGTCGATGCGGGCGATGTCTCCGGTATGCAGCCAGCCGTCGGTGATGGATTCGGCGGTGGCCTCGGGGCGGTTCAGGTAACCGCGAATCACCTGGGCGCCGCGCACCCAAAGTTCGCCGACCTCGCCCATGGGCACGTCGTTTCCGTCGGCATCGACGAGGCGGGTTTCGTAGATGGGCATGGCGGGCCCTGCGGATTCCGGCTTGTCGACAAAAAAGTCGCCCGAGATCGAAGTGATGATCCCGCAGGTTTCGGTCATTCCGTAGCCGGTTCCCGGACGAGCGGTTTTCACGCTGTCATCGATCTTCTTGACGAGATCAGGCTGAAGCTGGGCGCCCCCCCCGCCGAGGGATTTCAGGGTGGAGGTGTCGTACTTGTCGAAATCCGGGTGGGCGATGAGTTCCCGCGCCATGACGGGGACACCGCTCAGGTTGGAGATGCGTTCGGCTTCGATGAGAGCGAGTGCTTCGCCGGCTTCCCACTTGTACATGTGCACGAGCTTACCCCCAGCCAGGGTGGCCGAGTGCGCCACGCAGTTGTTCGCGGTCACGTGAAAGAGGGGGGTGACGACGAGCAGGCTCAATTCAACGGCAGCCGGGGCCGGGGCATTGGTATCGGCGGGGGGGGCGGGGTTGGCCCGGCCCGCGGCCGCCGCAAAGGCCATGTTGGAAAAAGCCAGGCTGAAAATGTTGTTCACACAACCGCGATGGGTGAGCTGGGCGCCCTTGGGGCGGCCCGTGGTGCCCGACGTATAGAAAATGCAGGCGTCGCTGTCCGAATCGACGGTGGCCTCGGGCAGGCTGCCCGGGTGCTCGCGCAGCTGCGACCAGGGCACGGCGCCTTCGGGCAAATCCCCGGACATGCGAACGGCGACCAGCAGGCAGTCCGGAGCCTTGTCGCGCACGGGCAGAAACTGCTTCATCCGTTCGGCGTCGACGATCATGACCTTGGGCTTCGAGTCTTCCACCGCGTAGGCCATCTCGTCGGTCAGCCACCAGGCGTTCATGCCCACCACCGTGGCGCCGATGGACACCGTGGCCCAGTAAGCGAGCATCCATTCCGGGTAGTTCCGCATGGCGATGGCCACGTGGTCGCCGGAGCCCACACCGTTTTCGGTGAGCCAGGCCGCCACGGCGCCCACTTCGTCATGGGCCCGTGCAAAGGTCCAGCGTTCCTGATCGTAGACCAAGTAATCCTTGTCCCCGTGCACGGCCGAACCGAGCCAGATTTCTCGCAGGGAGGGGGGCGCGGCCTTGTAGGCCCTGAGGGAATGGCCGCCCACTTCGACCGTCTCCACCTCGAAAGGGCCGCCCGGGCCGGTGAACTCGCTCCATACGGTCTTCAGTTCTTCGTACATGAAAAATTCTCCTCGATCCTTTTTTTCGCCGGATCTGGCGGGGGTCTCCAGGAAGTCACGCGCGCGGCTTGCTGGCAACGGTCCGGATTATGTTGGGGGGACCGATTCTAGGGGAACTATCGCCGGGGGGGGAAGGCTCCGCCATGGAGGCCCCCGTACGAGGGGGTCGGGGGCTTGGGCCCGAAGGCTGTGCGAGGATGGGGCGGCCGCCAAGGAAGGAAGTCCGATGCCCGAAGCAGGTAAAATGCGAGACCAGATGCAGCGCTACCTCGAGGCGGTGGCCTCTCAGGACGTCGACGCCGTCGTCGCTCTCCTGGCCGATTCGGTTTCCGTCGAGGACCCGGTGGGCGGGCCGCCGGGAACTCATGTGGTAGGCCTGGAAAACGTGCGCGATTTCTTTCGTGTGGGTTTTGGCTCGAGCCGCCCGCGTCCCAGCCCCCGGGGCCCAATCGTGACCACGGCGGCGGACGAGGCCGCCATGGCGTTCACCCTGACCCTTGAAATTCAGGGCCAGGCAACAGAATTGGATGTCATTGACGTGATGACTTTCGACGAGGATCACCGAATCACGTCACTGCGTGCGTTCTGGAATTTCAAGGAAGCCCGGAGGGT
>DUCT01000080.1:0-1656 GCA_012959665.1 Myxococcales bacterium | reverse complement strand
GCGCGGGGCCTAGGGGGATGGGGAGGCGTCCCTCTTTACGAGCAGAAGCTCGTAGTAGACCCGGGCTCGTCTCAATGCCTCAGTGGAAGAGCGGTGGGTAATGCTCGCCCCCGTGACCGCATCGACGTCTTTACCCACCGTGGTGGGCTCGTCGTCGAATTTGTTTATGAGGTTTCTCAAGATCTGGGTAGGCAGCATGTAATCGGTGCTCTCGTGGAAAGCCAATACCTCGATCTGGGTAAATTTCCCGGCGGGATTCATCACGATCATCAGGGCCTGGGACTTCGCCCATACAGGGTGTACGTCGATATGCATGTAGCCGAGGAGGTCGGCCCCCTTCCAGCCTTCGTAGATCGTGATCAGGCGAGACGGAAGGCGCGACTTTGAAAGCCTCTCGAGCTGCTTCGCTTCCTCTCGGCTGATGACCAGCGTCCTTCGCTCGATGCGATCCGCGTCCGGGAAAGCCATCTCGATTGCCTGATTCTTGCCATAGAAAACATCTGCCTGGATAACGGCCGGGGCGAAAAGGCAAAGAATCGCCAGGGTTCTCGCCCAGAAAATTAGGTATTGAATTGTTTTTTGTGGCATCGAACGTGGCCTCGATCTTTCAAGGAAACCCGAAGAAAGACTCATGATCCGAAACGGGGTCAGAACTGGAATCCCACACCCAGTTCAACCTGCTCGTTGAGAGTCCTATCGTCGGATGCTTGAACGAAGGCTCGGTAGTCGAGTTTGATGACAACGGCTTCGATGGGTTTGAACCCAACTCCTACCATGAAGATATGACGATCGTTCTGGGCGAGGGAGCCATAGCTCGGCCCACACGTCGAGCACGGTTGCATTCGATACTGGGTGTCCAGACGCTCGTACCGGAAAAAGGGCTCAAGGGACATCTTGGAATTGGGAAAAAGCCAGGGGAGAACGTCGTAGCCCCCTTCGACGTACCAGCCGAGAAGGCTTTCCGCGAGAAAATCGGGTGAGATTACGAGATCGCCAGGGGGACCGGTGATCACGTTGGTGGCGTTGAGTGAGTTGGGGTTGTCGATGAAGGCCTGGGTGAACAAAACACGCAGGCCGAATCCCTTCGCCTTGTATTCCGCATGAAATTCATAGAGGGTTGTTCCCAGGCTGCCGACGCTCTGGCCATCCGAGTCCGCCTGGTCTTGCCCTGAATCTCCGTAGTAGAAGGAGCCGCCCACGGTGAGACCGGGCAGAGTATCGGCGTCCAGCCGGCCGACGAAGGCCCAGTTGTTGGCCAGGGCCTTGCTTCCCCCCTGGCGGCCTCCTCGAAGCCCTGAGCCGTTGAATCCAATGCCGTCGAATCCATTGATCCCGTAGGCGTGGTAACGAACACGGTCCCCCAAGCGTCCGAAGATGCCCGCGCCGTTTTCGCTCCATGTTGATGGAATAATCTGCCGTTCGACCTCTGGCCTGGAAGCGCCGCGATAGAACAAGGGCTCGTGCACCCGGTTGATAATGCCCATGGGAACCAGAACCAACCCGGTTCGGAAATTGATCGTTTCCGAGTGCAGGTAGTCGAGGTTCATGAATTCCGTAGAAACGCTTCCATTACTCGATCCGGAAGCCGCGCCGCCGTGTTCGAACTCGACCTCGGTATTCACCACCCATTTCTCGCTGAACTTGTAACCGATATAG
>DUCT01000079.1 GCA_012959665.1 Myxococcales bacterium | reverse complement strand
CGACGTTTTTTGAAACCATTGCCCGGATGGAATCCTCGACGAGCATCAGCTCAAAAATCCCTATCCGGCCCTGATAGCCCGTATGGGCGCAGGATGAGCAGGCGCTCGCACGGTAGAGGGTCACAGGGCCCTCTTGTTCCTCGATTCCCGCGTCAATCAGTTCCTGGGGGCTGGGGGTGTAGGGCTCTCGGCATTCGAGGCACAGAAGCCGGACCAGACGTTGGGCAAGAACCCCGACCAAGGATGACCCGACGAGAAAGGGTTCTACCCCCATGTCCACTAGCCGGGTGATCGCGCTGGCGGCGTCGTTGGTATGAAGAGTCGAGAGCACGAGGTGGCCGGTTAGGGATGCCTGGATGGCAATGTCGGCGGTCTCTTTGTCACGAATTTCGCCCACAAGGACCACGTTGGGGTCCTGGCGGAGAACGGCGCGCAAGCCCGTGGCGAAGGTGAGATTGATCTTCGGATTCACCTCGATCTGCCCGATCCCCTTCTGGGTGATTTCCACGGGTTCTTCGATGGTGATGATATTCTTGTCGGTATCGTTGATTTCCGAGAGACAGGCGTGAAGTGTGGTGGTCTTTCCGCTCCCGGTTGGGCCCGTGACGAGAAAGATACCGTTCGGGCGCCGAATGATGCGCCGCAGAACGCGGCTCTGTTCTGCGTTGAACCCGATCTTTTCAAGATCGAGGAGGGCTTGGCTGTCGGGTAGAAGTCGAAGGACAAGGCGCTCACCGAAGGCGACCGGCACCGTCGATAGGCGCACGTCGTAATCACGGCCAGCGATCTTCAGGCGAATCCGTCCGTCCTGGGGCAGTCGCTTTTCGGCAATGTCGAGGTTTCCCATGATCTTAATGCGGGAAGCGATGCTGGCTTGGAGAGTGCGCGGAAGCGGCTTCATGGGCTCATAGAGGACGTCGTCGATCCGAAAGCGTACGCGAATTTGCTTCTCGAAGGGTTCGATATGGATGTCACTCGCTCTCTCCTTGACGGCGTGCTGGAGCAGGGAGTTCACGAGGCGGATGATCGGAGCATCGTCGGTGGCTTCCAGGAGATCCTGGGGCTCATGGGAAGCTTCGTCAGCCAGTGCGTCAAGGTCGTCCGTGGCCTCCTCGGCCAGTTGCCCGGTTTCCGCCGCGCTTCGGTCGTACACCTCATTGATTGCCGAAAGGACGGATTGCTGGCTGGACAGGACCGCTTCGACATCCTCCGTTCCAAACAGGATTCGCAGGTCATCGAGAGGCTCTGTGTTGTGGGGATCGGCGGTGGCCACACGCAGTAGGCTCTTGTCCGCCTCGCAACTGAGGGGCAGTATGCCGTGCTGTTTCGCGAAGGAGATTGGGACCCGCTGGGTCAGCTCTTCGTCGATCTCGGTGGGATCGATGACGGGTCGAAATTCCAACCCCAACTGTTGCCCAATTCCCGCCAGAACTTCCTCGCTGCTCAAAAGACCATCCTCGACCAGGACGTCCCCGAGGCGGGCGTGGTTGGCTTGCTGTCGGATCCGCGCCTGGGCGAGTTGCTCGGGTTCGAGGCGGGAAGTCTGAAGTAGAACCTCGCCCAGGTCGAGTTCGCCTCGATGGGCGGGATCAGTCATTGATTTCCTCTGCGGGCGAGTCGTTTGTGGAGGGCCAACCCAGGCTAGGGGACGCTTCTTCGGGTTCTCCGGCGGATTCAGCAGGTCCGTCCAGAACAGTGACCATGGGGGTGAACTCGTAGACCTCAGCCAATACTTCGGCCTCGGCTTGGGCTGCCTTGAGGTCATCGTAGGGCCCGGTCTGCAGTTCGTAGACGAGCCTTTCACCGGCGCTATTGGAGGTCAGGCTGCTCTCGTAGCCGGCATCCAGGAGTTCAAGCAGGGCTGAGGCGGCCGCGTCCTCGTCATCGAAAATTTGGACACGCAGTCCGTACGCAGAACGATTGACACCCGATGTGGCGAGCTTCTCGGAGTGGCGTTCCTGCTCGCGCATTTTCGCTTCGAGTTCCGCTCGCCGGAGGGGCGAGTAGCGTCCCGAATGCTTGCGAAGGGCATCGTAAGCAGGATTGATTCCCTTGTCGATGATGCCGTCGGTTTTCGTGAGTTCCTGTCCTGGGTCCGCGTCGGTGTTGTAGGTCTCGCCGAGATCGCTCTCGAAATCCATCCGCTTGCGGATTGTTTCCAGTTCCATTTCATCGGCGCTGCGGATGATGTGCGGTGTGAGAAAAACGAGCAGGTTGATTTTTCTCAGTTCCTTTGTGTTCGTCTTGAACGCCCAGCCCAGTCCGGGTATATCGCCGAGGAAGGGCACCTTGAAGACATCGTCTCGCCATCGGTCGCTAATCAGGCCGCCCACAACCACGGTCTCTCCGTCTTTGACGACCACGGTATTTTCAATTTTTCGGTTAAAGAGGGCAACGCCGACTTCGTCGGCCGATCCCACACCCGACTGAAGGGACTCGTTGATGTCGGTTAACTCCTGAAATATTTTCAGCCTCAGGGTGTCCCCTTCGCTGATCTGGGGGGTGACCCGCAGGGTGACACCAATGTCCTGCCTCTCGACATTCACCGAACTCGCTAGGCCAGCCGAATTGCCCGTCGCCGAGTTCACTCGGCTGGTAATAATGGGGATGTTGTTGCCGATGCGGATCTCTGCCTCTTCGTTGTCCGACGTGAGAATATGCGGGGACGAGACAACGTTTAGATTGGTGTCCTTGGCGGCGGCGCTGATCACGGCGTCGTAATTGGTTCCGGTCGCGGTGCTGGTGTCCAATCGGGTGATCCCGTCTGCTCCCGTTGGGAAAGCCCGGGCGATTACCCCGCCCAGATCACCTGCACTTCCGCCCGCGGCCGCCCGGGCGGTGGTGAAATAGAATTGCTGGTCGCCGTTGATGGCGTTGATGGTCCAACTCACGCCCAACTCGATTCCATCGGTGACGTCGACTTCGATGATGAGCGCCTCGACGAGAACCTGAGGGCGAGGGATATCGAGTTTCTCGATGACAGCCACCAAGGCCTCGTAGGCTTCTTTGCTCGCCTGAATGACCAGGGAGTTGGTGGCGGGATCCGGACTGAGGGTGATCCCCTCGGCGAGGGCAGTGACTTGGGAACGAAGGTTTTGAACCTGTCCGCCGGCGGCGCCGGTTCTGCCCGGGGTCTGGGTCGAGCGACTTTGGCCCGAAAGCATGCTGGATAGGGTGGATGCCAATTCCTCTGAATCTGCGTGGTTCAGGTAATAGACGTGGATTCGGCCTCCGCCGACCAGGGGGACGTCAAGCTTTCGGACCAGTTCGCGTATGTCCGAGACCGACGTTCGGGAGGCGAGGATGAGCAGGGAGTTCGTACGCTCGTCGGTCATGATCCGAACCTTGGCGTCGGGCGAGGCGGAACTTCCGGGCAGGGCGGTTGTGTTGCTGCCGCGTCGGTTTGAGGCACGGCGGGCACGGTTGGCGGAGCCGGCGGCGGCGGACGTCGAGGAGACGGATGCTCCGTAGATCTCGGAAATTTGTTCGCCGAGCGTGTTGGCATCGGCGTACTGGATTTTGATGACGGCGAGTTCTTCCTTGTAGGTCTTGATGTCGAGCGCCTCGAGAATTGACAGGAGGCGGCGAATATTCGCTTCGGTATCGGTCAGGATGATGGTGTTCGTAGGTGCGTAGGCGACCATCGAGGCGTCCTTGGAGACCAGGGGCTTGATGGTGTTGGTGATAGCCTCGGCGTTGATGTAGAGAAGTGGGATGAGTCGAGTGACAAAGGTGTCGCGGTTGGGGCTTGGTCGTCCATCCTTGATGGTCTCTAAACTCGACTCCTTGGCGTCGCGTACGGGGACGATCTTGAGGATGCCTCCCGGGCCCGGAACAGCGGTGAAGCCTTTGATCTTCAGCACGGATTCGAAGACCGCAAAGGCCTGATCCACGCTGACTTCGGATGGGGAAACAATGGTGACTCGTCCCCGGACACGGTCGTCGTAGATGAAGTTTTGACCGGTAATCCGAGCGATCGTCTCGATGACGACGGCGAGTTCGACATCCTTGAAGTCGAGTTGGACGAGCTCGCTTCCCTCGCTGAATCGCTTGTCCGCAGGTGAGAGCGTGCCGCGCTGCTGGCCGCTGGCCAAGCCGGGCAAAAGGCTGATGGCTGTGGTCCACAGCACTATGAGGCCGATCAGGCCGCTGAACCCGCGCATTGATTTCTCCACCGGTTGCTATTGACCTCCCGACATCATGCTGCCGAGTAGTTCGGCGTCGGCTTTGATCTGACGTGTTGTTCCATTGGCCGAGGTCACTTCAGCCACGATGTCATCGGCCTGGGTGAATGCCTTCAGCAATTCTACTTGGGCCGACGGATCGTCGATCGTCAACCCATTGATTGAGGTGATTACGTCCCCGTTCACTAACCCGACTTTCTCAAAGAGGCTATCGGATTTGATCTGATTGAGTTCGATGCCCAGCATTTTGCCCGACTTGTCCTTCTTGGGGAGTATCCGGGCACCGTTGAGAATCGAAGCGGGCCCTCGGCTCGGAGCCGTGTTGACCATCTTGCCTAGGCGTGCTTCGAGGGAAGCCTCGGCACTCGCGGGGCCACGCCGTCGGCTTTTTGCCCTGGAAGAGGGGCGGGAAGTGACCACCGTGGCGATTCTGGGGGCCTTGGGGTCCAGGAGAAGTTCTTCGCGGCGGGCGCCATTTTGAAGGATGACCCGACCGCGATCGATTCGGACGACGACGACACTGGCAAATTTGTCCAGGGTGTGACCCACCCGAACCACCTGGTGGAGCCGATCCTGGGTGTTCTCGATTGCCGCGCTGGCGACGATCTGATCGCTGGAAGCGACGGTACCCAAAAGCCTGAGGGGTAGGTTGGTCTTCGTCAGTTCCTCCTCGGGCTCGGGCTCGGGAATGTTTTCTTCCTCGATAACCTGTGCACCAAAGAGGTTGCGATCCAGAATTTGCTGGTGCTCGGACCAGGGGCGGGCGCTGTCGGCCGAGGGCGTCGCCGGCCGTAAGGCGGGCCGTTCCACGGGAATCAGGCTGAATGCCCCCAGCTGGTTGATGATATTGGCCACGAGAAAGCAGCTCAGCGCGAAGAGCAGCAGGTTGGCGATGCGGGTGCCGAGAATGGACATTCCCTGCCTGTGTCTCCTCTAGATTCGGTTCGCTCTGCCTGGGGATGCACAGCGGATTGAGACTCCCATGACCCCTTCCGGGTCACGGTCCCGGGTTGCCTGATTTTCCAGGCCCGGCGGGCAGATCCAGAGCTGAGGCTCCCCCCCACGAGGCTCCCAAACTCAATTATTCAGCCCCAAGGCGCTCTCCGCCTCGAATGCGCGGGGCAACATAGCCCCCCGGGCGCGCCGGACCAACAAAAACGCTCCGCCTTTTCAAAAGACGAGTGGTTGTCGATCCCGCTTCAGCCGTCGCGTTCTACTCCTCGGAGAGGCGCCAGTGTTTTCGTGTGGGTCTGAGTAACCGTCCAAGGTCGAATCGTTTCCGGGAGGGCCCGTCGAATCGCTTCCCCCGGGGTCCAGGCCAACTGTTTTCCATGATCGGGCAGCGAAATTGCTCGCGGACGTTGACAAATGGGTCTTCGACTCAAGCTTTGCCCGCGTCTAAAGCAGGACCGTGGGTCTCGAGTCGTTTTTCGGGAAACCGGCACCTCGCAAGCAAGATCGGACTGAATCTTAGACGGGCCACGGGCTCGGTCACCTCGCGTGATTGACTGATACGGAAGGAAGTACCTCAATGGCGGACTCAGGCAAAGTAATCGGAATTGACCTCGGCACCACGAATTCGGTGGTGGCGGTGATGGAGGGCGGTCAGCCCACGGTCATCGCCAACGAAGAGGGAGGGCGCACGACACCTTCCGTGGTGGGTTTCTCGGATGACGGGGAGAGGCTGGTGGGGGCGATCGCCAAGCGCCAATCCGTGACCAATCCGGAGAACACGGTTTATTCGGTCAAACGCTTCGTCGGTCGCCGTCTTTCGGAGGTGCCGGAAGAGATTCGGCTGGTGCCCTACAAGGTGGTTTCGGGCAAGGATGACAGCGTCGCGGTGGAGATCGACGGCAAAAATTATAGTCCGCAGGAAATTTCGGCCATGACCCTGGCGAAGCTGAAGGCCTCGGCAGAAGCCCACCTGGGCGGCGAGGTGTCCGGGGCGGTGATTACCGTGCCGGCCTACTTCAATGACAGCCAGCGCCAGGCGACCAAGGACGCGGGCAAGATTGCGGGCCTCGATGTGAAGCGCATCATCAACGAGCCCACGGCGGCCGCCCTGGCCTACGGCCTGGACAAGAAGGAAGATGAAAAAATCGCCGTCTACGACTTTGGCGGGGGCACGTTCGATGTTTCGATTCTCGAGGTCGGCGAGAACGTGGTGGAAGTGAAAGCCACGAACGGCGACACGCATTTGGGGGGTGACAATCTCGACCAGCGTGTCATCGAGTATCTGGTGAACGAATTCAAGAAGGACCAAGGGATTGACCTCACCAAGGATCCCATGGCGGTTCAACGGCTTCGAGAAGCGGCGGAAAAGGCAAAAATGGAGCTTTCGACCGCCCAGGCCAGCGACATCAACCTTCCTTATATCACGGCCGATCAGACGGGTCCCAAACACCTGACCCTCAAACTGACCCGGGCCAAGTTCGAGCAATTGATCGATGATCTGGTCCAGCGAACTCTGGAACCCTGCCGCCAAGCGCTTAAGGACGCGGGGTTGACCGGGCCGGAGATCAACGAAGTTGTCTTGGTGGGGGGATCCACTCGGGTTCCGCTGGTCCGCCAGCGGGTCGCGGAGCTTTTCGGTCAGGAGCCCAACCAGACCGTGAACCCGGACGAAGTGGTCGCCGTGGGGGCGGCCATTCAGGGCGGAGTTCTGGCGGGTGATGTGAAGGATGTTCTGCTGTTGGATGTGACGCCTCTCTCCCTGGGCATCGAGACCCTGGGTGGCGTGACGACCAAACTCATCGAGCGAAATACGACAATTCCGACCCGGGCCCAGAATGTGTTCTCCACCGCGGCCGACAATCAGCCCCAGGTGGAAATCCGGGTGCTTCAGGGCGAGCGCGAAATGGCCGCCGACAACCGCGAATTGGGTAAATTTATTCTGGATGGGATCCCGCCGGCACCCAGGGGGATTCCCCAGGTCGAGGTGACCTTCGATATTGATGCCAACGGGATTGTCTCGGTTACGGCTACCGACAAGGCCTCGGGCAAGGATCAGTCCATTCGCATCGAGGGGAGCGGAGGGCTATCCGAGGACGAAATTACCGGGATGGTTCGGGACGCGGAGGCCAATGCCAATGAGGACACCGATCGTCGCGAGAAGATCGAAAAGCACAATCAACTCGATAGCATGCTGTACCAGGCGGAAAAGATGCTGGCCGACAACGCCGAGAAGTTGAGCGACGAGGACAAAGGGCCGCTCCAGGGCGTGATCGAATCGGCCAAGAAGGACCTCGAGAGCGATGACCCGGACCGGATTACAGCGGCCAACCAGCAACTCGAGGCTGAACTGCATAAGCTTGCGGAGACGCTCTACAAGGCGGAAGCTGCTGGGGAGGCCGCTTCGGCGGAGCCAGCGTCGGAAGGATCCTCGGAGGCAGGCGCCGACGAGGATGTGATCGACGCTGAATACACCGAGGAGAAGAAAGATTCCTGACAGCGATCGGCCCGACCCTCTGGTCGAGCTCTTTGGCGAATACCCCGACCGATTGCGCGGCAACAGTTGGAAGCCCGCGGTAGATATCTTTGAGACGAGCCACTCAGTGGTGGCTCGGATCGAGATACCCGGGGTGGCCGGCGAAGATATTCACGTCAACGTCGAGGGCGATTTGCTGAGGGTGAGCGGTGTCCGAAAGCCGCCCGCAGGAGTCGCTGGCGGGCGCCTGCACCAAGTGGAGATCGCTTTCGGTGCCTTTGAGCGCCGGGTGCAAATTTCAATTCCATTTGAAAGGACGGGCGTGACCGCTCGTCTCGAGGACGGTTTTCTATCCGTCACTCTCCCGAAGAAGCGCGGGGGGGCTCGCCAGGTGAAGGTGGAGACCGAATGACCGACGAGCCCGAGGAAGGCGAAGAAGAGTCCGCCGAAACCGAGGAGGAGTCCCAGGATTCCTTGCGCTCGCTGATGGCCGGCGGCATGGAGATTCAAGTGGGATCCGGCGGGGGCGAGGAGGAGGAGGATGCCTCTCCGGAATTGCCCGACGAATTGCCGGTCCTGCCGCTAAAGAACACTGTTTTGTTCCCATTTCTCCTGTCTCCGCTCCTCGTGAACACGCCGGCTTCCCAGGAACTCATCGATTCGGTTCTGCTGCGTTCCGATCGACTTCTGGTCTGCTCGGCCATCCAGCACGAAATTGAGGAGTCTGCCAATCCCGCGGACGTTTTCGAGGTGGGGACCGTCCTTCGGGTCGTCAAGATGCTGAAGTTCCCCGATGGTTCCTATCGCCTTCTGGTGCAGGGGGTTGCTCGGGTCCATCTGGACGAGTTCGTTTCAGAGGATCCCTTTTTGCGAGCGCGAATTCGCCCTGTCTTTGACGAGGGTGATTTCGACTCCGTGGAAGTCGAAGCGCTGACCCGGAACCTGTCCCAGCAGTTCAATGTACTGGTATCGGAAAGCGCACGCCTTTCGGATGATCTGCAGGTTCTCGTCGCGAATCTCGACGATCCTTCGAAACTCGCGGACCTAGTCGCGTCGAACTTGGAACTCGACGTGGAGGGGAAGCAGCGGATCTTGGAGGCATTGGACGTCACGGATCGGCTTCGCCTAGTCCTCAGTCAACTCACGAGGGAAGGTCAGGAACTCGAGATCGAGACCGAGATCAAGGAAAAAGTTCAGAACGAGATGGGCAAGACCCAGCGCGATTACATGCTGCGTCAGCAACTGGAAGCCATCCGTCGGGAACTCGGGGAGAGCGAAGAAGGAGAGGAGGGCGCCGAGGTCTTTCGCCAGAAAGTCGATGAAGCAGGATTGCCCGAGGAGGCCAAGAAACAGGCCTATCGGGAGATCGAAAGGCTTTCCCAGATGCCGCCGGCTGCCTCGGAGTACAGTGTGATTCGGAACTACCTCGAGTGGATCGCCGATTTACCCTGGTCGGTTCTCACCGAGGACCGCCTGGATATCAGCGAGGCGCGAAAAATCCTTGATGAGGACCACTACGGCCTGGAGAAGGTCAAGGATCGAATCGTTGAGTACATCGCGGTTCTCTCACTGAAGCGCGACTTGAAGGGACCGATTCTTTGTTTCGTGGGGCCGCCGGGGACAGGCAAGACATCTCTGGGCCAGTCCGTCGCCCGGGCGCTCAACCGGGAATTTGTACGTATCGCCCTCGGCGGGGTGCGGGACGAAGCCGAGGTTCGCGGCCACCGTCGGACCTACGTTGGAGCAATGCCCGGACGAGTCATCCAGTCGCTCCGAAAGGCTGGCTCTCGGAATCCCGTGATGCTCCTCGACGAACTCGACAAAGTGGGATCCGATGGGCGGGGGGATCCGTCCTCGGCTCTGCTCGAAGTTCTCGACCCCGAGCAGAACTCCGAATTCAGCGATCACTACCTTGAGGTTCCTTTCGATCTCTCCCAGGTTCTATTTATCGCGACGGCAAATTTGATGGACCCCGTGCCTGCGGCGTTGCGCGACAGGATGGAGGTCATCGAGCTACCCGGTTACACGCTGGAGGAGAAGGTCGAGATAGCGAAGAGGTTCATTGTCCCCCGGCAAATCCAAAGAAACGGGATCTCTGGGATCGATTTTGAAATCTCGGATGAATGCCTGGTCCGCCTATGCGAGCGGTATACCCGGGAGGCGGGTGTTCGCAACCTCGAACGCGAAGTGGGAAGCGTGTGCCGGAAAATCGCCCGGCGAGTGGCGGAGAAAGAGGTCGACGCTCCGATTCGCGTCGGGGTTGATGATCTCGACGACCTTCTAGGGGTCGCGAAATTTGAGACCGAAATCGCCGAAGTCGACATGCAGCCCGGTGTAGCGATCGGCCTGGCGTGGACACCGTCGGGCGGCGATATTCTTTTTGTCGAGTCGACCCAGATGCCTGGCAGTGGTGGATTAAAGTTGACCGGTTCCCTCGGCGACGTGATGAGGGAGTCCGCGGAGGCTGCGCGTTCATGGCTGCGCAGCCACGCCGTCGAACTGGGACTCGATCTTGAAAAAGATTTCGAAGGCCGGGATGTACACGTTCACGTTCCCTCGGGCGGCGTTCCTAAAGACGGACCCTCTGCGGGCTTGGCCATGGTCGTGGCCATGTTGTCCATGCTGACTGGGAAGAGCATTCGCTCGAGTACCGCCATGACGGGCGAGATCACACTCAGAGGAAAGGTTCTGCCTGTTGGGGGAATCAAAGAGAAGGTTCTCGCCGCCAAGCGAGCGGGGATTCAGCGCGTCGTGCTTCCGGAAGAAAACCGGCGGGACGTCGAGGAAATCGAGGAGGACTTGCTCAATGGGATCGAACTCAACTTTGTCGGGTCAATCGATTCTGCCTTGGCCGAAATTATCGGTGAGGATGCGGCTCCCCGGTCTGCGGAGCGGCTTGGCTAGACGGTCCTTCGCCGGGGTAGGCGGTGGATCCGTTGGGCTGGGCGCTTTGCTTCTCCCTGCGCTCCTGCTTTTGGCGCTGGGCTGCGTGAGCGCCACCAAGCATCGCCAGGTGGTCGGTGAGTTGAGTTCACTTCGCCAGCGAGAGGTGGTCCAGGTAGAACAAATCGGCCGATTGCAGGCACAGGAGCGCAATCTCTCCGCGGAACTGGCGGTGACTCTCGAGGGCTTTGAGGATCTGAGCATCGAGCATCAGGCCCTGGCCCAGAGCGCCGAGCGGCTCCGGGCTTCCGAGCGGAGACTGGAGTTGCGACTCCAAAGCCAGTCGTCGCAGTTGGAACTATCGCGACGTGATCTGGACGCTGCCCGGGAAGAGGCCAGTCGCTTGGCCTCGACCTACACCACGCTGATGGCGGATCTTGAGTCCGAGGTTTCCTCGGGCCAGATCGAGATCGAACAACTGCGTGAGGGGGTCCGGGTATCGGTCTCCGACGACATTATCTTTGCGTCGGGCTCTGCGGAACTGGATCCCCTGGGCCGCAAGGTTCTGGAAAAGGTTTCCCAGCAACTGCTGGCTCTGGATCATTCCATCGAAGTGCAGGGGCATACCGATGACCTCGGCCTCAAGCCCAGTCTCGCCGAACGATTCCCAAGCAATTGGGATCTCGCCGCGGCTCGGGCCTCGCGAGTCGTTCGCCTGATGGAGGAGCAAGGTATTCCGGGAGAGCGCATGCGCGTGGTTTCCTTCGCTTCTTTTCAGCCGCTGGTTCCCAACGAGAGCCCCGAAAACCGGGCCCAGAATAGGCGTATCGAGATTCGTCTGAAGCCCAAGACGAGTCGTTCGGGTGAGTACTCTTCCGACCCTGCCGACGGCGGTTAGGGCTCAGTGAAGAGTTCGTCACGGGCGATGCTGGAGGCGGTTTTAGCCGAAAGTCTTGCCGCGGTTCACGGTGGCCGGGCGGTTCTTCAGAGTGTGAAGTCCCTCGCCCCGGGTGAGATCGAGATCGGGGGACGCTTGGTCCCCCCCTCGGCCGGCTTCTGGGTCGCCGCCCTGGGAAAAGCTGCGGTTTCCATGGCCGAAGCCTTTGCGAGCACCGTGGGTGACCGGCTCCGAGGTGGCTGGGCGATCACCGGTGATGCGTACAGTCGGCCACTCCCGTCCCCCTTTATCCTGCGCCAATCCGGCCATCCAGTGCCGGACCAGCGGGGTGAGGCGGCGGCGGCCGGATTGATCGACTGGGTGGCTCGGCTGCCCGAGGAGGATGTTCTGGTCGTGCTTCTCTCGGGTGGGGCGTCTGCGATGACGAGCCTTCCCGCTCCGGGCCTGGGGCTGTCCGAACTGATCGAGACGACTCGTTTGCTGCTGGCCAGCGGGGCGGATATCCACTCGATGAATGCCGTGCGCAAACACTGCTCGGGCATCGCCGGAGGGCGGCTGGGGCGTGCGGCTTCCTGTCACCGTGTGGAGTTGCTGGCCCTCTCGGACGTGCCCGGTGATGCTTTGCCGACCATTGGTTCGGGCCCATGTACGGGCGATCCCACTACTTTTTCCGATGCGCTCGCGGGGGTAGAGCAATTCGGACTGGCGGCGCGGTTGCCAAGCGGGGTCTTGGCGTACCTCGAAGCGGGCAATCGCGGCGAGGTCCCAGAATCTCCCGGGCCTGGCGACCCGAGCCTGGCAAAGGTCCGGCCGGGTATCGTGGCACGGAACGCGGATGCGCGCCGATGCGCGATTAAGGCGGCGGAGGCCCGGGGTGAGAGGGCTTTGGATCTGGGCGAAATTCTGACCGGGGAAGCCCGGACGATGGGGCGTCGCCTAGCAGCGATGGCCGGTTCGGTTCGTATCAATGAACCGATTTTACTGGTGGCCGGGGGTGAAACCGTGGTCACGGTTCGGGGAAGCGGTCGAGGTGGGCGAAGCCAGGAACTGGCCTTGGCCGCGGCACTGGAGTGGGAACGGAGCGGGGCGGGGCGGGGCATGGCAATGCTCGCAGTGGGTACGGACGGGGCCGATGGTCCGACGGATGCGGCGGGCGCCATCGTGGAAAGTGGCAAGGGTGCCCTGGGTGCCGCTTCCCGTGAATACGCCCAGGCCCGCTTGGACGAGAACGACAGCTACGGTTTCTTTGCGCAAACGGGCGGACTGGTCCGCACCGGAGCGACGGATACCAACGTCATGGATCTCGTTTTGATCCGATTGGATGGTTCCCCTCACGCGTGATGGGCGGGGGCGAGGCTTCCCCTTTGGCGGTCCGGCTCGGTTCAGGTGGCAGGCTCGCTGGGATTGTTCGATTCTTGGGTGCCCGGTAGGCCATCCGGGCTGCATCCAACCAAAGGGGAAGCATGCCGATCAGCGAAGATGAGTTCAAAAACTGCATGGGGGCCTGGCCCAGCGGTGTCACGGTGGTCACCAGCCGATATCAGGACAGAATCCACGGCATGACGGTGTCGGACTTTAGTGGAGCATCCCTCTCGCCCCCTTTGGCGGTGATTTTGGCCAATCGCGAATCGATCACCACGGAAATGATTGCCCAGGGAAAGTGCTTTGGGGTCAATATCCTGGCTGTCGACCAGCAGGGGCTCTCGAATCGCTTCGCGTCGAAAAAACTGGAACATGTGCGCTTCGAAGGTGTCGACTACGACACCGGGGAAACCGGAGCCCCCCTGGTGAGGGGTGCGGTCGCGAACCTCGACTGTAGCCTTCACGCGACCTACGAAGCGGGCGACCATTTGATCTACGTGGGTTTGATCGAGTCGGTGCGTGTGCTGCCGGGTGAACCCTTGGTCTATTGGAATGGGCGCTACTGCGGCGTCAAGTCCGAGTCCGAGGGGTAAGGGCAGGTGACCCCTCTCCGGTTCATCGTCTACTCGGACTATCTTTGTCCATGGTGTTACAACGCCTCCGTCCGCTTGCGGGGAATTGAGGCCGAGTACGCTGGAGCGGTTGAGTTCGACTGGCGCAGCTACTTGTTAAGACCCGAGCGCCGGGAGCACGCCAACCCCGAAGCCGCCCTGGAGAAATTTCGCCTTTATACGGAGTCGTGGCTGCGCCCGGCGGCCGAGAGCGATAGCGGGCGGTTTCAGGTCTGGTCCAGCGATGAGGGCCCGCCCTCGCATAGCGTGCCCGCCCACGTGGTCAGCAAGGCCGCCAAGCGGCTGGGTCCCGAAGCCTTCTCCTCCATGCACGATCGATTGATGGAAGCCTACTTCAGCGAAAATCGTGATATAAGCCGGATGGAAGTTTTGCGTGCGCTCTGGGGTGAGTTGAAACTTCCCGTGGAAGTGTTTGATGGGATTGATGGGATTGATGGGATTGATGGGATCGAGGGGTCCGAGTTGCTCGACGAAGTCTTGGCCGATCACCGGGAGGCACTGGATTGCGGGGCCACTGGCGTGCCCGCAGTGCAACTCGAGGGGAACCCGGCGGTGATTGTGGGCGCTCATCCCGTGGAACTCTATCGGCGCTGGGTGGATCGGAGCCTGGACCGCTTGGCGGCAAGGGAAATAGATCCGAGTTGAGTTGCCCGGCTGGGGCTTGCTTCGACCCAGCATTCCACGGTGCATGGCGAAGGGTGCGGATTCCCCGGGGAAGTCGAAATGGCGTGCCGGTTCGGTGGGCTGGGGCATGGCCGAGTCAGTGGAGATTGTGCGATCCTGCCCACGAATTGTCGCGGTCCCATGGCAGAAGAGATTGCCGGATCGGCAAGTAGAGGAGCGAGAAATATGAAGTTGGATCGAGTTCAGTCAATTAGTGCAGGTCTTTGTATGGTGCTGGGTATGGTGCTGGCCGCTGCTCTTCTATTGGGGCCGGGCGTGGGTGTGGCTGTCGCCAAGAAGTCGAAGAGCATCAAGACCGAAGGCACGTTTGTCGGCTATGACGCCGAGGCCAAGACCCTTGAAATTAAGGTCAAGAAAAAGGGCAAGAAGCCAGGAAACAAGGCGCTCAAGCTCAAATCCGGGAAGAAAGCCACCTTCAAGGTCAAGCCCGAGGGCTCGGTTCTGACCCGAACCAGCGTGACCCTCGACGGCAAGCGCGCGGATATCAACGAGATCAAGAAGGGACAATTCCTGATCATCTACTGGGTCGCGGATGAAACCGATGCCGATGCGCGCTTCGCGCGTAAGATCGACATGGTCTTGAGCGAGGCCGAGTTGGATGCCCGAAACAAGGCCCGGCTAGAAAAGGCCCGAGCAGCCGGCCAACTGTCCGACTGAATCCTTCGACGCTGGCTTGGCGCAGTGGGCTTGGCTCTGTGGGCTTAGCTATGTGGGGCCAGCTATGTCGCCCGTCGGTTCGGCCATCGCTCGTGGATAATCGGGAAACAAAAGAGGGGGCCCAATGGTGCGGCGAAGAGGACTCGAACCTCCACGGGGTTGCCCCCACCAGCCCCTCAAGCTGACGCGTCTACCAGTTCCGCCACCGCCGCACACGATTATTGGGCGCGGGCACGATAACGAAACCGGCCCAACTCGCCCAGTCCACTTTTCAAGGAGTCGCCGGAGCGGATTCTCCCGTCGAGGTCGGAATACTTTCCTCGATCTCCACTTCCTCCAGGCCGATTTCTTCCAGGCCGCCCACAGCGGAGTCGCTCTCGTCGGCTCCGAGCCCACTCGCCGCCGAAGTCGTGTTCGCCCCATCGGGAATTTCGCCGGAGGGAAAGAGTTGGATATCCGACTGCTGGGTCCCCAGATAGGCTAGGGAGAGACTGGTCAGCATGAAGAGGATGGCGCTCCCCGTCGTCAGCTTGGTCAGAAAGTTGCCGGCGCCTCGGCTGCCAAAGACGGTGTTCGCTCCGCCGCCACCCAGTGCGGCACCGAGGTCGGAGCCTTTCCCGCGTTGAAGCAGGACCACTGCAATCAGCACGAAGCAGACCATGAAGTGCAGGACGAGAAGCAAGTTGTTCATGGTGAAGTGTTCTCCCAGTGGGTGTTGGCGATCATTTGTTCGAAGGTCTCGGGATCGAGGGCGGCGCTGCCGATCAGCGCACCGTCGATGTCGGGTTGGTTCATCAGGGCCTGAATAGTGTGGGGACCGACAGATCCCCCGTATTGGAGTCTGACATCTTCGGCGCTCTCCCCAAGGATTGTTCGAAGTCGTTCCCTGAGGAGCGCTTGCACTTCCTGGGCTTGCTCAGGAGTAGCTGTTACTCCGGTTCCAATTGCCCAGACGGGTTCGTAGGCTACCACCAGATGGTTCGCTGTGGGAGTAGAGATTCGGGGAAGACTCATTTCCAACTGCTGGCCGACGATCTCAGCGGTTCGGCCCGCTTCTCGCTCGGCTCCGGTCTCACCCACGCAGATAATGGGCCGCAGGCCGGCCTCAAGCAAGGCCGCAGCTTTTTCGGCTACCTGGGTGCTGGTTTCGCCCTGATTGGCTCGGCGCTCGCTGTGGCCCACAAGGCAGTATTGGCAGCCGAGTTCCGACAGCATCTCGGCGGAGATTTCGCCGGTATGCGCGCCCTGGACCTCGGCGGATACGTTTTGGGCGGCTAGGCCCACGCGGCTGCCCTCAAACGCAGTGCCCAGGGTTTCCAGCAGGGTGAAGGGCGGGGCGACGACGACTTCGGTTTCGCTGGGGGGGGCGGCCTCGAGGGCCGTCAGCAGAGCCCTCGCGTAGGCTCGGGCGCCGTCCCGGTCCTTGTTCATTTTCCAATTGGCAACGAGCAGGGGTCTTCGCATCAATGCTCCAATGCAGCCAGGCCCGGAAGCCGGAGACCCTGGACGAATTCGAGTGAAGCGCCGCCGCCTGTGGACAAGTGGCCGATTCGGTCTCCGATGCCCAGGCGATTGACCGCCGCCAGGGAGTCGCCCCCGCCCACCACGCTGGTGGCTGGGGATTGGGCCACCGCCTGGGCCACTTCTTGGGTTCCTTTTGAGAAGGGCTCGACCTCGAAGATACCCATGGGCCCGTTCCAGAAGATGGTACGGGCGGTGCGCGCTGCATCCGCGTAACGGGCGGCGGTTTCCGGGCCGATGTCGACGCCTCGCCAACCGTCTGGAATGGTCTGAACGATTTTGGTTTCTCCTGTCCCATCCAGGGATTGACTGACCACGTGATCCGTCGGGAGGAGCAGTTTACACCGGTCGGCCTCGGCCCGGTCGATCAGGGCGCGGGCGTCGTCGATGCGCTGCGCTTCCACCAGGGAATCGCCCACCGCCTCGTTGCGTGCGGCCAGGAAGGTGTACGCCATGGCCCCGCCGATGGCGAGGAGATCGGCGCGCTCGGCCAGGTTCCGCAGGACGCCAAGCTTGTCCGAGACCTTGGCGCCTCCCAGCAGGCAGAGCAGGGGTCGCTCGGGCTCGACGATTGCGTTGAGGTTTCGAATTTCATTCAGCATCAGGTCGCCGGCAGCGGCGGAGGAAACGTGCTCCACCATCCCGGCCGTAGAGGCATGGGCGCGGTGGGCCGTTCCAAAGGCATCGTTGACGTAGAGGTCGGCCAAGGATGCCAGGGAGCGGGAAAATTCGGGCTCGTTTGCGGTTTCACCCGGGTGAAAACGAAGGTTCTCGAGAAGTAGTACCTCGCCTTCAGCCAGGGCATTGGCTCGGGCCGCGACGGCTTTGCCAACGGAGTCTGGGGCGAAGGCGACGGGCAGTCCGCTGAGTTCGGCAAGCCTGGGAGCGATTGGAGCCAGGGAGAGAGAGGCTACGCGCTCTCCCCTGGGCCGCCCGAGATGCGACGCCAGTATCACCCGGGCGCCGGCGGCACACAGACGCTTCACCGTTCCCAACGACGCACGCAATCGGGTGTCGTCGACGATTTTCCCGGCCTCCAGGGGAACATTGAGATCCGCGCGTACGAAAACGCGTCGCCCCCGGATCGGGTCCGTACTGGCCCCAACGCCGCTCAGCCAATCGTCCAAAGTTGTCAGTTTCAAGGAAAGGGCCTCGGTGGCATTTGGGGGCGCCCGCTAGGCGACGCCGCGGCAGTCTAACGGTCGCCCAATCGATCGACAATAATCGGCTTGCGGGAGAGTCCCGGCCTTCGCCGGCCCGCTACACTGGGTCGTTCGGGGGACGCGGTGGCCTGGATACGATGGAAAAGCGCGCTGGTTGGGCGCCGCTACTGGGGGACCTGGACCGAACGCGTTCGTCGGTTGAACCCCTGGAAGGGCCTGGCCGCGCTGGGTGTGCTGGGCGGCCTGATCTGGCTCGGGGCCCAAGCCGCCGGTTCGGTCCAGACCGCCCGTCGGGCCTTCCCGGTGGAATCCGGTCGGGTGAGTGCGTCGGGACTCCATTCGGCGGTCTCGATTCTGCGGGACGCCCGGGGCATTCCCCACATCGAGGCATTGACCGAGCGGGATGCCTGGCAGGCCTTGGGCTTTGCCCACGCCCAGGACCGTTTGGCCCAGATGCTCTGGCTAAGGCGCTTGGCCCGGGGCGAAACGGCCGAGATTGTCGGAGAGTCCGGGCTGGCCGCCGACCGCCTGGCCCGCACCCTGGGCCTGAGGGTCTTGGCGGAGAGGGAAATGGAGGGTCTCGCCGCCGAGGCCCGGGATGTCCTCAACGCCTATGCGGCCGGGGTGAACGTGCGCATTGAAGGATTGCGGTCGGGTGGGGATTCACCCCCGATTCTGCTTCGAGAAGGCGTGGATGCCATTTCGGACTGGCGGTCCGCCGACAGCCTGGCGATTCTGAAATTGATCGCCTGGAGCAGTGGCAACCAGCTGGAGACGGGGGTCGTGCTCGACGAACTCATCCGGGTTCTCGGGGGTGGGCTGGCTGCTCCATTTCGACCGGGAGGGATCGATCGGGTCGGGGCCGCGTCGGGAGATAGCCTGCCCGAGCCACGGGTTTCCGATCCGAGTAAGCCCCCTCGAGGGCTTGGTGGGGTGGCGAGCCGGGAGCTCTCCCGCTCGACCCGGATCGGGGGGGGAAGCGCTTGGGTACTGGCGGGTCGTCATACCGAGAGCGGTCGCCCGTTTCTGGTGGCCGACCTCAACTTGCCGGCCACCGCGCCATCCCTGGTTTACGAGGCACATCTTCAGAGTCCAGACATGAACGTTGTGGGGGCGACGATCCCGGGACTTCCGCTGTTTTGGATCGGGCGCAATTTGGAAGTCGCCTGGGCTGCTATCCCGGCGGGGGCAGTGACGGTGGATCTCTATCTGGAAACCGTTCGCGAAAAGGATGGCGTCTACCACGATGGTGCCCGTTGGGCCCCGTTGACGGTTCGCAGCGAACTGATCCGAGTTCGCCAGGCGTCGGGATTCCGTGACGAGGAAATCACGATCCGGGCCACTCGGCACGGGCCCCTGATCGATTCCCTTCTTGGGCAACCGGGTGGGGCCGAAGGTTCCCGAGCATCGGGGGAGGGATACTCGGCGGAAAATCCGCCCATCGCGTTGGCCTGGACCGGCAGAGAGGCAGGCGACGGCTTCTCGTCGCTGCTCGCGGTCACCCGGGCGGAGGACGCCGGAGAATTGCGAGCAGCACTGGCCACCCACCACGAGCCGGTGGTCGCGGTGGTCTACGCCGATGCGACGGGCGCCGCCGGGGTGCAGTTGGCGGGTTGGCTTCCCCAGCGGTCATTGCCCTCGGGCCTGGTGCCCGTGCCCGCGAGAATGGGAATCTACGATTGGCGGGGTCCGATCCCCTATGCCGAGCTGCCTTCGGTTCGCATGGACGCCTCCGAGGACTCGAGTGGAGCGGGCGCTCGCAGTTGGGTGGCCTTCTCCGACGGCAAGATCGATGACGGCCTGAATGTTTCCGGGATTGAATGGCTCTGGCGGCCCGGGGAGCGCGCGCGACGTTTGGTTCAGCGTTTGGCTGAGTTGACCGAGGGTGGTCCCGGGGCGGGGTCGCCCGTCGACATCCAGCGTGCGGACTTGCGCACCGCGGCGGCTATCCAGGGTGATCTGGGGGTCAGCAACGCCAATGAGGTTGTCCCGGCCATCCTGCGTTTGGCGCGGATCCCTGGACCACTCTCCCCCGAGGCCGAGGAAATCGCCGACCTGCTCTCCCGCTGGGATGGCCAGCTGGGGGCCGACAGCCCGGGCGCCGCGGCGTATTCGGTTCTGAACAGCCACCTCTTTGCCGCTCTCTTCGAGGCCGAACTGGGCGAGGCGCTGTGCCAACGCTATCTGGGCTTGCCCGGGGTTCGTCCCGCTGTCATGGCGGGGCGAATACTGCTGGCAGCGGATCGCTCTCGGTCGGCCGGTGGCTGGGCGGACTTGGAGCGCGTTGTCGCCGGTTTGCGGGAGAGTCTTCGGCTCACATGGGTCACGCTGACGTACCGCCTGGGCCCAAGCCGTGCAGATTGGCTCTGGGGCGAGTTGCACGGTCTCGAATTTCGGCCCTTTGCAGGGACTCGTTCCGCCTCCCAAGATGGCTCCCAGGGATTCCGCCGGGTCGGGGTGGGCGGTGGCGTGAACACTCTGGCGTCATCGACCTCGGGTTCCCAGGGCTTCGAGGTGGTCAGTGCCTCTAGCTATCGCTTGGCCGTGGACTTGGCCTCGCCCGACCGACTCCTGAGCTCTCTGGCTCCCGGTCAGTCCGAACATCCTCGCCATCCGCACGCGCTGGACGGAGCCCGGCGATGGCTCGAGGGACGACCGAAGCTGCTCCTGACGAGCCGGCTCCATGTTGAGGAGGAGAGCGCCGCCCCCCTACTGCTCGAGCCCGCCCGGTGAAGGGCGAGGGGGCTGAATTGGCGATTCTCTTCGCCGAGGTGCCGAACTTCTATGCCGAGGTCGAGCGGCGCGCGGCTCTCGATCTCCGGGGCTGCCCAATCCTGGTGGGTGGAGATCCGGGCAAGCGCGGACGTGTCCAGTCGGCGAGCGCCGAGGCCCGGGAGGCGGGTGTGACCCATGGGATGGGCATGGCGGCCGCCCTGGAAGTCTGCCCCCGGGCAGCGCGCTTCCCGACGAATATGAAGCGCTACCGGGAGGTATCGGGGGCGCTGGTCACCTGCTTTCGTGGGATTTTTGACGAGGTCGAAACCGCCGGGCTGGGCTCGGTCTACGCCGATGTGCACGGGGGCGCCCAGACCGGCGAACAGGTGGCCGAAGAGTGGTTGCGCCGGGTCGGGGCAGAATTGGGCTTGCCCTTCCGGGCGGGCATTGCCCCTTCCAAGTTCCTGGCCCGGCTGGCTGCCGAGGAGGCGAGTATCGGGGCGGTCTATCGCCTCGGAAGGGCCGACACTGGGGTTTTTCTCGCGCCCCTTTCCGTCTCCCGGCTGCCTCGGGTGGGGGACAAGACAGCTGCCCGACTTCGGGAAATTGGAGTCGAGACCGTGAGCGACGTGTTGGCACTGGGGGCTTCGACCCTGGAGGCCGAACTGGGCAACCATGGCCTGGCTATTTTGGAGATGGCCCGAGGACAGGATCGCTCGCCCATGCGAGTGGCGGGTCAGCCCCAGTCCATTGGCCGGAAGACCACTTTTGCCGAGCCCTCCGCCGATCCCGAAAAATTGAGCGATGCGCTGAGTCAACTGGCGGCCTCCCTCGGCGCGACGCTAGAGCGCCAGGGCTTGCGGGCCAGTCGGGTCGCCCTGCGGCTGCTTGCCCCGGATGGGGTCACGACAACGCGTTCGACTACGCTGGAGGACCCCATCGCCCAGGGGCAGGCGATCTACCGCGTCGGTCGCGGCTTGCTCGACCGGGATGGGGGGAGCAGGCAGCTGCAGCGGGGCCTGGGGATAACCCTGGCCGGGCTCAAGCGGATAGGGGCCGAGGAACGCCAGCTGGATCTCTTTGCCCAACGAGGTCGCGATGAACCGGGATGAGAGCGGGAGTGGATGGACTCGATGGGTGGAGCCAGGGTCGAGCGTCCCCGTGGTGGACTCCAGGGTGGGCGCATACGCTTGTCCTGGATTGGGGGGCGAAGCGAAAAAATGACGGATTCCGGCGGTCGCGAACGGCGGAAGTTTCAACGAATTCCCATGGAGCAGATCGTCTCCTTCTCGCATCTGGGGCAACTCGACCAGATGGGGCAGGGCATCAACCTGTCCACCGGAGGCATCAGCTTTCAGGTGGTGGCGTGCGAGATCAATCTCGGCGATCAGTTGAGATTGGATTTTTCTATTATGGGGAAGGTAGTTAGCGCGACTGGAACCGTGGTCTGGGCCACCGAAGTGGACGCCCTCACGTTGGAGGTGGGCCTGGAGTTCGCAGAGATTGGACCCCGGGATCGCGCTCTCCTGGCCGAATTCGATCGGCTTTCCAAGGCCGGCCCCGAGGCCTGATCCGCGATCGGCGGACGGCTTGACAGTCCCGCGGCGGCGGTGCGAGTGTCTCGGCCATGTCGGACTTTCATCAGACCGGGGTTATTACCGCCCTGCACCGCCTCGGCCCCACTGAACTGGACCGGCTCGAGGGGGAACTTCTACAATATTCTGCCGAGCGCCCCATCGCGCTGGTGCTTCCCTCCCTCTTCAGCGAGATTCACGGACCGGCTCTGAAGGAAATCGTCGAAGAAATTGCTCGGGTGGGTTACCTGAAACAATTGGTGGTTAGCCTGTCGGGATCCGCCGCCATCGATGAGTTTCACCAGATGAAGGCGCTGTTTCAGGGCGTCCGCTGCCTTGGGGGCGGGGAGGCGACGGTGGTCTGGGCCGACGGCCCCCGAGTGCGGGGTCTGCTGGAGCAGTTGCGCGCCGAGGGACTCGATCCCGGTGCGGACGGGAAGGGCAGAGCCACTTGGCTTGCCTACGGCTACGTCCTGGCCACTCAGCAGGCTCGGGTAGTGGCCACCCACGACTGCGACATTCTCGGCTACAGCCGGGAGCTGCTGGCCCGTCTTTGTTATCCCACCGCAAATCCCAACATGAACTACGAGTTCGCCAAGGGGTATTACGGACGCGTGACCGACCGGCTTCACGGCCGGGTGACCCGGCTCTTCATGATGCCCCTCCTGCGCTCCATGAAGGTGGTGCTGGGTCCGATTCCCCTGCTGGAGTACCTGGAGTCATTTCGTTACCCCCTGGCCGGCGAGTGCTCGATGACCACGGACCTCATCCGGGCCAACCGAATTCCCGCGGATTGGGGGCTCGAGGTGGGTGTGCTCGCCGAGGTGTTTCGCAACAGTGCTCTCAAGCGGATCTGTCAGGTGGAGTTGATCGAAAATTACGATCACAAACACCAGGACCTTTCCGAGGATGACGCCAGCGCGGGTTTGCATCGGATGGTGGTTGATATTGCCTCTTCGATTATTCGGAACTTGGCGAGCTACGGGGTTGAGTTCGAAGCAGGCTTTCTCAATACGATGATTGCCGCTTACGTGCGAACCGCCCAGGATGCCATCGCGAGCTACAGCAACGACGCGAAACTCAATGGCCTGAAATTCGATCGCCACGCCGAAGAGGTGGCCGTCGAAACCTTTTCCAGTGCACTGCGCCGCGCGGGGCTCAACTTTGTTCGCGATCCCATGGGAGCGCCACAGATTCCCAATTGGAGTCGAGTGATCTCGGCTCTGCCCGACTTTCTGGAAGAGTTGAAAGATGCCGTGGAAAGGGACGCTCAGGAGTGATTTGAGCCCTTGGGACGCGCGCCCCGCTGGGGTTCTACGGGCCTAGCGGTCTCTTGGGCGCAGGGACTCTCCCTGAAGTATTCTCGGGCCTTCCCGCCGCCCGGAGACAGCCCGATTGCTCTACCGCCACGGAGAAGTATTTCGCAGCCTACTGATGCTCAGCGACGGGCTGTTGATAGCCGGGGTCTGGCTGGGTGCGTATGGACTCCGTTTTTACGCGGGCTTGGAGGCTCCCCAGGGGACGCCTTCCCTGGGCGAATACGCATTGGCGCTCTGGGCGATTGTCCCGATCTATAGCCTGATGCTCCAGCGCCAGGGGGTGTACGCCCCCAAGCGCCTGGGCTCCTTCTGGGCGGAAAGCGTCGAGATCGGCTGGGCGACGACGGGCGCGGCGCTATTGCTGCTCGGTGTCTCCTTCTTCCTGCGCTCGTATTCCTTCTCCCGGGCTGCTGTCGCGGTCTTCGTGGTGGCTGTGCCCCTGAGCCTGATGGCGCTCCGGGTGGTCGTTCGCAGCGCCCTGCGCGGGGCGCGACGTAAGGGCTACAACCGGCGTTTCGCCCTGGTGGTGGGGACGGGGCGGTTGGCCGATGAAATCATGGGTCGAATCCAGGCCCACCCCGATTCGGGTCTGCATGTCGTGGGGCTGATCGCCGACGGGGCGGTGGAGAGTTCTTCCTACGGCGTCCCTTGCCTGGGCCGGTACGAGGATCTCAAACATGTCCTGGCCCAGCGTCGGGTCGACCATGTGATCATTGCCCTGGGCAGTGACGAGGGGTATCGCCTGGAGAAGGTGCTGGCCGACCTCGACGACGAAGTCGCGAGCGTGATGCTGGCGCCCGATCTTCTCCACATCGCGACCCTACGAAGTTCGGTCGAAAACTTCGAGGGGTTGCCCATTATCCATCTGCGCGACAGCCCCCTGGTGGGGTGGTCGTCTGTTCAAAAACGGACGTTCGATATCGCTGGAAGTGGTCTGGTCCTGGCCGTGTCTTTGCCGGTCCTCGTGCTTCTGGGGCTTGGTATTGCGCTCTCGTCGGGCTGGCCGGTCCTCTACCGGCAGAAACGTATGGGGCTCGACGGTCGCATCTTCAGCATGCTGAAACTGCGGACAATGCGCCGGGATGCCGAGAAGGGGGGCCCCGGCTGGTCAAAGGCAAACGATCCCCGGCGAACCCGCTTCGGGGTATGGCTCCGGCGTTTTAGTTTGGATGAGCTGCCTCAGTTGTGGAATGTCTTGCGCGGGGAGATGAGCCTTGTGGGGCCTCGTCCCGAGCAGGCGGACCTGATTCGAGAATTTCGTCGGGAGATCCCGAGCTACATGTTGCGTCACAAAGTGAAGTCGGGGATGACGGGTTGGGCTCAGGTGCACGGTCTGCGGGGCGATACTTCGATGCATTTGCGCATCGAGCACGACATCTACTACATCCAGAATTGGTCCATGGGACTGGACATGAAAATCCTGGTGATGACGATCTGGAGCACTTTGCGCGACCGAAATCTGGGCTGAGCGCTTCCGGAGCTGAGTTTTCCGGGCGGGCAAGCCGAGGTTTAGCCCGAATCTCCGGAAGGAATAGGGGGCGGCTCCGTCAGATCGGCGATCTCGGCCGAGAGTTCGCTGAGGAAACGCGCGGAACCGAAGCGCGCGGCGTGGGCGCGGATTCGATGGGGTTCGAAGCGGTGCCCGTGCTCCTCGAAGGCGTCCAGAGCACGCTCTAGAACATCCGGGCTCTGAGCATGAAAGTGGATGCCTGTGGGATTGGGCTCATCGGACCAGGCCAGACCGTCGCCGGGCTGGGTGGTGAAGAGCGGAGGGAGGGTGTCCAGGGCGCCCCCGCTCGCGTAGGCGATGACCGGTCGCCCGGCCGCTTGAGCCTCGACGGCCGCAATTCCGAAATCTTCTTCCTGTGGGTAGATGAGTGCCCGGCAGCGCTGCAGATGCTCCAATACTTCGGGGTCGGAGATGCGTCCAGTGAATTCGACATTCGCCGGCGCTCCGGCCTGGAGGCGCTTTCGGGTTGGCCCGTCACCGACAACAACGAGCCGGTCGCTTCGGTGGCGAAAGGCGTCGATGGCAAGATCTTCCCGCTTGTAGGGCACGAAGCCACCGATCAACAAATAGTAGTCACTGGGTTCGCGTCCGTCGGGCTGAATCCGCTCGACGTCCACCGGGGGGTAAATTACTTTCGCCCGGCGCCCGTAGTGCTGCTGGATCCGACGGGCGACCGCGTTCGAAATGGCCACAAAACGATCCACCTGCTGGCGGTCGCTTCGCGAGCGATCGTGGCGGCGAAGGGCGGCGACCAACGGCGTTGCGATCACCCGCCTGGGCCCGCGACCCAGGTAGGCGTCAATTTGGTCCCAGATATATCGCATGGGGGTCAGGCAATAACAAAGGTGGGGGACGCCCGGTTCGGTCTTGATATTCTTGGCCACCGCGTGGCTGATGGAGAGGACAAGGTCTGCCCCCTCGACTCTCAACTGACTCGCCGCCCAGGGGTAGAGGGGCAGTAGCTTGCGGTAGTGGCGGCTTGCGCCCGGCAGGCGGTCCAGGGGCGAGGCGCGAATGTTCAGGGATTCGATGGCCGGGGATGTCGTACCGGGCTGGTAGAAGAGCGTGTAGAGGTCCGCATGGGGATAGGCACGCGCGATCACGTCGAGTACGCGTTCGCCCCCCCGCATGCCGGTCAGCCAATCGTGAACGAGTGCGATACGCACGGCATCATCCTAGCGGGCGGAGGTTGGTCATCGAGGTTGGATTAGTGTGCGATGGGGACTTCGCCGGTTTCGAAGGTAACAGCCAACGCTTCCTCGATTGTATCCACCAAGTGGATTTCTAGGCTGTCTTGAACTTCCTCGGGAACCTCTCTCAAGTCTTTTTCGTTGCGACGGGGCATAACCACGGTTTCGATCCCCGCGCGGGAGGCCGCGAAGAGCTTGCCCTTGATCCCACCGACGGGTAGGACTCGGCCTCGCAAGGAAATTTCCCCTGTCATGGCGACCATGGAGCGGGCGCGGCGATTGCTCAGGGCCGAAACGATCGCGGTGACCAGGGCAATCCCTGCGGAGGGGCCATCCTTGGGAACCGCGCCCGCCGGGACGTGAAGATGGATCTCCCCGGAGGAGAAGGCCTCGGGGTCGAGGCCCAATTCGCCGGCGTGACTGCGTACCCATGACAATGCGGCTTCGGCGGATTCGCGCATGACGTCTCCGAGTTGGCCCGTCAGCCTCAGCCGTACGCCCTTGCCCCCGGGCATGGAGGCCGCTTCGATGAATAGGATGTCGCCACCGTGAGAGGTCACGGCGAGGCCGACCGCGACCCCGGGGATTCGTGTGCGCTCGGCCATTTCGGGCAGGTGGGGAGGTGCGCCCAAGGATTCTGACACGAAGGCGGTATCGATATGGACACGGGTCTCCGGGCCGTCGGTGGCGATTCGTCGGGCACTTTTCCGCATTAGGGAGGCTACAAAGCGCTCCAAATTCCGAACTCCTGCCTCGCGGGTGTACTGGGCGACCACTTTTTGCAGGGCTGCATCGTCCAGTTCGATGTGTTCGGAAGTCAGCCCGTGGGCTTCGAGTTGTCGCGGGATCAAGTGGGTTCGGCCGATTTCGATTTTTTCCGCTTCGGTGTAACCCGAAAGTTCGATGACTTCCATGCGGTCGAGCAACGCGGGGGGAATGGTGGATAGGGTGTTTGCCGTGGCAATGAAGAGGACCCCAGAGAGGTCGAATGCGCACTCGATATAGTGATCGCTGAACTGGTGATTCTGCTCTGGGTCGAGAACCTCGAGAAGAGCCGAGGAGGGATCGCCTCGAAAGTCCGAACCGAGCTTGTCGATTTCGTCGAGCAGAAAGATCGGATTTCGAGAACCCGCACGCTTCAGGCTCTGGATGATTCGGCCGGGCATGGCGCCCACGTAGGTCCGGCGGTGCCCACGGATTTCAGCTTCGTCGCGCACCCCGCCGAGGGAGGCTCGGGCAAATTTTCTCCCCATGGAGCGTGCGATGGATCGGCCGAGGGAAGTCTTTCCGACACCCGGAGGACCCACAAAGCACAGGATGGGCGCGTGAGAATCCGGGGCCAGTTTGCGGACGGCCAGGAATTCCAGGATGCGATCCTTGATCTGGTCCAGCCCGTGGTGGTCGGCATCGAGGATTTCTCTCGCATGATGAAGGTCGAGATTGTCCTCGGTCTCAATCGACCAAGGCAGATCGGTGATCCACTCGAGGTAGGTCCGGATCAGGTGGCGATCCGGGGCGTGCTGGGGCAGGGCCGAGAGACGCTTGAGTTCGCGTTCGGCCTGCTCGTAGGCGTCCTCGGGGAGTTCCGCTGCCTCAAGTTTCTCGTGGAGTTCGTCCACTTCCCGCATGCCGGCGTCACTCTCGCCGATTTCTTCCTGAATTTCGCGCATGCGTGAGCGAAGCATTCGCTCGCGCCGTTTCTTGTCGAGGCCGCCGGCATCGGCCTGATCCCGCAGGGTCTTCTGGGTTTCCGCGATGGTGACCTCGCGCTCGAGATATTGTTCTACGGACTTCAGACGTTCGGAGTCCCGGGGTTCCCGGAGGAGTTCGATGCCTTCTTCGGGAGGAAGGGTCAGATTGGAAGCGAGTAGGTCGGCGAGCATTCCGGGTCCAGGAATTCCAACGATGAAGGCCTTCCATTCGTCGGGGTAGTCATCGCGCAGATCCACCACGCGTTTGGCCAGGCCGATCACGCGCTGCCAGATGGCCTGGATGTCGATGTCGTCGAGTACCGATTCCATCGGCGTGAACTGGGCGCTCAATTCGGGGGATTGGGAGACGATCTCTCCGAGTTCCACGCGTGCGATCCCCACGACCAGCGCCTGCTTGCCCTCGTGACGGGCATCGACGATACGCAAAACCTTGACCAGTGTGCCTACTTCAAAGAGGTCATCGACGGAGGGTTCTTCAGTGGAGGCATTTCTCTGGGTGACCACCAGCATGAATCCGTTGGTCCCCGTGCGTTCCAAGGCCGCAATCGACTTCAGTCGCCCAACGGTCAGAGGAACAGTTACGCCGGGAAAGATGATGATGTCCCGTACTGGCAGCAGCGGAAGAACGCTCGGGACCTGAAGTGATTCGCCCGCTGGATCGAGGACCTCGAGGCTGTTTGGAACGGGTTCTTGGGGTTTCGACACGCGGAATCCTCTCGTGGGGTTTCTTCGCAGACCTTCAGCGTACGCCCAAAGGGTCCGGGGTCAAGGGAGCCGAAAAACTAGGGTCAAGCGAGGACCGCACTCGGGCTCGAAGAAATTTCGCCAGCGCATCCTCGAGGAAAATACGGGGGAGTGATTAGCCGCGCTGTCCCTCTTTGGGGCGCAAGCGCATCGTTTGCCGGCCCCGGGCCCGGCCCCGGCCGAAGGCAGAGCGCGGTTCTGGAGGTCGGGATAAGGGACGGACATCAAAAGAAGCGGACATCAAAAGAAGCGGGTGTGACCGGTGGTGCCCGGGACTGGAGTCGAACCAGCACGTCCTTGCGAACACTAGACCCTGAATCTAGCGCGTCTACCAATTTCGCCACCCGGGCAGTGGGCGAGAGACTAGGCCACCGGTCCCACTCGTCAACGTGACAGCAGTTCTTCCCTCGCCATCTCCTCACGGCTCTGCAAAGCTTCCGCGGTGGGCTTACGGAATCGAAAGCGAGGGGGCAGCGGTCGGGGGAGACCTCCCAAACCGGTTCGGCCCCGGACCCCGAGAGATCTCGAGCGCGGGGTCCTGAGTCTATTCACCGACGGCGGACGCTCCCTGCTGGGGAGCCGCGAGATGGTCCGCAAGCTGGGGCTAATTCGAGGTCAGTTCGACCCTCTGGAGAAGCTACTGCGTCGCCTGGTGAAAAAAGGCGTACTCGAAGCCGTAGGCGGGCGATTTCGCATGCGCCGGCAGGACGGTTTGGTGGAGGGGTTGCTGGAAAGACACGCCGATGGCTCTCCTCTGGTGCGAGACGGCGACCGTCTCCTCCGTCTCGGGGAGGTGGGTGATGCTCGGGAGGGCGATCGGGTCCGGGTCAAGGAGTTCGGGCCGACCCAAGACGCTCAAGCCGAATTGCTGGAGGTACTCGAGGGCGCACGAGACGTTTGGGTCGGTCGCCTGGATCGAGGGCGCGGGGGGCATGTACTGATTCCCTACCGGGGCAGGGAGCACGAAGCCCTGCCCATCTCGACCAGGGACCTATGTGGAGCCGAGGTGGGCGAGATGGTGCTCGCGGATTTTTCGGCTGGGGGTGCCGGGCGCCGAGGCTCGGGGCTACGCGTGGTTGAGCGACTCGGTCGACCGGGCGATCCAGAAGCCGATTTTCGTGCCGTGGCGTGGTATCGCCGGCTTCCCACGGAGTTCTCGCCCGAATCGCTGCTTGAGGCGGAGGCAATTCCGGGCCCCATCGACACGGCTGAACTTGGCCGCCGCCTCGACCTGCGAGATCGCTTTTTTATCACCATTGACCCGGAAACCGCCCGGGATCACGACGATGCGGTTTGCGTGGAGGCGACCGAGTCGGGGGGGGCGCGATTGTGGGTGGCGATCGCCGACGTATCGCATTTCGTTGAACCCGGATCGGCTCTTGACGGCGACGCGTGGCTTCGGGGCAACAGTGTTTATTTTCCGGGACGGTCGATTCCGATGCTGCCCGAACGGATCTCGAGCGATCTCTGTTCTCTGCGGCCCGGAGTCGATCGACTGGTCATGGCGGTGGAGATGGACGTGGACTCGGCCGGAAAAATCGGCCGAACTCGCCTGCACGAAGCGGTCATCCGCAGCCGTCAGCGATTGAGTTACGGCGAGGCGGCCGAAGTCCTGAATTCTGGGTCGGGCCCCGGTACGCCCCCCTCAGGCATTGGCTCGGCGGACCGGGAGTTGGCTGAGCAATTGCGCGCTTTCGGCCAGGTGACGGGTTGGTTGGGAAGCCGGCGTGAGGCTGCCCTGTCCTTGGATTTCGATCTCCCTTCCCCCGAAGTGATTCTCGACGCGGCGGGGAGGCCGCGGGATATTGGCCGGGCGGCCCGCGGGCCGGCTCACCGGGCGGTGGAGGAAGCCATGTTGGCGGCCAACCAAGCGGTGGCCCAGGCATTGGTCGAATACGGAGAAGCGACGGTCTTTCGAATTCATGAACCCCCCGGTGCCGATG
>DUCT01000078.1 GCA_012959665.1 Myxococcales bacterium | reverse complement strand
ACGCGGCCTATTTTTTTCGACGTTTTCGTGAGATGGTGGATCGCCACGCATCGGGTGAGAACGTGACCGGAGCCACCGTCGCCAAAGGCCAAAGCGCCTAGGCGAGCGAGAGGAATCGACCCCCGTGCCCCGAAGAGACGATATCCACACCATCCTGGTCATTGGATCCGGTCCAATCGTGATCGGCCAAGCCTGCGAGTTTGATTACTCGGGCACCCAGGCGTGCAAAGCCCTCCGGGAAGAGGGCTACAAGGTCGTGCTGCTCAACAGCAACCCCGCGACCATCATGACCGATCCCGAGACGGCGGACAGCACGTATATCGAGCCGATGACGGTGGAGTCGGTGGAGAAGATCATCCAGGCCGAGAAGCCCGATGCCCTGCTACCCACCATCGGCGGCCAGACGGCCCTGAACCTGGCGGTGGCCCTGGAGAAAGCGGGAATCTTGGACCGGTATGGGGTGCAGTTGATCGGTGCGAATATCGATTCGATCAACAAGGCCGAGGACCGCGAGCTATTTCGCGCGGCGATGAATCGCATAGGTCTGGCGGTACCTGCCTCCGGGCTTGCTCGGACCTTGGCCGAGGCCCGAAGCGTTCTGAAGAACACGGGCCTGCCGGCCATCATTCGGCCGAGTTTCACGATGGGGGGAACCGGGGGCAGCGTCGCCTTCGAGGACAAGGATTTCGATTCTCTGGTGGAGTGGGCCCTGGCCCAATCCCCCACCACCGAATGCCTGGTGGAGCGCAGTGTTCTTGGTTGGAAGGAATACGAGTTGGAGGTCATGCGCGACAAGGCCGACAACGTGGTGGTGATCTGCTCCATCGAAAATTTCGACGCCATGGGGGTGCATACGGGCGATTCGATCACGGTGGCCCCCGCCCAAACGCTCACGGACCGCGAATACCAAGAGATGCGTGACGCTGCGGTGGCCATCATGCGCGAGATCGGCGTGGATACAGGGGGCTCCAACGTCCAGTTTGGCGTGGATCCCGCGGACGGCGCGATCGTGGTCATCGAGATGAATCCGCGGGTATCGCGGTCCTCGGCTCTGGCCTCCAAGGCCACGGGTTTTCCCATCGCCAAGATCGCCGCCAAGCTGGCCGTGGGCTTTACGCTGGACGAGGTGCGAAACGATATAACCAAGGAAACACCGGCTAGCTTTGAGCCCAGCATCGACTACGTGGTCACGAAGGTGCCCCGTTTTACTTTTGAAAAGTTCCCCAATGCCGATAGTACTCTGACGACTCAAATGAAGAGCGTGGGCGAGGTAATGGCCATCGGTCGCACCTTCAAAGAGAGTTTTCAGAAGGCGATCCGGTCGCTGGAAATCGGTCACGCCGGACTGGAATCCCCGGCTCTCCCCGCCGGCCCCGAGGCCCGGGAGAAGTTGTTGGAGTCCCTGGAAATACCGCGCCCAGGGCGTCCCTGGGCCGTCGCTGAGGCTTTTCGCCGAGGCTGGTCGGTGGAGGAAATTCATCGCGCCTCGTGGATCGACCCCTGGTTCCTGCGCAGGATTGAGGAAATCGTTCTCGCCGAGCAGGATCTTGTGGCGGCGGATACCGAACAGCGTGAAGCCTGGCTGCGACCCGCCAAGCAGATGGGATTTTCCGATCTGCGTCTGGCCGAACTTTGGAACACCGATGAGGATGCGGTACGGGCAACGCGGAAACGGTTGGGTGTGACGCCGGTCTATAAACGGGTGGATACCTGTGCGGCAGAATTCGAGGCCCATACCCCTTACCTCTATTCCACCTACGAGGAAGAATGCGAATCGCGTCCTACGGACCGTCAGAAAATCATGATCCTGGGGGGTGGCCCCAACCGGATCGGCCAGGGCATTGAGTTCGATTATTGCTGCGTGCACGCGGTGTTTGCCCTGCGTGAAGCGGGCTTTGAGACAATTATGGTCAACTGCAATCCCGAGACAGTGTCCACGGACTACGACACCAGCGACCGGCTTTATTTCGAACCTCTCACCCTTGAGGATGTGCTGGCCATTGTCGATGTGGAGAAGCCCGACGGGATCATCGTCCAATTTGGCGGGCAGACTCCGCTCAAGCTGGCAGTTGCCCTGGAGCGCGCTGGTGCCCCGATTATCGGGACCTCTCCGGATGCCATCGACCGGGCGGAGGATCGCGAGCGCTTCGATGAACTCTTGGAGTCCCTGAAGCTGAAGCGCCCAGAGGGCGCGGTGGCTCGGAGTGCCCCCGAAGCCGAGGCGGTCGCCGAGAAAATTGGCTACCCGGTGTTGGTGCGTCCTTCGTACGTGCTGGGCGGGCGGGCGATGCAGATCGTCCGGGATGTCGAGGCGCTTCGCGGGTATATGCGGTTCGCCGTACGGGCTTCTCCGGAGCATCCGGTCTTGGTGGACCGTTTTCTCAGTGACGCCATCGAGGTGGACGTCGACGCAATCTGCGATGGCCATCAGGTGGTGGTCGGCGGCATCATGGAGCACATCGAGGAGGCGGGCGTCCATTCCGGGGACAGTGCGTGCTCGATGCCCCCTTATTCCCTGCCCAAGGCGGTGGTGGATGAAATCGTGCGCTCCACCCATGACCTGGCTCTCAGCCTGGGGGTGATGGGGTTGATGAATGTTCAGTATGCCGTCAAGGGCGGTGAGGTCTTTGTCATCGAGGTGAATCCCCGGGCGTCGCGCACGGTGCCTTTCGTTTCCAAGGCCATCGGACGCCCCCTGGCGAAACTGGCAGCGCTCGTGATGGTGGGCAAAACCCTTGACGAACTCGAGTTCACCGAGGAGATCGTCCCGACCCATTACTCGGTGAAGGAAGCCGTCTTTCCCTTCGTGAAATTTCCTGGGGTGGATACGCTGCTGGGGCCGGAAATGAAGAGCACCGGCGAAGTCATGGGAATCGACTCGGATTTCGGCCGGGCTTTTGCCAAGTCCCAGATCGAGGCGGGCAACAGTTTGCCCAGCGAGGGAACGGTGCTGGTTTCCATGCGGAGCGGGGATCAGGAGTCGGTGGTGGAAGCGATCCGTACCCTGGAAAATCTCGGTTTTCGGATTCTGGCCACGGACGGGACGTCCGACGCCCTCGAGCGCAATGGCATCGTGTCGGAAAAGGTCAACAAGGCCTACGAGGATTCGCCCCACACCGTGGACTTCATCGAGGCCGGCGAAGTTCAGTTGGTGTTCAATACCGTGGATGCCGACGAGCGCGCAGTGAAGGATTCCTTCTCCATGCGCCGGGTCGCCCTGCAGCGCGGCATCCCGTACTGCACCACCCTGGCCGCGGCCCTGGCCTCGGCGGCTGCCATAGCGGCACTTCGAGCCGAGTCCATCGGGGTTCGCTCGTTACAGGAGATTCACGCGAGGATGTAGACTTGGGCCTGTGGGTGCCTTCCCGGCGCCCCATCCCTCGGAGTTTTTGATCGCGTGGCGAAGAACGCCCCTCCCCAGAACTCGCTTCCTTTGATGCGGACCCCGCTTGAGCGGAGCCTGGCCGCCCTGATGCGGCCGTTGGAATTCGCTGCGGGCGAGGGCAGCGGCAAACTTGCACGCATTCGCGACCTCGAGGCCAATGCCGCGGCCGCTTGCCGGGCGCTCCAGGCAATGAGCCTTCCTCGGGATCTGATTGGCTTTTTGCAGGAGGTGGAGGGCCTCCTCGGCAAGCTGCCCCCGGAAGGTGAGGCGCGGCTCGAAGCTCTGAATGCCGTATGGGCCCGCTTGGCGCCTTTGCGGGAACCCGGCTGGATGGACGCCTTGCTGGCCCGAAAAACTTCGTCGCTGCTGGGGGTGGGCGAAAAGCGTGCGGCCTCTCTGGCCCAGCGCGGGATCGCGAGCGTGGGCGATCTTCTCTTTCACCTGCCGTCACGGTATGAGGATCGCCGCCGCCTGTCGCGGATTTCCGAGCTGGAGGTAGGGCACCGGGAGACCTTCGTCGGCTCGGTGCTGGCGGTGGATTTTGTCGGCTCCCGGGCGGGGGGCCGCATGCGCCAGGCCCTCCAGGCGGTGGTGGGAGACGACGGAAGCACGATCAACCTCATGTGGTTTCGCGGCGGAGAGAGCATGGCGCGCAATCTCAAGCCGGGAGACCGGCTTCTGATTACCGGCGACGTGAAGCGCTATCGATTTTCCAAACAGATCGTGCACCCGGAGATCGAGCGCTTGGACGAAGGTCCAGCAAACGACCCGGCCGAAGGCGAGGCAGAGGGTCTTCGCCAGGTCGTTCCCCTCTATACCGCCCCGGAGAAGGTGAATCCCCGGACCCTGCGCCGATTGATCCAGACTGCGGTCTCGGAACACGCGGATCTGGTGGTCGGCTGGTTGCCTGAGAAACTGGTGGCCGAGCGAAAACTTCCCGAGGCCAGCGATGCTCTTCGCCAGGTCCACCGGCCGGATCCCGGTGCCGATGTGGAGGCCTATTCGGAGCAGGTTTCGGCGGCCCACGAGCGCCTGATCCTCGAAGAGCTGTATCTGTTGGAGGTGGGTCTGGCCCTGCGTCGCCAGGCCCGGGGCCTGGAGCCCGGGAGTCCCCTCTTGCCCAACGCCTCGGCGGTGGCGTCGGCGATTCAGGCGCTGCCCTTCGAGTTGACCGGGGCCCAGAAGCGCGCCTGGTCGGAAATCGCTGGGGACCTCGCCCGGCCGCATCCCATGCACCGGCTGCTACAGGGTGACGTGGGGAGCGGGAAGACCGTGGTGGCCTTGCTGGCCGCGGTGGCGGCTCGCGCCGGAGGAATGCAGACGGCGCTGATGGCCCCCACTGAATTGCTGGCCGAGCAACATGCTCGAACCCTGGGAGGACTGATGGATCAGGCCGGGGGCGCCCTTACCCTGCGGACAGCGCTGCTCACCGCTTCGCGCTCGGCCGCGGAATCCGGGCGGATCAAGGCGGCATTGGCTGCGGGTGAAATCGATTTGGTCGTGGGGACCCACGCACTGGTCCAGGAGGACGTGGTTTTTTATCGTCTGGGCTTGGCGATCATCGACGAGCAACATCGATTCGGTGTCCGCCAGCGCGCCGCGTTGGCGCGCCAGGGAGCCGACGGCCTGCGGCCTCACAGTTTGTTGATGACCGCGACTCCGATCCCGCGCACCCTCGCCCTTACGGTCTACGGAGATCTGGACGTGTCGGTGATCGATGCTTTGCCGCCCGGGCGCTCGCCGGTGGTCACGGATTTGCTTCGCGAGGGCGAGGGCAACCGGATCGTTGGGATTATTAGGGAAACCCTGGCTCGAGGTGAGCAGGTCTATGTCGTTTACCCCCTGGTGGAGGAGAGCGAGAAGGTGGACCTGCGCTCGGCCCTGGAGTCCACCGAACGCATCCGCCGGGCTTTTCCCGAGGCGGAAGTGGGGGTCGTTCACGGTCGCCTGCATGCGGAGGAGCGCTCCCACGCGATGGACCGGTTCGCATCGGGTGACACTCAGATCCTGATCGCCACGACGGTCATCGAAGTCGGGGTGGACGTGGCGAACGCAACGCTGATGGTTGTGGAGCATGCCGAGCGCTTTGGCCTGGCCCAACTTCATCAACTACGGGGCAGGGTGGGGCGGGGGGCGCGGCCCGGGCGTTGTCTGTTGGTGGCAAGGGGAGGCAGTGAGAAGGGCGAAGCTCGCCTGCGTGCCATGCTTGAAACCACCGACGGGTTCGTCATCGCCGATGCGGATTTAAAGATCCGTGGCCCCGGGGAGTTCATGGGGACGCGCCAGAGCGGCCAACTTCCAAATCTGAAGATCGCTGATTTAATTCGGGATTCTAGATTCGTGGCGGTGGCGCGTGAGGCCGCCTGGGCGACGGTTCGCAGCGACCCGGGCCTGGCGGCAGATCCGGGCCTGGCCCGGGCGGTGAGGGCGCGTTGGGGGGACCGACTCGCCCTGGTCGACGTGGGTTGAAGGGCGAGGGGAGCCCGTCCGTGCGCATTTCTCTTGACGCCCAGGAAACCCTTCTGTATAAAAGTTCCACTATGCGTTCTAACCACGGCCGACGACTACAGCTTCTCAGCCTGCTGCTCCTTAGCAGGGCGGGAGAGGTGTAGCGCCGGTCCAAAGAACGGACTCGAGATGCGCGAAGCCCTCTCCCGCCGAAAGGCCGGAGGGGGCTTCGTGCATTCGAGCGCTTAAAACGCTTGAAATGCATTCAACACACCGAAGCCCAATCACCGTCCTCGGGATGCCCGGTTGACGCCTTGACACGTCGACCCGTTTTCAGGCAAGTCACTCCCGAAGCCCTCCGGTCCTTCGCGCGGAAGAGAGTTTGCCGTGAAGAGTCCGGAGGAGAGAAAGATGTCCCGTCAATTTCGTGAACCGAAAGTCGTCCCAGAGGGCGTGGTGTCCGGGTCCCCGGCCACCGCAGCACCGGCCTACCGGCCCTATCCGCCGGTTTTCCTGCCCGATCGTCGCTGGCCCGATCAAACCCTGAAGGCGCCACCACGCTGGTGCAGCGTGGACCTGCGCGATGGCAACCAGGCGTTGGTGGAGCCCATGGATCTCGGGCGAAAGCGCCGCTTTTTCGAGGCGCTGGTCGCCATGGGGTTTCGAGAAATAGAGGTGGGCTTCCCCGCTGCGGCTCTGGTCGAGCGCGAATTTCTGCGCGCGCTGATCGAGGAGGAGGCGATTGCCGAGGACGTGACGGTGCAGGTCCTCACCCAGGCTCGGGCAGATCTGATTCACCCCACCCTGGACGCGCTAGAGGGCGCCCAGCGGGCGATCGTCCACCTCTACAACTCCACCTCGACGCTCCAGCGGCGGGTGGTCTTCGGGCAGGACCGTGCCGGCGTGAAGGAGATCGCCCGGCGTGGTGCGGCGCTGATCCGGGAGCGGGCGGCGCGCATGCCCGAGACCGAGATCATCCTGGAATATTCCCCCGAGAGCTTCACGGGGACCGAACTGGACTTTGCCCTGGAGATCTGCGAGGCGGTCGCCGATGAATGGGCGCCCAGCGCCGAGCAACCGATGATCGTGAATCTGCCGGCCACGGTGGAGATGGCTACACCCAATATCTATGCCGACCAAATCGAATACTTTGGCCGCCACGTCCGCGGCCGAGAGAAGATGGTGCTGAGCGTTCACCCCCACAACGACCGTGGCTGCGCGGTGGCGGCGGCGGAACTCGCCTTGATGGCGGGCGCCGACCGCCTGGAAGGCACGCTTTTCGGAAATGGCGAGCGGACGGGAAACGTCGACATCGTCACCCTGGGACTGAATCTCCTCACCCAGGGCGTGGAGCCGGGTCTCGATTTTGGCGCCATCGATGGGCTGGTCGAACTCTACGAAGAGTGCACGGGGATGCCGGTTCACCCGCGCCACCCCTACGCGGGGGAGTTGGTCTTTACTGCTTTCTCGGGTTCCCATCAGGATGCGATCCGGAAGGGGCTGGCGGCGCTGGATGCGGATCCCAAGGGGCTCTGGGAGGTCCCCTATTTGCCCATGGACCCCGCCCATGTGGGCCGGGGCTATGAGGCTCTGGTTCGGGTCAACAGTCAGTCGGGCAAGGGAGGCGTGGCCTATGTGCTCGAACGCGATCACGGCTACTCGATTCCCCGAGCTCTCCAGATCGATTTCCAGGCCCGGGTTCAGCGGGCCGCCGAAGCCACCGGAGGTGAGATCGGTTCCGAGGGCATTCGGCGGCTTTTCGAGGCCGAATACCTGGGCTGGAGTGAACCCATCGGTTGCCCGGTGGAGCACTGCCAACTCGACGACATGGCCGGGTCCGACTGTCGCCTGAGAGGAGAGTCGTCCTACGCGGGGGCCCGGCACGTCCTCGAAGCTCGGGGGACTGGACCCATCGATGCGATGTTCACGGCGCTTTGCGCCGGATTCGGCTTGTCCCTGACCTTGACCGACTATTGGGAACATGCCCTGGGATCGGGATCGGATGCGGTGGCGGCGGCCTACGTCGAAGTCTCGGATGCCGACGGCCGAAGCTTCTTTGGGGTCGGGCGGCACAGCAGTAGCGTCACAGCCTCCCTGGAGGCCGTGCTGTCAGCGGTGAATCGTTCCCTGGTCCTGGGCAGGAAGCGGAGCCCTGTCCCAGCAGGAGGCGTTGTCTGAGCCCTGGGGAGCGAAGGGGGGAACCCTCCGGCTTAGGGGGGCGCCCAAAATAGAAAGGCCCTGGCCGAAGCGGCCAGGGCCTTTCGAGAACCAACCCCGGGATCAGAGTGTGGCGATGAGGGGCGCAATCAGCAGGCTGACAACGCTCATCACCTTGATCAGGATCGCAACGCCCGGGCCCGATGTATCCTTGAAGGGATCGCCCACGGTATCGCCAATCACCGATGCCTTGTGGGCTTCGGAGCCCTTGGGGTGTCCCTCAAGGCCTCCGGACTCGATGAATTTCTTGGCGTTGTCCCAGGCGCCGCCGGCGTTGGCCATGAACAGGGAGAGCGATGCCCCCACCGCAACCGCGCCTGCAAGCATTCCGGCCAGGGAGACAGGGCCGAGGATAAAACCGACCGCCACCGGCGCAGCAATGGCGACGGTTCCGGGCAGAATCATCTGGCCCAGGGCCGCCTTGGTGGCGATGTCCACGATCACCTTGCCCTCGGGCTCGGCCTTGCCTTCTCGGAGTCCGGGAATCTCGTTGAACTGGCGGATGATCTCTTTGATGATGGCCTGGGCGGCCTTGCCCACTGCGATCATTGTGCTGGCGCCCACCGCGTAGGGGAGGCACGCGCCAATGAGCAGGCCGATCAAGATCCGCGCATCGTCGAGTTGGAGGATCAGCGGTTCCATGTCGGCCTCCATGCGCTTGTGGTTGACCTCAAGAATGAAAGCGGAGAAGAGACTCAGCACGGTCAAAGTGGCGGAACCGATGGCAAAGCCCTTGCCGATGGCGGCGGTGGTGTTTCCCACGGCGTCGAGCTCGTCGGTGATCGCCCGCACCTCGGGGCCGAGGGAACTCATTTCGCTGATGCCTCCGGCGTTGTCTGCGATGGGTCCGTAGGCGTCCACTGTCATCACGATGGCGGTGCCCGCGAGCATTCCCACGGCGCTCATGGCGATTCCGTAGAGTCCCATACCTTCGGGCATGACCGCGTTGGCGACGAAGCCCACGCTCGCCACGATGAGGAGCGAAACCACGGTGCTCTCCATGCCGACGGCAAGGCCGCTGATGATTCCGGTCCCGGCGCCGGTCTTGGAGGCCTCAGCGATTTTTTCGATGGGGGCCCAGGCCGTGTAGTACTCGGTGATGAGGCCGATCATGGCCCCCCCGATGGCGCCGGCGGCCAACGCGTATGTAACGGATTGGCTAACGCCCAGCATCGGCATGACGATGTAGGCCACGACGCAAATGATCAAGGAAGGAACAACGAGTGCGGCCCTGAGCACCATGGCCGGGCTGTTTTGGCGCATGCTGCGCGCGATGAAGATACAAACGATACTGACCAGAAGACCCAGTCCGGAGATGAAGACGGGTAGGGTGACGGCGAGCATGGTGGCGTCGTTGCCGCTCAGGCCGTTGGTGAAGAGCTTCTCGATGTATTCGGTCCGCGCCGTCAAAGCAATCGCCATGGCGGCAACGATGGCGGCGACTAGGGACTCGTAAATGTCCGCCCCCATGCCGGCGACGTCGCCCACGTTGTCTCCGACATTGTCCGCGATCCCGCCCGGGTTGCGCGGATCGTCCTCGGGGATGCCTTCGACCACCTTGCCTGCGATATCCGAGCCCACGTCGGCGGCCTTGGTGTAAATGCCGCCGCCGATCCGCGCGAAGAGCGCGATGGAGGAGGCACCCACGGCGAAGCTATGGAGGACGGTTCCGAGGTGGGGATCTCCACGATACAGGAAGTAGAGCCCGCCGAGTCCCAGGAGCGCGGTGGCCGCGACGCACAGGCCCATGACCGCTCCGCCGTCCAGCGCCGTGAGAAGTGCCTTGGGCTTGGAACCCTCTCGGGCGGCCTGACTGGTACGTACGTTGGCAAAGGTGGCCGCCTTCATGCCCACAAAACCCGATCCAAGGGACAGGAACGCCCCGAGGACGAAGCACAGCCCCGCCAGAATGCCGGTTCCCTCTGAGCGGAAGGCGAAGAAGAGCAGGGTGAACACCGCAACGGTGTAGCCCGCGAGTACTTTGTACTCCCGGGAGAGGAATGCCATTGACCCTTCGCGAATGTATTTCGCGATCAGGTTCATGGTCTCGGTGCCCTCCGGGAGGGATTTGACCCGGAAGTAGAAGAAGGTCGCAATGGCGAGGCCAAGAACCCCCGCCCCAATGGGCGCCAGCGTGAGTTGGTCCAGTAGTTCGTTCATCAATTCCATCCTCTGTGTGTGCGTGTACGTGTCTTCGGATCGATTCGGTTGGTCGGTTCCGTTGCCCAGGCTCTTCAGCCCCTGGCTTCGAACCTGTAGAAATCTTCCCGGCTCTCAACCCGCTCTGCGAGCCCTTGGCACCTGACTCGTCGGGCGGGGTCTGTTCCGGGTCCTGGCCTGCAGCGCTCCCTGCTCGCTTACGAGCCTCTCTCTTTTGTCCCCAGGGCTTCTTCAGTCCCCGGGGCCTCGCCGCGATGCAGGGTTGTCAGGAGGGTCCCGTGTGGGGCGTTTCCATCAGAGAAGCCCGTCCGGCCCAGGCCCCTTGTCGGGGGCCGCGCGCGGCGGAGGTGTTCTTGCGGATGTGATTTAGCGACTCGGAGGTATCCCGGCAACCAACTCGCCTTGTTTTTTCGGCCAGTTGCGGTTTGAGCCCCTCCGGGACGTCCGAGTTCGTTCAGAGAGTCTGCCAACCGTGCCAAACCACGAGGAAGAGCGCCACGGCACTGAGAATGAGCCGGTAGAGCTTCACAAAGGCCGTCTCGCTCACGGCCGAGAGGATTCGGGTACCCACGGCGGTGCCCACCACAACACAGAGGCATAAAAGCCCCAGGAGGCCCGCCCACTGACCGAAAGCAAATCCGGCCAGGCCGAAGACGCCGATCTTGACCGCGTGGGACGTCAGCTGGCAGGCGGCCTTGGTGCCGATGATCGCAAACCGCGTCAGGCCCAGGTTCAGGAAGAATGGGGCGATCAGGGGACCCGTGGCCCCGAAAGTTACGTTGAGCACGCCCACCACCCCTCCGAGCGTCAGGAAGCGAAGGTTGGGATTGGTCTCGCTCGGATGCGTACCGAGCAGGAACCAGGCCGGGCGCCAAGTGGAAATCAGGACGAAAAGTCCGATTAGGGCGCGGGCCACGTCGGGGGGAATACCCTGGGCAAGTTGCAGGCTGAGCCAGCCCAGGGGCAGCAGGGGGAGCGAGTAGCGCCAGAGGATTCCCCAGTTTACATGGCGGCGTTGGGCCACGGCGCGGGTGCCATTGGAGACCAACTGGATCGTCGCGTGGAGGGGGATGGCGACCAGGGGGTCGAGGAAGAGGAGCATCACAGCCAGGAGCGTAATGCCGCCCCCCATGCCCACGATGGCCGAGAGGGTGGACGTCAGGAGCGCTGCGACGGACAGAATTCCGACTTGTACCGAGCCGAGATCTCCGAAGAGAAATCCTGCGGATTCCATTGCCTGGGATGTATAAGTCACCGGTTGGCCGAATCGCCAGTGACTGGGGTGGGGCTCAATTCTTGGAAGTACGACCGCTATGCTCGCGGTCGTGACGGAGAACCCCGGCTCAGGCCATCCCCGCGACCATCTCGTGCGCGAACTTTCGCTGCTGGATGCATCCATGCTCGTGGTGGCGTCGGTGATCGGCGCTGGGATTTTCTTTACCCCGGGCCAGGTCGCCGAGTTGCTGCCGGCGCCGGGCTGGATCATGGCCGCCTGGACGACCGGGGCGATCCTCTCCCTGGCCGGCGCTCTGGCGAATGCGGAGTTGGGGGCCATGTTTCCCCGGGCCGGAGGCGACTATGTCTACCTCCGGGAAGCCTTTCATCCTGTGGCGGGCTTTCTGGTGGGCTGGCTCAGCTTCTTTGCAATTTACGCTGGGACCGTGGCCGCCCTGGCATCGGCCCTGGCCGAGGGGCTCGGCGAACGCCTGGGTTGGGGCAATGGAGCCATCTTGGGCTGCGCCCTTGGCGTGACCGTGGCGACCTCGGCGGTCAACTACGTGAGCGTGCGCTGGGGGGCCCGGGCCAACAATTTCACCTCGGCCCTCAAAATTCTGGCCCTGGTGGCCTTCGTTGCCCTGGGGCCGTTTACCGGGGCCGGCGACACCGCCCGGCTCTGGGCGGTTGCGGAACCTGGGGCGATTACGGCTTTGAATTTCGGCCAAGCGCTCTCACCGATCCTGTTCACCTACCTGGGCTGGAACGCGTCGGTCTACGTGGCCAGCGAGATTCGCTCGCCGAGTCGCAATGTGCCCCGCTCGCTCTTTCTGGGCTTGGGAATCTGCGCCGGGATCTATCTCGCGGTCAACGCCGTCTACCTGTACGCGTTGCCCATGGAATCCCTGATGGGCGCCGCGGATACCGGCACTGCGGCGGGGCTTGCGCTTTTCGGCGAGTGGGCTGGGAACTGGGTGGGCATTTTTGTGCTGATTTCAGTGCTGGGGACTCTGAACGCCACGGTGCTGGTGGGGCCGCGCATTGCCTACGCGATGAGCCTGGATGGCCTTTTCCCGGGTGGCGTGGATCGGGTGCACTCGGTTTACGGAACGCCTTCGACGGCGATCGTGATCCAGGGTCTGGCCGCCGTGGGATTGTTGTTGGTGCTTCGCAGCTTTCCCGCTGTCCTGGAGTTCACAGTTTTCGCCATCGTGCTTGCCACGATGGCCGACGTGCTGGCGCTCTATCGGTTGCGCGCCAAGCAGCCCGATCGGCCGCGTCCGTATCGGGCCTGGGGGTATCCGTGGGTGCCCGGGCTCTACCTAGTGGCCAATTTTGCCATTGCGGTGGCGATGCTGGTCGGCAACCCGAAGGAGTGCTTGATCAGCTTTGGTCTGTTGGTGGCGGGCCTGCCCTTCTACTTCTTCTTTGTGGCGGGTCGGCGAGCAAAGGGCGAATATGCCCAACCCCGGAACCCAGATGGGGACGAAATTACCGAGATGGAGCCACCCGGCCGATGACTGATATTCGACCGCGCCACGATTTCAATAAGCTCAATCGACTCCCGCCGTACATTCTGTCGGAGGTCACCGACTTGGCTCGGGAGGCTCGCCGTAGCGGCGAGGACATCATTGACTTGGGAATGGGCAACCCGGATCTGGCCACTCCGCCCCATATTGTGGAGAAAATTGTCGATGCGGCCAGGGATCCGCGCAACCACAGGTACTCGTCTTCCCAGGGGATTCCGAACCTTCGACTCGCCGCGACCGAGTGGTACGACCGCCGCCACGGGGTCAAATTGGATCCCGATACCGAGGCGATTGCGGTCATTGGCGCCAAGGAGGGTCTCAGCCATTTCGTCCTGATGACCATTGGTCCCGGTGACGTGGTTCTGGTTCCCGATCCCGCCTACCCGATTCACCAGTACTCGGTGATTATTGCCGGTGGAGATCTGCGTACGGTGCCCCTGACCGGGACCGATGAATTCTTTACCAATCTCGAGCAGGCGGTGACCCTGACCTGGCCCCGGCCGAAGATGCTGATCCTCTCGTTTCCGGCGAATCCGACGACCCACGTGGTGGATCTGGCATTCTTCGAGCGAGTGGTGGGTTTCGCTCGGGAGCACAACCTCATGGTGCTCCACGATTTCGCGTACGCGGAGGTGGCTTTCGACGGCTGCAAGCCTCCCAGTATTCTTGAGGTGCCCGGAGCCAAGGACATCGCCATTGAGTTCATTTCCTTATCCAAGAGTCATTCCATGGCGGGGTGGCGGGTGGGTTTCGCGTGCGGGAACCCTGAGATGATCCACGCCCTGCGCCGTATCAAGAGTTACCTCGACTACGGAATGCCCCAGGCGATTCAGATCGCTGCGATTACGGCACTGCGCGGACCCCAGGATTGCGTGGATGAGAACGTCGAGGTTTATCGCGAGCGCCGGGATGTGCTCGTCGATGGGCTCGGTCAAGCCGGGGAGGGGTGCTGGGTGATCGAAAAGCCCCTGGCGACCATGTTCGTCTGGGCGCCTATCCCGGCTCCCTTCGAGTCATTGGGTTCCCTCGAGTTCTCGAAACTGTTGCTGCGCGAAGCCAAAGTTGCGGTCTCACCCGGGATTGGTTTTGGCCCCACCGGCGAGGGCTATGTGCGCTTTGCGTTGGTGGAGAACACGAATCGGATACGGCAGGCTGTCCGGGGCATTCGCCGCCTCCTCAAGCAGGCGAGGGAGGCGTAGATCGGAAATGGCCGAAGAAAGCAGACGGAGTATCGGAGTAGGCCTGATCGGTTTCGGCACCATCGGGAAGGGTGTCGTCAAGGTATTGGCCCAAAATGCCGGTGTGATTGAGCAGCGCCTTGGGTTCCCTTTGCGCATGGTCGCCATCGCGGACCTCGATACCGAGACCGATCGAGGTGTTGACCTTTCGGGGATTCGCTTCGATTCCGATGCCGAGGGGTTGATCGCGGCTCCCGACGTGGACATCGTGATCGAATTGGTGGGGGGGTACGAGGTGGCCAAGCGCTTCATCCTGGCCGCCATTGGCGCGGGTAAGCCTGTGGTGACCGCGAATAAGGCGCTCCTGGCCCTGCACGGCAAGGAAATTTTCGCAGCGGCGGAGAACGCCGGGGTGGATGTGGCGTTCGAAGCGGCGGTGGGAGGCGGCATCCCGATCCTGCGTTCGCTTCGCGAAGGGCTCTCGGCCAACCACATCGATCGCGTCATGGGCATTCTGAACGGCACCACCAACTATATGTTGACCGAGATGGAACAGACCGAAGAAGCTTTCGAGGTTGTGCTGAAGCGGGCCCAGGAACTCGGCTACGCCGAAGCCGACCCGACTTTTGACGTCGATGGCATCGATGCCGCCCACAAACTCGCGCTTCTGACCGCGATGGCCTTCGGAGCGGAGTTGACCTACAAGGAAATTCCCACTGAAGGCATTCGCCAACTGACCCCGATTGATTTCGAACTCGCTCGGGAATTCGGCTATCGGATCAAGTTACTCGGCATCGCAAAATGCCACCGGGACGGAGGGGAAGAGCGGATTGAAGCCCGTGTTCACCCCACCATGATTCCCCTGGGAAGCATGCTGGCCAACGTGGATGCGGCGATGAACGCGATCGAGGTGCGCGGCGATGCGGTGGGGCCGACCCTCTATTACGGGGCTGGGGCGGGTGAAATGCCCACTGCGAGCGCAGTGGTGGCGGATTTGATCGAGATCGCGCGCGAGCTTCAACGGGGCGGTGCTGGCCCGGTGGCGCCGCTTTCCTATCTCCCTCATCACCTAGTCCCCAAACCCAGTGTGGCTTTGGACGAACAGAGCGGACGCTTCTACTTGCGCTTTACCGTGGCAGACGAGCTGGGGGTGCTGGCAGAGATTGCTGGAGCTCTGGGCGAGAACGGCGTGGGTATCGAATCCGTGGTGCAGAAGGGCAGTCTCGAATCCGAGACAGTCGTGCCCATAATTGTGCTCACCCATCGTGCGAACGAAGCAGCATTGCGCGACGCTCTGGCCCAGATGGATGAACTCCAGCAGGTGAAGGCGCCCACTCTGGTTGTTCGGATCGAGGAGGAAGTTTGATGATGGCGTCCGAGCCCGAATATAAGGCGTGGTTTGAGAGCTTGACCGATTCCTCGGAGCAGTATTCCCTGGACGAGATTGTCTACACCGACCAGAACGGCGGCTTACTTCAGGTTGTCCACGATCTCGATGCGCTCAAGAAAAAGTCGGCGGACGAGTGGAAGCAGATTTTCGACAAGCGGGCGAGGCGGAACGATTGGCCCTATGGATCCGGCGTTTGGGGGAAGAAGGAGTGGGTTCTGCCCGGTGTTTCCGATGAGAACGTGGTCTCGATGTACGAGGGGCATACGAATCTATTCTGGGCGGAACGGTACGGAAGAGAACTCGGGCTCGAGAACTTATGGCTCAAGCTCTGTGGAAATTCTCATACCGGGAGTTTTAAGGATTTGGGAATGACCGTACTGGTTTCCCAGGTCAAGGAGATGATCGCTCGGGGTCTGAATGTTCCGGCGGTGGCCTGCGCGTCAACGGGTGACACTTCGGCCGCGTTGGCCGCTTACGCGGCGGCGGCCTCGATTCCAGCAGTTGTTTTCCTGCCCCGGGGCAAAATTTCCCTCGCGCAGTTGATTCAGCCGGTTGCCAACGGAGCGATCGTCTTCGCGTTGGATACGGACTTTGACGGTTGTATGGAAATCGTCAAGCAAGTGGCCGAGCGCGACGGGGTCTACTTGGCCAACTCCATGAACAGCCTCCGGATCGAAGGTCAAAAAACCGTGGGCATTGAGATCGTCGAGCAATTCGAGTGGGAGGTGCCCGATTGGATTGTGATTCCCGGGGGCAATCTTGGGAATGTGTCGGCTCTCGCCAAGGGGCTGGATTTGCTCCTTGAACTCGGCCTGATCGACCGAAAACCGCGGATCTGCGTGGGGCAGGCCCAGGCCGCAAATCCTCTCTATCTCGCCTACCAGAAAGACTTTGAGGTTTTTGAGCCCATCGCGGCCCGGCAGACCGTGGCGTCGGCCATCCAGATTGGCAACCCGGTCTCTTGGGACAAGGCCGTTGATGCCCTGCGCCGATACGATGGCGTGGTTGAGCAGGCGAGTGAGTCAGAGATCATGGAGGCCTGTGCGGCGGCCGATCGTACGGGCTTGTTCAACTGCCCGCATACGGGCGTGGCGCTCGCCGCGATGCGAAAACTACTGGACCGGGGGACGATCCGGAAAAGTGACCGGGTGGTGGTTATCTCGACGGCGCACGGCTTGAAATTCACGGATTTCAAGCAGAATTATCACGAGATGAACCTCGACGATTTTTCCCCGGCGCACGCGAACCCTCCCATCGAGTTGCCCGCGCGCTACGACGATGTGCGAGATCGAATGCTCCGGGAGATCGATCTCCGGTTCCGGGGCTGAGCGGTTGAAGCTTGCACTCGTGGCGGCGCTGTTTGCAACAGCGACTCTGGGCCAGGCCGGCGACGCCTGGCAGGAGAGTCTCGACGAGGTCGTGCGCGGTGTGGTTGTCCTTCGTGTCAATTCTCCCCGAGCCTTCGACGGGTTGAGTCCCGGCTACGCCACCGCGACGGGCTTCGTCGTGGATGCCGAAGAGGGGCTGATTCTGACCAACCGTCACGTGGTGACCACAGGACCAGTGGTGGCCGAGGCCGTCCTTCTGGACAACGAAGAAGTGCCCGTCCAGGCGCTTTATCGCGATCCTGTCCACGATTTCGGCTTCTTCCGCTTCGACCCCGAGGACGTTCAGTTCATGAATGTCCATGAATTGGAACTGGCACCCGAACTGGCGCGGGTAGGGCGGGAAATTCGCGTCGTGGGCAACGATGCAGGTGAGAAACTCGCGATTCTGCCCGGGACGATCGCCCGCCTTGATCGTGAAGCGCCGGATTACGGACCGGAATCGTGGAACGACTTCAACACGTTCTACATCCAGGCCGCGTCGGGAACCTCGGGTGGATCATCGGGCTCCCCCGTGGTGGATATCGACGGCAAGGTAGTTGCCATGAACGCGGCGGGAAAAAGAACTGCCGCATCGAGTTTTTTCCTACCTCTGGATCGAGTGAAACGCGCCCTTGAACTCCTGCGTGCAGGAAAAAAGGTGCCCCGAGGCACCCTTCAGACAGTTTTTACCTATCAGCCTTACGACGAGGTTAGACGGCTCGGGGTTCGCCGGGAAACCGAATCTGCCGCCCGGAGCGCATTCGTCGAAGGGACGGGCATGATCGTGGTGAGCGAAGTGGTTCCCCAAGGCCCCGCCGCCGGCATCCTGGACCCCGGCGACGTCGTCGTTCGCATCGACGAAAAAATGGTTGGCGGATTCATTGATCTCGAAGAGGTTTTCGATGATTCGGTGGGGGAGGTCGTGGTCCTGGATGTCGAACGGGGGGGAGAGTCCCTGCGCCTCCAGGTCGAGGTGGCCGACTTGCACGCACTGATTCCCTCGGAGTACGTCGAGGTGGGCGGCGCAGTCCTCAATCCGCTCTCCTATCACATGGCTCGGAACTTCTCGGTGCCCGCCCAGGGGGTCTATCTCGCCAGTTCGGGGTTCATGTTCTCCCGAGCGAGGCTGCCCGCCGGTTCCCTGATTACCGAGGTGAACGGCGTTCCTACGCCGACTCTGGGCGATTTCGAGAGAGAGATGGCGAGCTATCCCGAACATGCACGCGTGCCGATTCGTTTTCACCTTTTGAACAATCCCCGCACGCCGGGGGTCGGGGTCGTGCAGGCGGGTCGCCGCTGGTTTTCCATGCAGCACTGCGCGCGTGACGACGCGACCGGGCGCTGGCCCTGCGAGGCTTCTCCCGATTCGCCGCCGGTGATTGTCCAGAAGCCCGCCACGACGAACATGGAGGCCGTGGGCTCTAGGGCCGTACGCGCGCTGGCTCCCTCTCTGGTCCTCGTGACCAATGATATTCCGTATCTGATTGACGGCGTGCATCACGATCGTTTTCTGGGCACCGGGCTGGTGGTGGACGCAGAGATGGGCCTTGTGGTGGTTGACCGGGAAACGGTTCCGGTCGCCCTTGGGCAACTTTCCCTGACTTTCGGAGCCTCGGTGGAGGTGCCCGGCGAAGTCGTCTACCTGCATCCGGAACACAATTTTGCCGTGGTGCGCTATCGGCCCGAATTGTTGGGCGATTCCCCGGTTCGGAGCGCGCGTTTTCGGGATGATGAAATCGCTGCGGGCGACGAGACCTGGCTCGTGGGGTTGTCGGGTGAGCAGCAGGTCGTTTCCCGGGAAACCCGTGTGGCTCGGAGAGCCCCGGTCTCCCTGCCGCCTCCCTTTCCGCCTCGGTTTCGCGATAGCAATGTCGAACTCGTGATGCTGGAGGATACGACGCCCACGGTGGGCGGGGTTTTGGCCGACTCCAAGGGACGAGTTCAGGCGCTCTGGGCCTCCTTTGCGGTGGGGGAGGGGGCGGCGTCGGAAGCCTTCTTCGCCGGCATCCCCGCGCGTCCGATTCGAGAAATTGTCGACATATTGCGCCGGGGAGAATCCGTTGGCTGGCGCTCCCTCGGCGTGGAATTCAAGCCGTTGACCCTGGCCGATGCCCGAAGCCGCGGCCTGTCAGGCGATCAGGCCAGCAGACTCGAGAGCCACGATCCCGAGGGCAAGCGAGTTCTATCGGTTTTGCGCGTGACCGCGGGAAGCCCATCCGAGGAGTTTCTACGCGGGGGTGATCTGCTGCTTTCCGTGGAGGGCAAGCCGGTGACCCGGTTCCACGAAGTGGAAGCCGCTTCCATGCGGGAAGAGGTCGAACTGCAGGTCTTACGCGAAGGTGAGGAACTCCAGTTGACCGTTCCTACCGAGTTTCTTCCCGGCGAGGGGACCGATCGAGGCGTGCTGTGGGCGGGCACGCTCCTCCAGAAGCCCCCGCCGGCGTTAGCCAGGGATCACGCCTTGCCTCGCGAGGGCGTCTACATCTCACGGTATTGGTTCGGCTCCCCCGCCAATCGCTATGGGCTCCGGGCCACCAGCCGCATCGTCGAGGTCAACGGGATGCCGACACCGGATCTCGATCGCTTTCTTGGAGCGGTCGCCGACACTCGAGATCGGGGCTCGGTGCGTCTCAAAGTGCTTGATCTGGAGGGCCGGGTCCGGGTCAAGACCTTGAAGCTAGACCTTGAGTACTGGCCCACCTGGGAGTTGTTTCGCGGCCGGACCGGCTGGGAACGACGCCGGATCTCGAATCCACCCCGGCCCGTCGCGCCGAATTGAGCCTCGTTTTGGTTTGAGCCCCGCTTTGGTATGAGCCTCGCTTTGGTTAAAGGAGATGCTCGAGCAGGAGCGTCGCGATTCCCAAGAACGAGAAGAAGCCAAGGGCATCGGTGCAGAAGGTGAGAAGTACCCCGGCGCCCAGGGCCGGATCTTGGCCCAGGCTTTTGAGCATCAGCGGAATGGCGGCGCCGAGGAGGCTCGCCACCGTCATGGTGATCATCATGGCCAACAGCAATACGAGGCCGAGAATGGGGTTTCCCTGCCACAAATAGGCGACCAAGCCTGCCAGGATTCCCGCCACGCTGCCGATCACGAGTCCGACCCACAGCTCCTTCCCGACCGCACGCAGGCCGCTGGAGAATTCAATTTCGCCCAGGGCGATGGATCGCGTAATGACAGTGAGTGTCTGAATTCCCCCGTTCCCTCCGACGCCGGCTACCACGGGAAGAAAGATCGCAAGACTGACCAGTTGATCCAGGGTGGATTCGTAGAATCCGACCACCGAGGCCGCGGTGAAAGCCGTGCCGAGATTGACGAGCATCCAGGGAAGCCGCTTGTTGATGGAGACTCGGGCCGAGGTGTAGACGCGGTCGGAATCGGACAATCCGGCAAGGTGGTAGATGTCCTCGGTGGCCTCCTCGTTGATGACATCGATGACGTCGTCCACTGTAATAATGCCAACCATGCGATCATCGGGGTCTGTGACGGGAAGCGCGAGAAGGTCGTAGCGCGCCACGAGTTGGGCGGCTTCCTCTTGATCGGCTTCTGAGGAGATGCTGACTAATTCCGGAACCATCAAACCCCCGACAGGAGTCTCAGGTGGTGCTGAAACGAGTTTCCGAACATGGACCACGCCGAGCAGACGTCGGCCTTCGTCGACGACATAGAGGTGGAGCCCCCCGTCATCCGAATCCCCTTCGAGCCGAATTGCGTCGATGGCTTCCTGGGCGGTCATCTCCTGATGGAGGGCGATGAAATGGGTCACCATTGCCCGCCCCGCGCTGTCCGGGGGATAGAGTTCGGCACGCATCAAGTCCCGGCGCTGGCTCGGGGGCAGGAGTTCTTCGACGATCTCGCGGCGATTGCTTGGAAGGTGTTCGACGAGCAGCAGCATGTCGTCGATTTCAAGTCGCGCTAGCACGTCGGCAATTCTCTGGTCGGGAATGTCCTCGAGGATTTGGGGCATCAATTCGGGGGGGAGATGCGCCAGCATCGCCGCCGCCCGGTGGCGAACAAAGAGCAGGTCGATCAGTCGCTGAATCTCAGCAGCGCCGAGGTCGGCGAGCAGTGGGGCGAGGGTGGAGGGATGGATCTCGGCCAGGCGTTCTTCGGCCAACTGGTCGTCATCATTGGCCAGTAACCGTTTGAGGAAGTCGGTTGTGATGTCCTGTTCCGGCATGGGGTCTCGGCGTTTCTCTGGCGGTTATTGTGTTGGACGGTCTATCGGCTGGAACCCGTGGAAGGAAAAGTCAGGGGTGGATCAGGTTCGCCTTTGGCCCTGGGGCCAGGCTCTGCCAGTCGTGTTTTCAACTCGCCGAGTCGTTTACCGCAGAATTGCTTCTTTCTCTACCCGGGCGAGCCCGAGGCCCCTTTTCAGCGAGCTAGAGAAGCCCCGATTAGGGAGGGCGATTCCGAGCAGGCGTGTAGCCGATCAGGGTGTGTCCGAAGTCCTCCACTGTTTTTTTCCGAGGGCTCGGTCGATGGGCGCGTCATCCGGCGTGGAGTCGGCAACGAGGCAGATAATTCAGTCGGAATTGCGTGTTTGAATTAGAGGTCTAGGTCTTTCGCTAGTTGCGCGAACGGATGCAAGCGCTCAGTCTTTCCGTGAACGAGGTGAGAGGTGAGTCCGGTCGCAAAGGACTGAACCGGGAAAAGTTGGGCGATCTGGTCTTTGAGACTGAAGAGCCGGGTCTACGGAACCGATAGAGGCGTTATAGAGAGATTTGAAATCTCGATGATGACTCGGGCAAGGCGTAGCAGGCTGGATGGTTTTGACGTTGCAGAAGGTGTGGGCGCGCAGTGGGTCACGCTGCCGGGTATGGAACGGACATGAACCCAGGTTGAGTAGTTGAATCTGAATGGGCATAAGGGGACAAAGATGCTGATGATGAAGGAACTGATTGAAGATATTGTGCATGCGCTTGTCGACAAGCCGAGCGAAGTGCAAATCAAAGAAGTGATCGGCGACCATGCACACCTCTTGGAACTGCGAGTTGCACGTGAGGATCTCGGCAAGGTGATCGGCAAGGGCGGAGCCCATGCGTCGGCGATTCGGACCCTTATGACGGCCGCGAGCGGCAAAGAGAAGAAGCGATACATCCTCGAAATTATCGAGGACTGAGATTTTCGCTGACTTGCTCGTGGGAGTGCGGGGATACCGTGCCTCCCACGAGGTCGCGGTTGGGGGCTAGGCGCTGTGTGTGACGCGTCCGAGCTCGCGAACCGAGCACCCGGGGGCTGTGGACGCGCCTCCAAGCGAACAGACTTTCAGCGGAATCCTGGGTGCATGAGCGGAATCCTGGGTGCATGGAAGTGATTGGAGAGATTTTTTTCTCGAATTACTCCCCGCCCACGCCCCTCATTCGGAACAAGTCTGAATGGCCCTGCTCCTGGCTGCACGGAGCCTTTTTGGTGGCCCGTCGGGGCGTTGCCCCGCGGGAGTCTGCTGCGCGCTTGACTTGCCGCCGGAGACTCACTAAATCTTGGCGCTGGCCGAACTTCAAAGGGCGAATCGAACGGAACCGAGCGACTGGTGTTTTGAGCACTGTCGGTGCGCGAGGTGGTCAGGTGGGGCCTCGAAAAACGTTTTATCGTCGCTCTTTCCGGTCCGATTACAGAATTCATGCAGGGCCATGGACTGAAAAAACCGATTAAAAACGGTAGGACACGTAATCTGCCGAATTAAACGAGGTGACATAGTGGGAAGCGTGATCAAGAAACGTCGCAAGAAGATGCGCAAGCACAAGCAGCGCAAACTGTTGAAGAGACAGCGACACAAGAAGTAGAGCGCGTCGCGTGTGGAAAACAAAAAAAAGCCACCGATCCCGAAGGATCGGCGGCTTTTTTTTATCGTCACAATGGGATCTCGCGAATAGCATTGGGGGCTATTCCAAACGTCGAACGACCAACACATACGAGTTCGTCAAGACAACGTATTTCTGCATTTCATCGGTACGGCCGCAATTTTGAAGTTCATGTCATTGTTTTTTTTAACCAAATTACTTGACTATGCTGAAAATACTGCCCTAGGATCAATGGCAACAAACGCTCTACGACCTTGGATTGTGAGGAAAAGCAGTAAAGAGCTTTTGACTCACACCCGATGATGGCCGGCGAAGACCGATTTTCAAAGTACGTGTTCAACCGGTTTTCACCGTGTATCGATCAGCACCGAGTCGATCACCGGGCAAATAGCCCGGCCCAGCATTTGGACCAGGGTGCGAGAGCGTTGACCAACAAGGGGGGTGACCCAAATAATGGCAGCTCGAAAGAAAGCCACTCGTAAGAAGGCCGCCAAGCGCAAGGCAACGAAGCGCAAGGCGACCAAGAAGAAGGCGACCAAGAAGAAGGCCGCCAAGAAGAAGAAGAAGGCCGCCAAGAAGAAGAAGAAGGCCGCCAAGAAGAAGGCGACCAAGAGGAAGGCGACCAAGAAGAAGGCCGCCAAGAAGAAGAAGGCGGCTCCGAAAAAGAAGAAGAAGGCCGCCAAGAAGAAGAAGAAGGCGGCTCCGAAAAAGAAGAAGAAGGCCGCCAAGAAGAAGAAGAAGGCCGCCAAGAAGAAGGCAACTCGAAGGAAGAAGAGATAGCGAGAGCTATTTCGATTCCTCTGAGGGGTCTTCCCTCGGGTGGATCGCCAAAAGGACCCCGGCGGACCCCGTGTCGGCCGGGGTTTCTTTGTTCGAGCGGCTGATCTATCGTGCGGCCCCTCCGGCCGGGACCTCCTCCCGGAAGGCATGAAAAACCTCCAGGGAGAACCCATGGCTCGCATCACCATCGAAGACTGCCTCCGCGCGGTGCCCAACCGCTTCCACCTTGTGCAGATGGCCGCAACTCGGGCAAAGCAGATCAAACGCGGTGCGACGGCGCTTGTCCAAGAGAATGAAAACAAGGCCGTGGTAATTGCCCTGCGGGAAATCGCTGCCGGCCACGTGAAGCCCGGCGAGCGGATCATTGATCCCCTTGAAGAGGGCGAGGAAGTCTTGAGCCTGGCCGACGAGGCCGTGGTCGAAGCCGAGGCCATTGAGCCCGCTGAAGAAGACGGCACCGAATCCGCTCCCGCGTAGGCATCGGGGCCGAGTCGCTTTTCCTCAACGAGCCGAGATGCGCCTTGATGGGCGAAGCCAAGCCGCTGGCCGGCACGGCTGTCGGGGCCGAGGGCGATGAATTCGGACGGGTACGTTCCGTCGTCGGGACATACGACGGCCTTCGCTATGGTGGTGCGGTCGACGTGATCGAGGTTCTTGTACCCTCCGAATCGGGATCCGCCTTCACGTAACCCGCCTTCACCTAACCCGCCTTCACCTAATCCGCCAGGGGAGCCCCATGGGCTTGATGCAGCGACGCGATTCGGGCCGAGAGGCACGCCGTGACACCCGAAGAATCCGGGTCGCTCTCGTGTCCGGGGGGCTGTTCAGCGTTGTGTTGGTCTGGGGGGCGGCGGGCTGGGCAGCGGACCCGCCTGGGGATTTTTCCGTTACGGGCGAGGCGTCCGAGTCCGACGGGTCGCCAAGTCCCGTCCCCGTGCCCGAAGTGCGCCTTGAAAGCCTCCTTAAGCTCCCCTCCAGTTGGAAGGGGGGCGAGGAGAAACGCCAGGGACTGAGCGCCGGACAATGGCGGGCCCGGTTCTCCGAACTTGCCGAAGAGCGTCTGGCCGTGGAGCAGGAGGTCGACGAGGCGCGGGATGAACTCGACGGGATGGTCGAGGGAGGGACCGGAGGTCCGTGGCAGATGGCAGCCCCTGGGAGCAACAACACCGAGGTTACACCGATGAGTTTCAAGCACCGGGAGTTGATTCGAGGCGGCAAGGAGCGACTCACGAATATCCGCCGGCGGGAGCGATCCCTGCATATCGAGGCCGATATAGCCGGGGTGCCCAGCACATGGCGCGTCGTCCCGACTGATTCGGCGCCGTGAGCCCGCCCAGTTAGGGGCGCCAACCCGCAACACTGGGTTGCTCCCCGCCGAGTTGCAGGGGGAAGCGCCACGGCTAAACTGGCGCCGCCCAACGTATTCAGGCCCCTTTTCGGGGTTTCCTCAGCGGACGGGGCCGGCTCGGAATCCGGTGGCCTAGGCAAGGTGATGGGCAAGAGGAGCGAGAGCGATGTCAGTTGGCGAAGAGACCGAATTGACCCCGGAAGAGATCGAGACGGACCCGAAGCCCCGGGGTGATCTGGGTTCCTGGCTCTACGTGCTCGGGGGAATCCCGTGCATGATTCTCTTCTTCCTGCTCTTCTTCGGGACCATAGGGACCTGCGACGGCGCCAATATCATGATCCCGGGCTGAACCGTCTTCGGTCCCCTGGGTCGATGTATGCAGGCGGGCGCCGAGATCTTCAAAATTCCGCCCAAAGTGGAAAAACAACTGGTTTGCGCTCAACCTACTCACCGGGTGAGCCGATACGCCCTTCATGGGGTCTCGAGCAAACCAAAAATGCATCGCGCTAATCGCTAGCTTGCTGGCGTGTGCACTGGCTGGCGGATGTGCCGGGTTTTCTGGGGCGGACCAGAGCTACGCGTACTTCACACCGCCCGCTCCCGATGATCAGTGGAGCCCCAAGATTTCGGGCTGGCAGCGCCGGGAGCGCGCTCAGGATCACGCCTTGGTGTTGGCTCCGGCGGCGGTCTCCCAAGCGGCTCCCGCGGAAACGGAGAGAGAGTCTCCGGCCGAGCCCGCTCCGGAGCAGACGCGGGTACTCGATTTGCGGGCGAAGTACGCCGCCTTTCGTGCGGATCAAAAGCGTGCCATGGCGCGCTCGGTTGCCGCCTGGACCCAGAGTCAGGCGCTGGAGCACTACATGGAGGATGGCCCTGTCGATCACTGGGCCACTCTCGAAGAGACCTTGCAGAACAACGGCGATGATTGCGACGGGCTGGAGTTGCTGACTTTTCACGCGCTGCGGGATCTCGGGTTTGAGATGACCGAGGTCTTTCGCGCCATCGTCTACCGCGCCTCCGACGGACAGCACCATATGGTCACGCTGTGGTTCGAAGATCCAAAGAATCCGTGGGTGATCGATCCCACCGGTGCCATGACCCTGGGAATGCCCCAGATGTCGGATCTGCCCGGCTGGATTCCCATCAAGTTGTTCAGCGACACCACGGAGTACACGGTGAGCCCTGTGCTCCCCGACACCGAACCGATCACCGTGGCGGCCCGAGATCTCTAGCAGGGTGTGTACCGGGGCTTGGAGCAGGGCCCTCTCCGGGCGACCCTCGCCTCAGCATGATAGGCTCCGGCGCGCCTAAGGAGACCGAAGAGAGTCTCCTGGGCGTGGCAAAAGCGAACTGTGGTGCGGATGGGGGGCCGCCTACATGACCTGCTTCATGACCTGCTTCATGACCCGTTTGAGGAGTGTTGTCCGGGCTCGTCATTGGATCGAACGCTCGGTTTGCGCTCCGGGGATGGGGTTGCTGCGGGCAACCGCTAGCGGGGCTCTCCTGGCTCTGGCGATGGGCTGCGGTCCCTGGGTTTCCATTGCATCGGCCGAAGACGGTCGCTCGGCTTTTGATACCGTGGTCGTCGACGCGGGGCACGGGGGCGAGGACCACGGGGCCCGAAGCCCGGGAGGGCTGGCCGAAAAGGAAATCGTGCTTGATGTCAGCCGTCGTTTGGCCGCTCGGCTTCGCGCCCAGGGGCTGTCGGTAAAGCTGACCCGTCAGGATGATCGCTTTGTGCCCCTGGAGACCCGGACCTCCCTGGCCAACGCTGCCGGAGCCGACCTTTTTGTTTCCGTCCATGCCAACTCGGCGGCGACCGCCCGGCCCAGGGGTGTGGAGACCTACTTCGTGTCCCTCGACGCCAGCGACGCTGGAGCGGGTCGCCTGGCGCGGAGAGAGAACAGTGCGTTTGCGGGGGAGCCATCGCTCGCCGCCGCCGCTGACCCCCTTGCGGCCCTACTGGGAGACCTGGTCGTCACCGAGCACGTTCACGAGTCGAGCGAGTTTGCCAAGCTGGTTCAGGGCGAATTGGCAGGGCTCGGGGGGGGCGACGTGCGGGGGGTCAAGCAGGCGCCCTTTGTTGTCCTCATGGGCGTTGAGATGCCCGCGGCGTTGGTCGAAATCGGTTTTCTCAGTAATGCTGAGGACGCGGGGGAGTTGCGGAGTGCTCGCCATCGGGAAGCCATCGCGGATTCCATCACCCGAGCGGTGGTGGCTTTCGGGAGAAGGTACGATGCCCGGAGAGGCGTGGAGCAGGGCATTCTTGGCCTGCGTGCCGCACGCTGAAACCCCCTGAAATTTCTAGGGATCGTTTTGCAAAGAGAGGGTGAGTAGACAGAATGCGTAGAGATGGAAGGGCCGCGGACGAGATTCGCTCGCTTGAACTGATCGTCGATTTTACCGAGAACCCTCTGGCCTCGGTGCTTTGTTCTCTGGGCCGCACTCGGGTGCTCTGTACCGTTTCGGAAGAACTCAGCGTTCCCCGTTGGCTCCGAGGGCGGGGCGAGGGTTGGGTGACAGCGGAGTATTCCATGCTGCCGGCGGCGACTGATACCCGGAACAATCGAGAAGCCACCAAGGGGAAGGTCTCGGGCCGAACGATGGAAATTCAACGCCTGATTGGTCGGAGCCTGCGGGCGGTGGTGGATATGCGCGTGCTGGGCGAGCGCTCGCTTTGGGTGGATTGCGATGTCCTCCAGGCCGATGGCGGGACCCGCACGGCTTCGATTACTGGGGCGTACGTGGCACTGGCACTGGCCTGCGAGCGCATTCATGCCCGGGGCGATCTCGAGCGAAGCCCGCTCCGGGACAGCGTGGCAGCCATCTCGGTCGGTATCGTCGACGGAGAGGTGCGCCTAGACTTGCCCTACGAAGAGGACTCTCGGGCGGAAGTCGACATGAACGTGGTCGCCACCGGGGGAGGGCGCTTTATCGAGGTCCAGGGGACCGGTGAGGAAGGGACATTCTCTCGGGAACAGTTGGCCGAACTCACGGCGATGGCCTTGGGCGGCATTGAATCCATCAGTCTGCTTCAGAACAAGGCATTGGCCTCGGCGGGCTTGGACAAGCTTCGCCCGGCCTCGACGCCCGCCGACTAATGGCGCGCCTGCGAGTCATTGCGGCGACCTCCAATCCCGGAAAGCTGGAGGAGTTTCGAACCCTGTTGGCCGACCTGCCCATAACGGTTGAGTCCCTGGCGGGCCTGGGGCCGGTTCGTTTTCCCGAGGAGGGTCTCGATTATGGGGCAAACGCAGTGGCCAAGGCACTGGCCGTGGCCGAGCAACTGGACGAATGGGCGCTGGCCGACGACTCGGGTCTCGAGGTGGCGGCGCTGGACGGCGGTCCAGGGCCTCTCTCGGCGCGATTCGGTGGCCCGGCCCTCGACGATGCCGGCCGGGTTGCCCACTTGCTCTCGGCGATGAAGAACTCGCCACAGTCGAGCCGACTCGCGCGCTTCGTGTGTGTGGCGGCGCTGGTCGCTCCTTCCGGCGAGCAGACCGTGGCCCGGGGCGAGTGTTCGGGACGCATCCTCCCCTCGACCCGTGGCGCCGGAGGATTTGGATACGATCCCATTTTTCTCCCGGATGGATTCGATCAGAGCATGGCGGAAATCGATTCAGGCATGAAGGATCGGATCTCACACCGGGGGCGCGCCTTCGCCGAACTGCGTCCGGCACTGGAGAGGGCCGCCGTCGACCAGTCGTTGGAGGCGCTCGAGGTCCATGGGACGGACGAGTGACTCAAGGGGCTGCTAGGGTTTGCCGCCCATGGAAGAATCCGCGCCCCCCGCTCCGAACTGCGAGCTCTACCTAGTCCGCCACGCTCAGAGCGAGTGGAATGCCAGCGGGCGTTGGCAGGGCCAAGCCGACCCGCCTCTGTCCCCGGATGGGCGGGTGCAGGCGAGTGCCTTGGTGGCCCGCTTGGAGGCGGAACTGGCCGGGATCTCCGTCACGGGGCTCGTGTGCAGCGACCTGGGCAGGGCACGGGAGACCGCCGCAGAACTCGGCCGAAAGTTCGGCCTGATCCCCGTCTCGGACCCCGAGTTGCGCGAGTTGGACATCGGCGAATGGTCGGGGCTCCGGCGGGCCGAAATTGCCGCTCAAGATCCGGAATTACTCGCTCGCTTTGAGGCCAACGATCCCAACGCGCGGCCTCCCGGGGGCGAGACCCGGCGCGAACTCCGGCATCGGGCCCGTTGGGCGATACGCCGAATCGCGAATGGCGACCCCTGGGGTCGAGTTTTGATCGTCAGCCACTTGGGGCTGATTCGCGCACTCCTGCCCGGGGCCGAGCCGAAGAACGCGGAGTTCGTGCGGGTTTCGGCAGCCGATGCGGTGACCCGGCGCTTGCGCCTTGAGTCCGGGGAGGAAGGCACGGGGGAAGGGCCGCTCTAGGCCCCGGCTGTCCAGAGCCTCAGAAGGGCGCTTCGGCCGATGCGCGCGGGACCCGGCCCCGTTCCATGGCCAGCATGCGAATGCCTTCGAGCATGATCCAGATATCCAGGGCGAGGATCAGGGTGCCCGAAAGCGCCAGAAGCCAGAGGGTGTCGAAGTTTTCGTAGTAGTGCAGCAGGTTATGAGTCATCGCCCAGGCGCTGGCTGCACCCACGGCCAGCATGGGGACCACGGTATAAACGATCGCGCGCCCCCGGCGCTGGAGCCAGATCGAAACGATCAAGAGGGTCACCGAAGCGACCAGCTGGTTGGTGGTTCCAAAGAGTGGCCAAAGGGCCAGCCCGCCGGTCCCTCCGCCCTGGGTAACGGCCAGGGTCAGCGCTGCCCCGATTCCCAGGCCACCCGCGACAAAGCGGTTGGTGAGGAACTTGAGTCGAAAATGGTCACCGAGTTCGGCGATGACCAGTCGCTGGATCCGCGCGCCCGTATCCAGGGAGGTGGCCGCAAAGGCGATCACGATGACTGCCATGAGTGTCTTGGCGGTCTCCACAGGAATGCCGAGGCTGCCCACGAAGCGCGCGCCTCCCGAGACAAATGCATCGAGCTTGGCCGCCAGTCCGTTGGCGGCCCCCCAACTCGAATAGTGTTGCCACCACTCTTCGCTGGTCGCGAAGCCCGCGGTGGCGGCCAACACGGCGAGGAGTCCGAGCATCCCCTCGGCGAGCATCCCTCCGTAACCGATGGGGCGGGCATCGGGGATGTGGGCGAGTTGTTTGGACGTGGTGCCCGAAGAAACGAGCCCGTGAAAGCCTGAAATGGCGCCACACGCGATGGTGACGAAGAGAAAGGGGAACAGGTTAGGGGCGCCTTCGGGCTCGAGGTTAAGGGCGGGGGCGACCACCGC
>DUCT01000077.1 GCA_012959665.1 Myxococcales bacterium | reverse complement strand
GATAGTACCGCTTCCCGGGCACCGGATCACGGGTTGCAGAGATTCCCGGTGCTGTATGCTTTGCCCGACAATCACGGCAACCAATTCACAAGCGCTCACGACAACCAAGACCCCCCAGACTGGTACAAGAGGAGCAAGGATGGCCGCTATGTCCCCCGACTTCGGAGAATTCAACCTGATTGACCCGAAGGATTACGCCGACCACGGCTATCCGCACAAGATCTGGGATTGGATGCGGGCCCATGATCCCGTTTACTGGTGCGAGAACAATGACGCGAGTCCCTTCTGGGCAATCACCAAACACGCGGACATCACAACGATTGGAAAGCTGCCCCAGAAATTTGTCAATGGGCCAATCCTGGTTCAATCGCACTTGCCCCTGCCCCCTGGAAGAATGGATTTTCCGCCGACCCTGATCCAACTCGACCCACCCAAGCATGGCGTGTACCGCCGTTTGATCAGCAAGCGCTTTACGCCGCGTGCCCTCCTCCGTTTCCACAACGACATCGAAGAGATCGGCAAGGAAATCGTGGACGACCTGCTCGAAGGAGGCCGGGAGGGCGAGTGTGACTTCGTTGAAGCCGTGTCGGCCCCGCTCCCTATTGCGGTCATCGCCTGGATGCTCGGACTCCCCAAGGAGGACTGGAAACTTCTTTTCGATTGGACGAACCGAATCATTGGCGCCCAGGATCCTTCCTTTCGAGTCGAGGGAAAGACCTCGGATGAAAGCGCCCAGGAAACCATGCTGGAACTCTTTTCCTATTTTAGCGAACTCGCGGAAGAGAAACGCAAGAACCCAGCCGATGATCTCGTTTCGCTTTTCACCCAGATGGAAGTCGACGGCGAACCCCTGCCCCACATGGATATCATGACCTGGTGCCTGATTATCGTCGTCGCCGGAAACGAAACAACCCGGAATGCGACAACCGGCGGGCTGCTGGCCTTCGTGGAAAACCAGCACGAGTTGCGCCGACTTCAGGCCGACCCAAACTTGCTGGCCCCCGCCGTGGAAGAAATTGTCCGCTGGACGGCTCCCATCATTCATTTTGCACGCACAGCCACAGAGGATTTTGAACTTCGGGACAAGGTGATCAAGGCCGGAGAGACGGTTGCCCTTTTTTACCCATCGGCCAACCGGGATGAAGAGGTCTTCGAGGCCCCCAACGAATTCCGAATAGACCGAAATCCGAATCGCCACCTGGGCTTTGGTGTCGGTGAACACTTTTGTCTCGGCGCGCACCTTGCGCGCCTGGAAATGGAAGTCGCCTATAAGTACCTGCTTCCTAGAATCGAAGAAGTCGAGTTGGCGGGGCCTGTGGATCGCTTGCACTCGAGCTTGGTCGGCGGGATCAAGCACCTCCCCATTCGATATAAGCTTCGCGACGCCTGAACCCGGTGGGCCGAGGGACTGTGCGCGTCCCGCTCTGGATCCGAGTTTCGCGGAGGGCGCGCACAAGGCCCACTCCGTCGAAAACGAGGGCCAATACCCAAGCTGGGCTCGGCGCGGTTCCTTACTCGGGAGCCCGGCCATCGGGGGGCCAAGCGTCGACTCCGTCCTCGAGAGGAATTTCCAAGCTCCGAGTCAATTGGGAAATCCAGCGCCAAGTCGCGATGGACGCCACAAGTTCCATACAGGCCACCTCGTCCCCCACGTGGCTTCGACACCGCTCCCAACTGGCCGCGGAGAGGGTGCCGGTCGCCAGGGTCTCGTCCGTGGCTGCGAGCACCGTTTTCTCGGCTTCGCCAAAATGGTCCGCGTTTTCCCAATCGCGAAGGGCCAACAGATCCTGTTCGCTGCAACCGAATTGATCCAGGGCGATTCGCCAATGCTGGGTCCATTCATAAGCCGATGCCGTAGCCCAGCCCAGTCGCATGATGACGAGTTCTCGCAAGCGGTGATCCAGGGAACTGCGAAAGAGAAGGGACAGCAAGAGATCTGCCGCCGCTTTTGCCACCGGGGGATTGCGAAGCAGAATTCGGAAGATATTCAACTCGGCCAGCGCGACGGGTAGCCCCAGATCTTCTGCAATTTTCGCGGCTTCCGCCAATTCCAGTCTCGACACCCGTTCCTGGCCCATGAAATCCTCCTCGGCGAGGGCCATGTCCCGCCCCGCTGACCCATGCTATTACACCTGCCCCGAAGAGAACACGCGCCAAGTCGCGGAATTCGGGGCGGAGGTCAGATTTGGACAGCATTCGAAACTGGGTTGAGAATTCACCCTATACCCGCGCCCTGGGTGTACAACTCGACGCGGTGGCGACGAGCGCGGACGAAACCACGGCGCGAATTTCCCTGCCCTTCCGGGAAGAGAATTCCAACCCGGGCCGGGCTCTGCACGGGGGTTGTGCGGCCTCCCTGGCGGCGCTGGGCGGCCAATGCGTCGCGCGTGCCGCCATGGGTGAGGCGTCCGGTCCCTGGCACACGGCTTCGGTCCAGGTCAACTATCTGGCGGCCGCCATCGGCGAAGACGTGACCGCCCAAGCCCGTCTGCTCCGACGTGGCAAGGATATGTGTTTCGTCGAGACCGAGGTCGCTACCGCCGGTGGTAAGGCAATCGCCCATGCCACCGCCCTGGTGCGGGCACGCATGGGCGGCGAACCCGCCCAACGCTACCGGGTGACGGGTGACGATGGCGGTACCGACCCCGGTCCAATGGGACCCCACGTCTCAAAGACACCCTATATGGGTCGGCGCCAAATGCAGATTGAGCACATGGCCGACTCCCACTCCCGCATCATCCTGCCCCTCGTCGAAGCCAACGCCGACCTCGAGGAAGGCATCCACGAGGGCGCCGTTCTCGCATTGCTCGATACCGCGGGGGCCATGGCATCCTGGGCGGAGACCGGTCCGGGTGCATTCAAGGCGTCGACGCCCTCGCTTCAGGCCCAGATACTCTGCCCCTCCCCCAAGCAGGACCTAGTCGCCTACGGCCGGGTGGTGCAACGCGACGATGCAATTTTCTGGGCCGATGCCGTGGTGGCGGGCGCCCGGGACGGCCTGGCCGTCGCCAGGGGCACGGTGATTTATCGCATCGTCACCTGAGCCGCGTGGGAATTCCCTGCCTGGGCCAGCGCAAAGTTCGCCCGGGCGTCTATCCTCAGCGCATGTCCGATGGAACAGCCCAGAAGCCCTCGACCGAGGCCATTGACGAAATCCTCCGAACCACCCGTTCGGTGCGCAGGCGGATCGATTTCGATCGGCCGGTGGAGCCCGGGATCATCGAGGAGTGCATCGCCATTGCGACCCAGGCGCCCACGGGGATTCCCTCCGAAGCCTGGCGATTCCTGGTGTTGACGGAACCCGGGCCCAAACGCGCCCTGGCCGAACTCTATCGACGTGCACTGGCGACCCTGGCCAAAGCCCGGGGCGGAGCCATCAAGGTCAGCCAACAGCACCTGGCGGATCATCTAGATGCCATGCCTGCGCTCATCGTGGTCTGCGCCGAAGGGCGGCCCGCCCCGGATTCCGTTCCGCTGCAGGTTGCCTTTTACGGCTCGATTCTCCCCGCCGCCTGGTCGCTGATGCTCGCCTTGCGGGCCCGGGGGATCGGGGCGACCTGGACCACCCTGCACCTGCTGCACGAGGAAGAAGCCGCCGAGCAGTTGGGGATTCCGAAAAACGTGACACAGACCGTTCTGCTCCCGGTGGGATACACGTTGAACGCGGTCCTGCGCCCCGCAGAGCGCCGGCCTCCAGGCGAGATTACCTACTGGAACCACTGGGGGCGTGGGAAAGAGGGCTAAACCGCGCGGGGCGATGACGATTTTAGTCGCTCGCGGTGTGTGCAGTGCGTTGTTATGCTGAAATGCTCGCCCGGACGGGGAATGGATCCCAAGCCGGCAAGCGAGAAGCCAATATTCCCCCACAGCAAGTACCCACCGGAGGGCGAACATGAAAGCCGCGATTCTTACCGCACTGAATACCGATCTGGAGATTCGAGACGATGTCGGCCTGGGCGATCTTGGGCGGGGCGATGTCCACGTCAAGCTCGTTTCCAGTGGAGTTTGTCACTCGGATTTATCGGCCCAGAACGGGACCATTCCCTGCGGCACGCCCACCGTGCTCGGTCACGAGGGCGCCGGCATAGTTCAAGAAGTCGGTGCTGGAGTCACGGACGTCGCCGCCGGGGATCATGTCATCCTGAGCTTCGTTCCTGCGTGTCGCCAGTGCCCTCCCTGTCTCCGGGGCCAGTCCTATCTGTGTGACCATGCCATGGTCGTGGCCACCAGTCCGCACTTCACCTTGGACGGAAACCCGATCGGCGGATTTACGGGTGTAGGCACTTTTGCTGAAGAGTTGATCATCTCCGAGCACTGCCTCATTAAAGTCGACGACGACGTGCCCCTGGACATTGTTTCCCTGATCGGCTGCGGGGTCACCACGGGCGTAGGCGCCGCGATCAATACCGCTGAGATTACGCCGGGGAGTTCGGTTGTGGTATTCGGATGCGGAGGCGTGGGCATCAGCGCGATCCAGGGCGCCCGTATCGCGGGCGCGGCGGAAATCCTGGCCGTGGACATGGTCGAGGGCAAACTCGAACAAGCCAAGCATTTTGGCGCCACCCATGTTTGTACCCCCGACGCCTTCGATCAGATGAAGGGCGAGATCACCGCGAACCAGGGCTTTGATTACGCCTTGGAGTGCATCGGCAACCCGGTCACGATCCGCGCGACCTTCGACGCCGCCCGGCGTGGAGGCACAGCGGTCATCGTCGGCGTTGGGCGACTCGACCAGAAGGTCGAGTTCAGCGCCTTCGAGCTTTTCTATCACGACAAGATCCTGCGTGGCTCCATGTACGGAAGTGCCAACGTACGGACTTTTATGCCCAAGCTGCTGCGCCTCTGGAAGGCGGGCAAGCTCGATCTTGAGAGCATGATTTCTCGGCGAATTCAAATCGAAGAAGTCAATGACGCCTTCCAGGCCATGCAGGAAGGCAAGGTCATTCGTTCGGTCATCGAATTCGGCTGAGTCGAAGCGGGCCAACGGGACAACCAAGCGGCCCCCTGATTTCCTGGGGGCCGCTTCCATTTCTGGAGCTTGTCGGGGGCGCGCGGCCCGGAACAGCCCCACGAGTGGGCAGTGAGGAGCGAGTATGGACCTGGGGCTTCGTGGAAAGGTCGCCCTGGTAACGGGGAGCTGGCGAGGAACGGGTGCGGGCATCGCCGAGATGCTGGGCCGGGAAGGCTGCCGGGTTCTGGTTCATGGGTTCGAGAAGGGGCAACCCGACGAAGTCATGGCGCGCCTTGGCGAAGCGGGACTCGATGCCCAGGCCGTTCACGGCGATATCACGACCGACCCGGGTGCCGACCAACTCGTCCAAGAGGCCCTCGAGGCAGCGGGCCATGTGGATGTGCTGATCAACAACTACGGAGTAGCCGAGGGCGGAGACTGGACGGCGACCCCCACCTCCGAGTGGGTGGGCCTGTACCAGAAGAACGTGCTCTCGGGGGTTCGGCTCGTCCATGCTCTGTCCCCCCCGATGGTCGAACGCGGCTGGGGGCGCATCGTTTTCGTGGGCACGGTTGGCTCACTCCGCCCAGCAGCCCGCATGCCCCACTACTATGCCTCGAAAGCCGTGCTTCCCAACCTCTGCGTGAGCCTCGCCAAGGAACTTGGCGGCTCGGGGGTTACCGTCAACTTGGTGAGCCCGGGGATCATCGCCACCCAAGAGATCAAGGCGACCCTGGCGCGCCGGGCCGAGAAGAAGGGCTGGGGGAGCGATTGGGAAACAATTGAGCGGGAGGCCAGCCGAGAGCTCTTCGCCAACCCCACTGGCCGCATCGCAAAAATTGAAGAAGTCGCCAGCCTTGTGGCCTTCGTGGCAAGTGGGCCAGCCAGCTACATCAACGGTGCCAACCTGCGGGTGGACGGGGGCGCTTCGGATAGCGCTCTTTGACAAGCCCTTCACCTCAAGCCCTTAACTCAAGCCCTTTGCCTCAATCCCTCACCCCAAGTCCCTCACCTCCTCGGAGTTCTGGAAGCATGTCTCAGCCCGACTTGGCCCAGCTCGAACGGGTCCGCGCCTCACTCCCGCATCCCATCATCGACGGGGACGGCCACTTGGTGGAATTTTTGCCCGCTGTGCGCGACGAACTCGTGACCCTGGGCGGAGAGGCCATGGCCCAGCAACTCGACGCCATCTTCGACGCGGCCCGGCTGACCCGTGACTTGGAGACCGAGGCCCGACGAGCCCTGGGCCTGTTCCGCATGAGTTGGTGGGCCTTCCCCACCGCCAATACACTGGACAGAGCCACTGCCCTGCTGCCGGGTCTGATGGCCGAGCGCCTGCCCGAGATCGGCATCGATTTTGCCATCCTGTACCCCACCTTTGGACTCACCGTCCCCCATCTCGACGACCCGGATCTCCGCCGGGCCGCCTGCCGAGCCTTCAACCGTTATTACGCCGAAGCGTGTCGTCCCTATGCCCACCGGCTCACACCGGCTGCAGTTATCCCCATGCAGAGCCCGGAAGAGGCCATGGAAGAGATCGACTACGCGGTCGAGACCCTCGGAATGCGCGTGGTGGCGCTTTCGGGTTATGTGGCCCGGCCCCTGCCCGGTGCTGGAGACCTGCGCGCCGCCCGATGGATCGACAGCTTCGGTCCCGACGACCCCATGGCTTACGACGCGGTCTGGTCCCATTGCCGGGCCAGGGGGATCGTCCCCACTTTTCACTCCAGCGCCATGGGCTGGGGAAGCCGGGTCTCCCAGTCGAGCTACGTCTCCAATCACATCGGAAATTTTGCCACCGCGGGCGAGGCCACTTGCCGCTCACTCTTCCTGGCGGGCGTACCCCAACGCTTTCCCGAATTACGCTTTGCCTTTCTCGAAGGGGGTGTGGGCTGGGGGGCTAATCTTTACTCGGACCTGGTGGGTCACTATGAAAAACGCGGCGGGGGTTCGGTGGACCAATTCAACCCCGACCACATCGACCGCCAGCGGATGCAGGATCTCTTCGCGCGATATGGCTCTCCGGCTTTAGTGAACAACCTCGACAAGCTCGATGGGGCTCTGCGCACCCTTTCCGATCCTGCCGAAGACGCCTCTGCCCGAGATGAATTCCGGCATTGCGGGGCCGATGGCGCGGAAGGTATTCGAAGGGTCTTTACCGATCAGTTTTTCTTTGGCTGTGAGGCCGACGACCCCATGAATGCCCTGGCGTTCAACACAGGGCTGAACCCCATGGGAGCCCGACTCCGTGCACTCTTCAGTTCGGACATCGGCCACTGGGATGTGCCGGACATGCGAGGTGTGCTGCTGGAAGCCTGGGAACTTGTCGAAAGAGAGCAGTTGGCCGAGAACGACTTTCGCGACTTCACCTTCGCCAATGCAGTGGCTCTATTTACTTCCGCCAACCCGAACTTCTTCGAGGGGACCTCCGTCGAGGAAGCGGTCCGCAAGGAAACCGGGATAGCCCCGGCAACCTGAGAGTTTTTCCGGGGTTTTCCGGGATTCTCCGGAAAGCCACTGATCAAAGAGACGAGAGGAATAATGGCCGAGCCCCGCAAGACCCCCGTCGTTGCCGACTGGATGGGCGATGTTGCCCCGGAGCAGTTGGGTTTCCCCCTGCCCATCGATCGAGGGCTTTACACCAAACGACCGGGGCTCGTCTATAAGCAGACCTCGTCGGGGCCCTTGGAACTCGATGCGTACCGGCCTGTCCGGGATGCGGATCGCCTCGCCCCCCTTGTTGTGATGATTCACGGTGGGGGCTGGCATGGGGGCGGGCGTTACCAAATGGGGCTCTCCCATTGGGCGGGCTATCTGGCTTCTGGGGGGTTGGCGGTGGTTTCCATCGACTACCGCCTGGCCCCGGACACCCAGTATCCCGACTCCTTCCAGGACTGTCTTGACGCCATCGATTGGGCGGTGGATCACGCGGCCGAACTCGGCGCGGATCCCCAGCGCGTCGGTCTGTGGGGGGATTCGGCGGGGGGACATCTGGCGCTACTGACCGCGACCTCGCAAACTCGCCCGGATTTTTCCGGACCCCGGCTGCGCTCGGGGGGAGAGCGCTTGGGCGCGGCCGTGGCCTGGTATCCGCCGACGGACCTGAAGGCCCTGCACGATTCCGAACGCCGGGCCCGGAGCGGCCCGACGACCACCGCCGCATTCGTTGGCACCGAGCCAGAAGAGGACCCCGCCCGCTGGTCAGAGGTCTCACCCATGGCCCAGGCGCACCCAGGCGCGCCGCCCAGCTTGATCCTCCAGGGCACCCGGGATCGCCTCGTGCCCCACCGGCAAGCCACGGGGTACGCCGAGCGACTCAAGGGCTTGGGTGCACCCGTCGAACTCCACCTCGTCGAGGGCGGCCTCCACGGTTTTGACCGAGTGGCCCCAGGCGACGAGGCCCGCCGCTTGATCTCGCGCAGCCGGGATTTTCTCCTGGAGCGATTGGCTGCCGAGGCAGACTGAACGCCCCCGGGTTCTCCATTTTCTACAACTCCCACAACTCCCACGACCCAAGACCAAAGAGCGAGGCACCCCATGATTTCGAGGCAGCGACCGTGCACCCAACCCGGGGCATATCCGGGCTCATCGAAGCCGCCGATTCGCGTTCACGCCGGGCCCCGAGCGCCGCATTGTCCGCTGCCCTTGCTCGGGCCGGGCATGATTGGGTCGGGCATGACCGGGCTGCTCATGGTTGGGCTGTTCATAGGCCTGGCCGGCTGCGCGCCCAGCTATCCGTCCGTGACGGACTGCCAAGACAAAGCGGGGATCCACGTGATCTGTGGTCTTCAAAATCCCGAGGATATGGCCCTTCTTCCGGGAGAGGAGCAAGTCATCCTCAGCCAATTTGGTTCCATGGATGGAACGCGCGCGGGAAATTTGGCCCTCTTCGATATCGAAACCGAGACCGTACAAGTGGTTTTCAGGGGAGGCTCTGGGGGGGCAATTGGTGGTGCCCCGGGCGCTTGGGGAGATCCTTCTTGTCCCGGGCCACCGAACGCAAGTTTCAGCCCCCATGGTATCGACCTCGCAGAACTTTCCGGCCAGGGACTCCGGCTCCTCGTCGTCAATCACGGCGGTCGGGAGTCCGTGGAGTTCTTTGAGGTCAATTTGAGCGAGGGCGGCGCCGTCCTGACCTGGCGGGGCTGCGCCATAGCGCCCGAGCAAGGGTACCTGAACGACGTTGTGAGCTTGCCCGGAGGTGGCTTTCTGGTAACTCACATGATGCCGCGAGACGGTCCGCTGTGGGGAATCGTAAAATCGCAGCTTGGCTTCGACACCGGGCACGTCTACGAGTGGGAACCGGGACGCGGGTTCCGGATTGCCCCGGGAACAACTGCGCCCTTTCCCAACGGAATCGAGGTCTCCGCCGATGGGCGCAGTCTCTACCTGAACATCTACAGCGCAGGAGAAGTGCGTCAGATCGACAGGCAGACCGGAGAGATCCTGGGAAGCGTCCGTGTGCCGAGTCCCGACAACGCCACCTGGGCCCGGGACGGACGTTTGCTGGTGGCCTCCCACGCCGGCGGACTCTCGGACCAAATCGCCTGCATGGGGCTCGAGAAGGGCGCATGCGGGATGGAATTTTCGATCGTCGCGGTGGATCCCATCAGCCTAAAAGCGGAGACCCTTTTCCGCCATGCCGGCGCGCCCATGGGGGCGGGCACGGTCGCCCTTGATCTGGGCGATGGCGAACTTCTGATCGGATCTTTTGCGGCGGATCGCATGCTTCGCGTGCGTCTTCCTCTGGGCGCGCCTTGAAATCAGCCCGGGGTTTTCGGAAAGACACGGCCCAGATCGCGCAGTAGGCCCAGCAGGGGAACGAGGTGACCGCCCAGGATCGGTTTGCCCGTAGTCAGAAGAGCAACGACCAATGCTCGCTCGGGGTCGGCCCACGTGAAGACATTCGACAGGCCCAAGTGACCGAAGGCCTGGGGGTTGTCGAACCCGAAGAGCCCAAGGCTTCGGCTCCCCAACATGAAGCCCAAGCTGTAGGGGATGGGGGCCCAGAGTGTGAAGTCGAGCTCCCATCCGGTCTGGGGTTCGGTGGCCTGGCGAATGGTTCTCGCGTCGAAGACGCGGTTCCCCCGGTATTGCCCTTCGTCGAGTAGACATTGGTAGAACGTCGCGGTCTCCGAAGCGGTGCTGATGATATTCGCCGAAGGAATGACCCCGGTTAGAAAACGGGGATCATTGGAAAGTCGGACGAGGGAATCGAGGTCGGTGGACAGGACCCGGCGCAAAATATTCGACAGGGGGGGGAGCAGGGGGAAACCCGTGGCCGTGTTGATCGCCACCTGGTCCACCTGTTCGGCGGGCACGCCGTAGCCCAGCCAACGAAGGCCCAGGGGAATGGCGATCTTCTCCCGGAGTAGGTTTCGCAAGGGGCTATCCGCTGCGCGCCGAAGGACTTCACCCAGTATGAACCCCCCGGAGACCGCGTGGTAGGCGAGTCGCCCGCCCGGACTCGACTCGGGTCGGGCGTCACATAGAACCTCTAGAATCCGCTCAGGCTGGGCCAACAGGTCGAGATCCATCGCTTCGGGAGGAAGCTTCGAGAGCCCCGCGCGATGAGCGAGAACATGGCGGACGGTGATCTCTCCCTTGCCATGCCGGGCGAACTCGGGAATGTAGTCCGCCACCCGGTCGTCCAGGCGCAACACGTTCTCCTCGTCGAGTTTGTGGACCAGCATGGCGGTGATGGCCTTCGACGCCGAAAAGAGATTGACGGGGGTGTCCAAGCCCATGACGTCCTCCGGGTCAATTTCGCCCGGGCGATACGGCCGCCCCGAGACCAGGCCCAAGGACCGATTCAGGACCACCCCCCCACCCAAACGCACGCAGCATTGGATCGCCGGATGTGCCCCGGACTGGTAGAGCGCCTCCACCCCTTGCCACAATTGCTCGAGGCTTCCGGGCGCGAGTCCAAGCGCTTGGGGATCTTCTTCTTCACCCCGACGCGTCAGGGCTTCGAGATCCCCGGGCGCAGCAGAAAAAGACGACGGCAAGAGTCGGCGAATCGCGCTCATATTCCACCTATCAGAAGCATCGTGCAGCCACCCATTCATTCCCTTCGTGGTGCGCCAGTGTATTGAATACAGCCGTGAACCACGAGGTCCCCGGACGATTTTCAGTGCTCGATACCCCGGGCGCCAGCGGCGTTCTTCCGGCGACATCTGGTAGCCTCTATCCCGGACGAGCACCGGTAGGCCACTCCCCCACGCCCGGAAATACGAGGTCTCTACGATTGATCGTGGGTAGCGGATCCATCCACCCAAGTCGGTTGCCCCCTCTCGGCGGAGGGAGTGATCCCATTGCCAATGCGCGGCTGCCCCGTTTCGGGTCTCTGGGGTATCCCCGGACGGGGAGGATGGGAACGTGAGTCCATCGCGGTTGCGCCGTTTTCTCTTCGGGTGCTTCGTCCTCTCGGGCTTTTCCGGTCTGGTCTACCAAATCGTCTGGGTCCGGCTTGCCCTGGCTTCTTTCGGAGTCATTACCCCCTTTGCCTCGGTGGTGGTTTCGGTTTTCATGCTTGGGCTGGCGTTGGGGGCCTGGGCCGGGGGACGCGCGATTGGTCCCCTCTCGAGACGCCTTGGAAAGTCGCCCCTCATCGTCTACGGCTTGCTCGAGGCGGTGATCGGTCTGGGCGCGTTCCTTATTCCTCCTCTCTTCGCCGGGGCTCGGGCCCTGCTGCTCCCAATGGGGGGGATGGAGAGCGGGCTCTACCTCGCGGCTTCATCGGGGTTGATCGCCGTTTCCCTGTTGCCGTTTTGCATGGCCATGGGCGCAACCTTTCCGGCAATGATGAGCTTCATTGAGACCGAGGATTCCGAGCCGTCGGGGAGTTTTAGCTTTCTCTATCTCGCGAACGTGATCGGCGCTTTCGCCGGCGCCGTGGCGACTCCGGTTTTCCTGATCGAGTGGTTGGGGTTCTCGGGCAGCCTTCAGGCGGGGGCCGGCCTCAACTGGCTCGTGGCCGTGGCCTGCTTGGGGGTCTCGGTTCGATTCCCTCATCCGGCTCTTGCATCCGCGCCCCCGCCGCCGAGCACCCTGCCCCCGCCGGCCCTCCCTCGGGAACTGAGCCCGGCCCGGACCCGGGGCATTCTCTTCCTAACGGGCTTTACCGCCATGGCTCTCGAGATCGTGTGGATGCGCGCCTTCACGCCGATCCTCGGCACTCTGGTCTACGCGTTCTCCGGCCTGCTGGCCGTCTATCTAATTTCCACCTTTCTGGGTTCCGCCCTCTACCGACGGCACCGGGCCCGGGGGCGAGTGCTGGGCGTCGTGCCCCTGGTCTTCCTCTTGCCCGTCGCCGCGCTCCTGCCCGCCTGGATCGCGATACCAAAGTTCATCTCGGGCATGGCCAACGGCCTGCTTCCCATCGCCGAATTTCTTTCTCCTGGAGCCACGGTCTGGCTGCCCATGGGTGCCCTGGCGCTCCTCTCGATCGCGCCCTTTTGCGGCGCGCTTGGGTACCTGACTCCCATGCTCATCGACCACGACGCCGGTGGCTCCCCCAAGCGAGCCGGCGGTGCCTACGCGATCAATATCGCGGGTTCCATTCTGGGTCCGCTGTGCGCCGCCTACGCGATACTTCCTTTTCTGGGCGCCCGGCTCGGCTTGCTGGTTCTGACCCTACCCCTGGTGGGGCTCTGCGCGCTTTCCGTCCGGCGGCTCCACCCGGGACGGCCCCGGCTTATGGCCGGCGTTGCAGCCGGACTCACCGCCGCCGGCTTCATTCAGATCGGCGCCTATGGGCGAAGTTTCGAGGAGGGCAGCCACATCCGGCACGCACGCGTTCGCCGGGACCACACCGCCACCGTGATTTCCTTTGGCCAGGGCTTCAATCGCCACCTCCTGGTGAACGGTTACGGAATGACCGTTCTCACGACGTTGACCAAGATCATGGCCCACCTGCCCCTGGGCAGTCTGGATCATCCGCCCAAGCGTGCCCTGGTCATCGCCTTTGGAATGGGGACTACTTTCCGCTCCCTCCTGAGTTGGGGAATTCCAGCCACGGCGGTTGAACTCGTCCCCAGTGTAGTGGCGGCTTTCGACGATTATCACGACGACGCCCAGGCGATCCGGGAAAATCTTCGGGCGGAAATCGTGATCGACGACGGTCGCCGGTTTCTGGCGCGGACCGATCACCGCTTCGATGTCATCACCCTGGACCCGCCCCCGCCGGTGGAGACGGCGGGCTCGAGCCTGCTCTACGCCCGGGAGTTCTACACCCTGGCCCAGGCGAGGCTCGCGCCAGGGGGAATCGTTCACCAGTGGTTTCCCGATGGTATCCGGGTCGAACCCGCACTCCGCGAGGCAGTTCTGCGCTCGGCCGAGGCTGCCTTTCCCCATATGCGGATCTACCAGTCCCACCACGGTTACGGTCTTCACATCCTGCTTTCGATGGAGCCCATCGCGGTACCCAATGCCTCCCGGTTTATTCAGAACATGCCACCGGAAGCTCTTGCGGACTTAATGGAGTGGGCTCCGGTGGGTTCCCGGCCCGAAAAATTCATCGAGGAACAAGTTCTCGGGCGCGAACTCGAACCGGAGAAACTGATGGGCCCTCCGATCGGCCCAGAGATCAGCGACGACCGACCCTTCAACGAGTATTTCATTCTCCGGCGCCTGGGCGCGGGACGGGCTGAACCCTGATCAGCCCACCGGGGAGGCGTCAGCCTCGAACTCGTTTTCCACGCTCACGAAGGTGTTGGGAAAGAAACCGTTGAAAGCCGTACGGCAAGCCAGCCCATAGGCCCCCATGGCGCCGAACTCGATCCAATCTCCCTCGCGCAGGTCCGCGGGCAGTTCCACGGCGTCGGGCAGAATATCCAGGGAGTCGCACGTGGGTCCATAGACGGTGAACTGGGCCCGCCGAGAAGAGAAATCCCGGGTCGCGACCATCCGGTGGGGTCGCCGCAGGCCGGTCTGTTCCTCATTCATGCTCCCATAGATTCCATCGTTGAGATAGAGCGCGGACCCCTTGCGGAGTTGCACCTGAGTAATCAGCGATTCGCCGCCTTCGGTGAGACCACGACCGGGCTCGCAGAAGAGTCGACTCTCTTCGAGCTCGCCGAGTCCCCGGGCTGCGGCAATGACGGCGTCGATATAGGAAGACACCCCTTCCACGGGGTCATTGAGATATCGCCCGGGAAATCCGCCTCCCACATCGATGCAGCCCAGGGCAATGGGGCTGCGCGCCCGGACTTCGGCCACGCTCTCCATGGCGAGCCGGTAGGCGTCGGGGTCCAGGCACTGGGAACCCACGTGAAAACAGAGTCCGGCGGAGAAACCCAGGGATTCGATCTTGGCCAGAAGGGCCAATGTCCCCTCCACCGAAGTTCCAAATTTGCTCGACAGATCGTAAACCGCCCCGGTGTGGTGGACCGCCAATCGCACGAGAATAACCACATCGCGGTTCGCGGTGATTACCTCGGAAAGTTTTTGCAACTCGGAGGGATGATCCACCACGTGATGCCGCACCCCGTAACGACTGTGGGCTTCGGCAATCGCCGAGCGCGCCTTAACGGGGTGCATGAAATAACAAACCGAGTCGGGGAAGAGTTGTGAAACCAGGGCAATCTCGGCAAGGGAGGCCGTATCGAAATGCCGTATGCCCGCGTGATAGAGAGCCCTGAGCATATGCGGAGCCGGATTGCACTTCACTGCGTAGAGGGTGTCGCCCGGAAACTTGTCCAGGAAGAGCCGGGCCGCGCGATGGATCGCATGGGGGCGGACGCAATAGACCGGGTACTCGGGCTGAAGTTCAGCCACCACCGCCTCGGGCGTCGCGTAGTGGGGCAGGTCCGCGGTCGTCCTCAGAGCTTCTCGCACCACGTCGGTCATTTGCCTTCCCCCCTGCCCCTCCCCATCGGTTCCTGGGGAGTCCGACTGAACCCCAAAATCGGTCTCCGGGCCTGGACTCACCGGGAGCCATGGGGTGCCCCCGGCACGACTCGCTGGGCGGCCTGAGCCCGCCTTGCTTCGTCCAGTTTGTCCGGGCCCCCGCGCCTCGCCATGGCCTGGACCCACCGGAAATCATGGGGTGCCCCCGGCACGACTCGAACGTGCGACTCCCGGTTTAGGAAACCGGTGCTCTATCCACCTGAGCTACGGGGGCGCGCTGCGCGCTGCAGCATAGCGGATGAAGGCGCGGGTCCGTGAAATTCAGGGAAGGTAGAGGAGCGGATTTCGCGGTTCGTCTCGCTTGCGGATTTCGAAATGCAGGTGGGCGCCGGTCGAACGGCCAGTGGTTCCCACCTCGGCGATCCGCCGCCCCTTCTCGATAAAATCGCCCTTCTCCACATGGAGGGCCCGGGCGTGGGCATAGACGCTGCGGTACAGCCCGGCGTGCTTGACGATAACCACCTTGCCGTAATCTCCGAGCCATCCGCTGTAGATCACCTTGCCGCTCTCCGCCGCGCGAATCGTCGTTCCACTGCGTGCACCCAGATCAATCCCCTCGTGGGGGCGCCCCTTGCGCTGTCCGAAACGCGAGGTCAAGCGCGGGGATTTCAGCGGCCACGTGAACTTGAGTTTTCCTTCTCGGAGCGCATCTCTGCGTGCCGAGCGCCGGGCATCGGCCAGCGCCGAGGGACGGCGGGACTGGGCAGGCCCCTGGGCTGAGATGCGTTGCGCCGTGTGGGCCCTCCTCCCCGGAATGCGTAATCGCGTACCCACTGAGAGGGTGGTCACATCGCGGATTCCATTGGCCCGAGCAATTCGCGCTGCGGGAACGCCATAGCGCAGGCCGATGCGATACAGGTTCTCTCCCTTGCGAACCGTATGAATCCGGTCGGAATCCGGCCCCGCGCACGAGAGCAGGCCGCCGCCCATTATCAGGCCACCGACGAGCACGAGGACCAGAGTCGCCACCGCGAAAGCCCATCTCGGGCCTCGGGCTGGTGTTCTTCCGGGGCCAGCGCTCATGGCAGCCATCCATTTCGCCCCACGAGATCAACGAAATCGCAACGTCCGAGAACTTCTTGGGTAAAGCTGGCCTCACCCGTGCGCTGGATTCGCAGTAACTGCTGGGCATCTCGCGGTCCGAAGGGGCCCACCAGCCGCCCGCCTAGGGCCAACTGCTCGAGCAGGGGGCGAGGGACCTCGGGGCCGCCCGCGGTGACCACGATGGCCTCAAAGGGCGCATCCTCGGGCCGACCGCAGGTGCCGTCGCCGAGATAGAACTCCACGTTGCGCACCTTGAGATTCGCCAGCGCGGCCTGGGCGGCTTGGGCCAGCGCAGGGATTCTTTCGATGGAAATCACCCGGGCGGCCAGGCGCGAGAGAATCGCCGCCTGGTAGCCCGAACCGGTGCCCACCTCGAGTACGCATTCCGCGCCCCGGAGCCCGAGGGCAGCGGACATGGTGGCCACGATTCCGGGCGCGGAAATAGTCTGGCCCTCCCCGATGGGCAGCGCCGTGTCCTTATAGGCCTGGCCCCAAAGTGCCTCGGGCACCAGGTCGTGGCGGGGCACATCCTCGAACGCTGCCAGCACTCGGGGATCGTGGATCCCCTGGGCCCTCAAGCGTTCGACAAGTTTGCGCCGCACCAGCATGAATCCGGTCCGCCCGGAGGCGTGGCCCGAAAGCATTCGTTGCTCCCCCCGACTCGCAGCTTAGGGCTAAAAGTACTTGGTTTTCAAGAGCGGCAGACGATTGCCCGTCCTTCGGGCGAATTCCCGAGGCGGGCGCTTGGGCCGGGCCCGCGAACGAAGGGCGGCCTGCTAGAATCGGGCCGTGAGCGCCCGCCCCTCCTGCCCCCCGCTGCTCGTTTCCGGCCCGGGTTGCTCGGGTGGGGGAAGACTCCGCGGGCGCATTGCCGCGAGCACCCTGGCCGCCCTCGCGGTGGTCCTCCAGTTCCCGGCGGGTCTGGTGAGTGCCGAAGAGCCGGGCCTGTTCGCCCAGCAGCTGGATGCCGAGAATGTCGGGCGGCTCCGGGGAGGGGGGCCCGATGCGATTGCGGGCATTGGCGACTGGGCCCTGGGCAACGGCGTTGTCTGTGCCGCCCTCGCCGATCCGGACCACGAGTCCATGCTTTCCGACCGGGGGGGCGTGCTCGTGGATCTGGGCCATTGCGGGCGATCCGACGATCAATGGGGCGTGCTCCAGCCGCTGCTCAACTTCTCACGCGACGAGGTCATCCGCGTTGAATCGATCCGCGCCCAGGTGACTGCCGACGAGGCCCAAATTGTCACGGTGGGCCACCTCCACGGCACCCGGGTCGAGACCACCTACGCGGTGAAGCCCGCCCCGTCGGCGGCGCTCTCGATCCGAACGACCCTTGAACGCGAGAGCGAGGGCGAGGCCACCTTCGTGATCGCCGATGTGGCGATTCACGGCAATGGGCAACTCACGCCCTTTACCGGAAACGCATCGGGCGAAGCCGGGGCTCTCGGTTTCGAGCACCCGTCAGTGGCGACCGACAACGTTCTCTCCGCCAGCAAAGCCATCGTGCGCGCCGATCTCCAGGTCTTGCTCGGAACCCGGGGGCTGAAGCCCGAGATCGCCTACGGCTGGCGGTTGTTGGATGTGCATATCGAGCGGAGCGACGGCCGCGTCGAACCCCTCGCGCATGTGGCCATGAACGGCGAGCACTTCTCGATTCTGGGGGCCTACACGGACACCCTACTCTGGGGCGGGGAAGGCCCGCCCGGTATCCTGGAATTCGCCCAGCTGCTTTGGATGGACCTCGACCCCGGCGATCGGGTCTTCTTCGTTCGAGAAATCATGCTGGCAAAGACGGCCACGGTGGCGGCGATCACCGACCTGCTCTGGGCCGGGGGGATTCAGGTGCGCGGTCGGGTAGACGCCCCCTTCGCCACCTTGCATGTTCGCCGGGCCGACCTCAGTCCGATCACCCAACTCGAGGCCGACGCCAACGGGCGCTTTGCTTTCCGGCTTCCCCCTGGCGCTTCGGGCCCCCATGAAATCGAGGTCCTCCCCCGGGCCGGCGGACGTATAACCCTCTTGTTTGATGTGGCCGAAGCCTTGGCTCACTCCCCCCCGGATATCGTCCTTGAACCCGCAACAGTTCCCCAGCAAGGTTCTCTGGAGTTGCCGGGGGGCGAGATCATGCGCCTCACCGTAGTCGGTCTGGACGGCACCCCGAACCCGCAATTTCGCGCCGATCGCCGAGGGTTTCGGGTCGGGGGCCGAAGGATTTTGGGACACACCGAATCGAATCACTACTCCCTGGCGGGCACCCCCGATGACCCGACGCGGATCGAACTCGCCCCGGGCCGCTATCGCGTGCTGGCGAGTCGTGGGCCGCTTTGGAGTGTCAGCGCTCGGGAATTCAGCGTAGCGCCGGGGCAGAGCGTCCCCCTCGACCTCGAGCCCCCGGTTCGCCTGCTCGATCATCCCGGCTGGTTGTCCGCCGATTTGCACGTTCACGCTTCCCCCAGCGAGGATTCAGGACTTCCCCTGGCCCAGCGCATCGCCGACTTCGTGGCCATGGGGGCCCAGGTCATTGTCTCCACCGAGCACGACAACGTTTTCGATTATGCGCCGGTGATTGAGGCCATGGGGCTCTCGAGTCAATTGCGAAGCCTCGTGGGTGTGGAGATCACCAGCACCTACCGGGGCCCGGAGACGCCGCATACAGCGGGGCACTCCAATGCCTTCCCCTTGGAGCGGCAACCCAATGCTTACCGCGGGGGTGCGCCCGTGAGTCAGAACCGCCGGTTGGCACGCATCGCCGAAGAGGTGCGAGCCCTGCCGGGCCGTCCAATCCTGCAACTCAACCATCCGCGCGAGGGCAGTTTTGACTCGGGCCTGGGGAGCTATTTCTCCCATCTCTCGGTGGTGGGCGAGCCCCATGACCCGACCCTGCCCCTGGATGCGCCGGGCAACCGGGCTCTGATCGAACGCAAGCGACCGGGCGGCCTGCGCGATCTGGACTTTGATGCCGTCGAACTCCTGAACGGAAAATCCATGGCGCGCTATCGCATTGCCCGAGCGGATTGGTTTGCCTTCCTGCTCCAGGGCGAGATCCGCACCGCCACCGCCAACAGCGATTCGCACAATGCTCGGGAAACCGTGGCTCTTCCGGTCAACTATGTCGCCTACGGGCCGGACCCCGAAGGCTCGGCCCTGGAGACCGAGCGCTTCATGGCATCGATTCGCCGAGGCCGTCTGTACGGAAGCACTGGCCCCCTACTCGACGTTCGCCTGGGCGGCCGGTCATTGGGGGAACGCTTTTCCGGCCGGGCAGGCAAGCTTCGCGTTCAGGTTCGCGCGGCGCCGTGGGTGCCCGTGAACGAGGTGCGGGTATTCATCAATGGGCAGTTGGAAGATCGACGTCCACTCCCCGCCGACGGCCTCCTCGAGATTAGCCTGGGCTTTGAGACCGATGCCTTCGTGACCGTGGAGGTCGAGGGGAACGCGGATCCGGATTCGCTCTATGGCCAGGTGGCCCCGGGCTATACACCGTTTGCCTTCACGAACCCAATCTTCGTCGATGCCGATGGGGATGGGCGCTGGACACCGCCGGGCCTGCCCGCCGAACCCACAGCGGCATTGAGCGATCCCCTCGGCTCGCCCTAAGGGCCACCGGTGGCGCAATTTCGGCGCTCGTTTCGCCGCGCCCAAAGCCTCTCCGAGACAAATAATGCAGAGGCCCGGGCAATCTTCTAGCCTACGCATCCCGCAGATTTCAGTCCACCCAGAGAGGGAAAGATGACCCGAGCCTATTCGATCAAAGTGGAAGATATCACCGCCGAACGCGAGCGTGTCAATCAGGATCTCAGCAAGGTTGATATCTCCCGGGTGATCCAGTTGGATGAACTCGAACTCGCCGAGATGGGCTCTCAGGACGTGCGTCTGCGCATCCTCGCGGTTTCCGCCGAACACAATGTCGATCACGCCGCCCTGGCGGATACCGTGAACATCGCCGAACTCCGGGGAGGAAAGATCTACCCGGGGAACTCTGCGCTGGGCGAGGTCCTAGAGGTGGGCGCCGAGGTCACCCGTTTCAAGCCCGGGGAGATTGTCGTTACCCATTGCAATGGCGCCCCGGACCGTTTTGGTTACCCCAAGGTGATCTGGGCCTACGACACCCCCGACTCCATTGGCTGGTATGGAGAGGAAGCCGTGGTGGCCGATTGGCAAATCGTGCCCGCCCCCCTCGAATGCGGACTCAACCTATGGGAAATCGCCGCGCTTCCCCTGCGCGCCCCCACCGCCTATCACCTCTGGCGACGCGCCGAGGGAATCTTCCGCGTAAAGGTCTCCGAGGAAATGCTACCGACTCTCAATGTCATGGCGTTCGGCGGCGGCGTCTCGGAACTCTTCCTGATGCTCGCCCGGGCCCAAGGGCACAATGCCTATTTCTGTTCCGGCAGCGCCGAACGCCGGGAAGCACTCGAGGCCCAGGGCATCGTCGGGATCGATCAAAAGGCCTTCAACCGGTTTGCCAGCCGAGCGGACAGCAAGGCCTTCGTCAAAGAAGTTCGAGGCCTCACCGACGGTGAAGGGATGCATGTGGTGTGCGACATGCTCCGAGGGCCCCTCTTCAACGCCGGCTTTGCCGCAGCCTCGCGGGAGGGCGTCATTGTGAGCGCGGGCTGGCAACTGACCCGGGACGTGGAATACAACTCCGCCGCCGCGTCCATTAAACAGATCACCCTGGACCACACCCACTACGAGACCCTCGAGGGCATCGAGGCAGCCACGGCTCTTTACGGGTCGGTCTTCAAGCCGACGATCCATTCAGAGATCTACGCCTTCGAGGACCTCCCCCGGGCCATGGCCGAGATGCACGAGAACACCCAGAACGGGATTCCTATCATTCGAGTGGCCAAGGACATGCCCGAATCCGTTGGAGCGCTGATCCCCTGATCGGGGTCATGTCTCTCGGCCGGGCATTTCCCCCCGCACCGTCCAGTAGCCTCCGCTCGGGGGCTGGCCAGGGCCGACGTGAGGAAGCCCCGTGAGCGAGTGCATTTTTTGTGAGATTGTTCACGGCCGGGCGCCGTGCGAAAAGGTCTACGAAGACGATCTGACCTTGGCCTTCATGGACATCTTTCCCGTTTCTCCCGGCCATGTGCTTGTGATCCCCAAGCGCCACGCCAGGGACATCTTCGAAATCGACGCGGCTTCCTTGGCCGCGGTGAGCCGGACCAGCCAGCAACTGGCCCTTTGCATCCGCAAGGCCCTTGCCCCGGACGGGGTAATGGTCATGCAACTCAACGGGGCCGCAGCGGGCCAGACCGTCTTTCACTACCACACGCACCTGATTCCTCGGGCCGAGGGAAGTTCCCTGGCGCTCCAACCCCGAGTTCCGGGCCAGCCCGGGGAGTTGTCCGCTCTCGCCGGGCGAATCCGCTTGGGCCTGGAGTAGCCCCGGTCTAAACTGGCCTCGCTCTCAACTCGCCCTCGCGGCAAGGAACCCCCATGGAATACAGCGATCTACTCTTTGAACTCGACGACGGCGTGGCCACCCTGACCCTGAACCGCCCAGAGCAAATGAACAGCTTCAGCGGCCGCATGGGCGCCGAATTGAGCCACGCCTATCGGCGCTGCGACGAGGACGATGCCGTGCGCGCAGTGGTTCTGACCGGGGCTGGAAACGCCTTCTGCGCGGGCGCCGACATGACCGCGGGCTCCGAGACATTCGCCAGCCAAGAGCACGATCAAGACTTCAGCGCCTCTCCGTTGGCCATGCCCGCTTGGGAGGTGCGTAAGCCCGTCATCGCCGCACTCAACGGGCACGCGATCGGGATCGGCCTCACCCTGGCCCTGCAATGCGATCTTCGCTTTGTGGCTCGGGAGGGCAAATACGGTGTGCTTCAGGTGCGAAGGGGGGTCATGCCCGATTGTCAGGTCCACTGGAGCTTGCCCCGGCTCGTGGGATTGGCGAAGGCCGCAGATATCTTGCTCACCGGGCGGAAATTCGGCGGCGACGAGGCCTTGGCCTTGGGGATCGCCAGTCGCTGCCTGCCGGGGGGGGAGGTGCTGGCCCACGCCCGGGCCACCGCGCATGAAATCGCGGTGGAGACCGCGCCGCTCTCGGTGGCGGTCACCAAGAAACTTCTTTGGCAGAGCAGTTCGTTGGGGCCCGAAGAGGTCGAGCGTTACGAAACCCAACTCCATCACCACCTGATGGGACGCCCGGATGCAGTGGAGGGCGTGATGGCCTTCCTCGAGCGGCGCACGCCCAACTGGACTTCAAGCGTGACCGAGGACTGGCCCCAATGGCCGGGCCCCGATCCCGAGAACTGATTCCCATGCACGCCCATGAGCGCCTCTCCACGCCGTGGCGTAGGCTGGACCTATGAGCCCACCCCGCCCCGCCCTGCCCAAATTCGGAACCGATTGGAATTCCCTGGGTGCGCGCATGCGGGCCCTGGGCCAGGGCGATGCGGACTGGCGCAGCGCACGCACCGCGGTCTACATCTTCAATGCCGGGGAAGATGTCCTGAGCGTCGCCAAGGAAGCCTACGCGATGTATCAGTCCGAGAACGGTCTTGGGCCCCTGGCATTTCCCAGCCTCAAGCGCATGGAAGAAGAGGTCATCGGAATCGGTTTGGGCTTGCTGGGCGGGCCCGAGGGCGCGTGCGGAAACCTCACCTCGGGCGGAAGCGAAAGCATCTTGATGGCGGTCAAGACCTGCCGCGACCAGGCCGCCGCCGCCGGGCGCACCGTGGTGGGGGCACGGGTGGTGGTCCCGGTCTCGGCCCACCTGGCCTTTGACAAAGCCTGCCACTACCTGGGCCTGGAAATCGTCCGGGTTCCCCTGGCCGAGGACCGGCGCGCTGACCCCGGGGCCATGGCCGAGGCCGTGGACGCCAACACCCTAATGCTCGTGGGCTCGGCCCCGTGCTTTCCCTACGGTTTGATCGATCCCATCGAGGCGCTCTCGGATCTCGCCCAGGACCGCGGTCTCTGGCTTCATGTCGATGCCTGTGTGGGCGGGTATTTCGCTCCCTTCGCCCGGATGAACGGGGTCGACCTGCCCGGCTTCGATTTTTCCTTGCCCGGTGTCGCGTCCATCTCCGCGGATCTTCACAAGTACGGCTACGCGGCCAAGGGCGCCTCCACGATCTTTCATCGCAGCGAGGCCCAACGGGCCTTTCAGGGTTTTGAGAGCGGCGACTGGCCCGGGGGCCACATGAAGACCCCCACCGCCGCGGGGACCCGACCCGGGGGCGCCATCGCCAGCGCATGGGCGGTGCTCCACTATCTGGGGGAAGAGGGGTATCGCGAAAAGGCCCGGATCGTTTGCGAGACCCGGGCGCGCATGATGGCTGCCATCAACGCCCTCCCGGACTTGCGGACCTACGGCGAGCCCCAATTGGGTCTCTTCCTCTATGGCTCGGAAACCCTGGACACATTTCAGATCTACGGCCGAATGCTCGCCCGGGGCTGGTTCAGCGGCGTGGTCACCGAGCCACGCGCGATCCACCAAATGCTTTCACCCGCCCATGCCGACGTGGTCGATGAGTACCTCGAGGATCTCGAAGCCGCGGTGGCCGAGGTGCGTGGGGGGGGACTGGACACGACTCCGGTGTCGGCCCGCTATTCCTGAACGTCTCCTGGGACCTCTTCTAGAACATGTCTTCGTACTTCTCTAGAACTTCTCCGAGTGCTTCTCCGAGTGCTTCTCATAGAACGTCAAGTTTTTCCGCAAACGGGTGTGCGCAGATCACCAAGGCGCCCGCATCGAGGACCCCATGGCTCGGCTCATTTCGCCCCGACTGCTGGCATTCACCCCGAGACTGAACCTCCCGCACCGTGGGGAACTCCGTTTTGATCTCTTCGCCGGGCTGACCGTGGCCGCTGTCGCGATCCCCCAGGCCCTCGCCTACGCATGGGTCGCCGGCTTGCCCGGGGAGATGGGCCTCGTGGCCGCTGCCCTGCCCTGCGCGGCTGCGGCCTTCTTTGGCTCGAGCCCCTACCTGGTAACCGGCCCCACCAATCCCACCGCCCTGCTCCTGGGCACGTCCATTGTGATGCCCGCCCTCGCTTCCACGGGCATCGTTCCCATGGGCCATGTGCTCTCGGTGGGGCTGCTCGTGGGCCTGATGTTGCTGGCCTTTGCGACACTGGGCATTGGCCGCACCAGTCGCTTTCTCTCGGACAGCGTGATCGTGGGCTTTGCGACGGGGACGGGACTGCTGATTGCGTTGCGACTCCTTCCCGAACTTACGCCGAACCTACTGCGCACCCCCCACGGAGGCGGATTCATCCCTCAGAGTTGGCCGGCTCTCCAGGATGCCGGGCGCTCGTTGGCTTCCGCCGATCCCCGCGCCTTGCTGGTCGCCATAGTCACCGCGGCCTTGATCCTTGGGCTGCGCCGGATAGACGTCCGCTTCCCCGCGGCCCTGGTGGCCCTGGCCGCAGTGAGCGTGGGCACGGCTCTTCTGGGCTGGGATGCCGGGCCCAACGCTCTGCCGGGTATCGGCGAGTTCGCCCGTTCCTGGACGAGCGCCAGCGCCCTCGACGTACCCGATCTGAAACACGTGGCGCAGCCGGCCTTCGCCATTGCGATTCTTGTCACCCTGCAGTCCGTGGCCGCTGCGCGCAGTATTCGCCCACCGGCGGGCTCCCGCCTGGACCCCGACCGCGAACTCTTTGGCCAGGGCGCGGGCAACATCGTCTCGGCCCTGGTGGGCGGCATGGTGACCTGCGGCTCATTGACCCGAACCGCGGTGGCCCGAAGCGCCGGGGGACGCTCCCGCCTCACCGCAGTCGTGGCGGGCGGGGTGATTCTGGTGGGTTTGCCAGGCCTGGGCCTCGTGGTCAACGCGGTCCCCATGCCCGCGCTGGTGGGCCTCGTGGTGCTTTCGGGCATCGAACTCGTCGATCCGCGCGCCCTGCGCCGTGCGGCCACCACTCGGGGCGACGCCCTGGTACTTCTGGCCACATTGGGTTCGACGCTGTGGATCGATCTGGTGCAGGCGCTCTATGTCGGGCTCTTCCTCTCCTTGGCGCTTTTGGTTCGGCGCTCCGGAGACCTTCAGATCGTAGAATTGGTTCGCTCGCCCAACGGCCGGTTTCGCGAAATCGAGATCGATGAACAGACGGGCTCCAGCCCCGCTGTGCTTCTACATCTCGAGGGCGATTTGAACTTCGCCATCGCCGGCGACCTCTCGGATCGTCTTGTTGAGGTGGGGAGCCACGCCCCCCAAATCATTTTACTCAGGCTCAAGCGCGCCCGGCACTTGGACGCCACGGTTCTGGAGACCCTGCGCGAGGCGGCGGTTCGGCTCCGGGCCCAGGGCACGCGGGTGGTGCTCTCGGGCCTGACCGACGATCTGGCCGGCGTCATGGAGCAGACCGAACTGGGTGCCCTCCTCGGAGAAGAGGGAATTCTGCGCAGCGGCGACCGCCTCTTTGAAGGTTTTGAGCGCTCCATGGACCGCGCCCGGATGTTGCTGGACGCACCCCCGGATCAAGAAATCTTTCGCCGCGGCTGAGCCGCCTCGCGACCGGCCAGAGCCGCGGTGGTGTGAACGATGAAAATCAGAGCCGCCAGAATCAATGTCCGTTTCACGTGTTCCCCTTTCGAAGCACACCCGGCACCGGGCGCATTCGAGTACTTGTCAGGTTGCTGCTATGGGAGCCTCTGGTCCCGCTCGGGAGATCACCGCCGGGCAAGCCCTGGACGCGTCGCCGAGGAGGACCCGACACCGGCTGAGAAAGCATCACCCCGGGACGTCGAGTTTTTTCCGACCTAGAGTCCCTTCTCCCGTGTCCCCGATTTGATAAGGAGTATGTATGCCCCGTCTGTTCGCCCTCTTGCTGATGCTTTTGGCCGTTTCCATCACCTCCGCCGAGGAGTCCTCTGCCCAGGACTCGCCTTACTCGGAGCTTCAGAGCGTTGCCGCCTTTGATCGATTGATGTCCACGGTGGCGGACCTGCGTTCGACCATTCTTGCCGACGCCACGAGTGAGCAAGAGGCCGCCGAGGGCATGCGTTTCATTCTTCGCGTTCTCGCCATGTCCCAGGATGTAGCGGGCGACGGCTACCCGGCAGCACCTCATTTTGCGCGGATGGACACCGGCCGGAGAAAAGTGGGTGGGGACAACCCTGACGGGGAGTACTACACCCTGGCTTGGGATGGTAAACGCGACTACAAGATTAGTGGAAACCTGGGGACCGCCGACCACCTTTCGTTCAGCGTCCTGTCCACGCAACGCACAGGGCGAAGTAAATCTCTCGGCTATGCAAATGAACGCACTCTCGGTGCGGATAAGAACGGCGACTACACCCTTTGGCTCACGGCAGAAAAGCCCGAGGCGCCCGGTTTTTGGGTCAAGACCGGTCCCGCCGCGGGGTTCGGCTCGGTTCTGGTCCGAGAGTACTTCGGCGATCGCAGCACCGAGAAGCCGGCGACCCTTCACGTGGAGGTCGTGGGCCGCGAGCGTTATGCCCCGCTTGCTCCCTCGACGGACGCCGAGGTCGCCCGCTCGATTCAGGGTACGCGCTTTGCTTTTCAGGGCATTGGACTGCTTCACCGGTACGTATCGCCCTCGATCGTGGATCCGCCCAACCGTTTCCTGCGCCGGAACAGCGCCGACTTCGGCGCTGATATCAGTAGCCCGGACAACCTCTACCTGATCAGTCCTTATGCCATCGGTCCCGACGAGGCATTGATTGTCGAGGTCGATCCCCTCGATGTGCGGTTCTGGAATTTCGCCATCGAGAACCCCTGGCACGAATCCGTGGACTACGCCGAGCGCAGAACCTCACGCACCCACGACGCGATTCAAGTCGATCCCGATGGCATGGTTCGCTTCGTGGTGGCCCATGCGCCCACGGACCACCCCAACTATCTCGAAACCGCGGGGCATAGCCGGGGATTCATGACCTTTCGTTGGGTGGGCGAGCCCGATACCCAGGCTCCCCTTCCGAAGGTCACGCGACTGCCCTTGGCCCAGGCTTCGGCCCAGGCCAAGGCACTGGCCGGGGGAGACGAACCCGCTGAAAACTAAGGCGACGCCTTGTCCTCTCGGGCTTGTTCTCTTCCCGGATCGAGATCAGGCCTCTGGGGTCGCGCTGTCTTCGGCCTCGAAGCGGGAGGCGACAAAGAGCGCCACCCCGGTGATCACGATCTCAATGGCAATCGAACTCGCGGCAAAGGCTGCGTCCTGGAACGCCCAGGCCAGGATGCGCATGACCCCCACGGCGCCCACCATGATGGCGGCCCCGCGCAACATCGTCGGGCTCTTGCGCCAGGCGCCCAGCACCAGCAGCGAGCCCGAGCCGAGAAAAAAGCCTCCGATATCACCGATTTGAGAACTCCGTCCACCGCCGTCGAATAGCTCCATCTGGAGCCCGGCGGCGGCCCCGACGGGGTTCTGCAGCCAAGTCGCGGCGATGTACAAAAAGAGCGCACCGAAAAGTCCCGGAAGCACACGAAGCACCATTGATTTCTCTCCCTCAGGGTTATTCCAGTCCGATCATATGGGCCCCTGCCGAATGGCGCCACGGCGTTGAACCCCGCCGAGTGGATTCGCGGGCCCGAGCAGAACTTGCGATGCTCCGGCCGCCGTCAAGAGCGCAGAGGTTTCACTCAAACCGCCCCCCGGACCCGCCCCAGGAGGAAAAGAAGCTGTGCCCGAGGCCACAGAAATCCACGGTCGTTGCGACTCACCATTCGAGGGCGTACGCGATGTATTCCAGCAGGCCTTTGAGTGCGGGGATGAGTTGGGCGCGTCGGTCTGCGTAACAGTGGAAGGGGAAACCGTCGTCGATCTCTACGGCGGCTACGCCGACGATGCTCGGACCCGGCCCTGGCGGCCCGATAGTCTGGTGAATGTCTTCTCCACCACCAAGGGGATGACGACCCTGTGCGCCTTGCGCTTGGTGGAAGAGGGCCGATTGGACGTGGACGCCCCGGTGGCCCGCTACTGGCCGGAATTTGCCGCGGGGGGTAAAGCGGATCTTCCCGTTCGCTACTTACTTTCTCACCGCGCGGGGCTGGCGGCGATCCAGAAGCCCCTGCCGGCCGGATCCCTCTACAACTGGACAACGATGACCGAAGCCCTGGCCGAGCAGGCGCCCTGGTGGACGCCCGGGGAGGCCCACGGCTATCACGCGCTCAGCTTCGGGTTTCTGGTGGGCGAGGTTGTCCGCCGGATCAGCGGCAAGAGTCTGGGCAACTACTTTCGCGAGCAATTTGCCGAACCCCTTGGTCTAGACTTTCATATCGGCTTGCCCGAGGGCCACGAGCCCCGAGTTTCTCCCTTGGTCCAGGGGCCGGTTCATGCCGAGGACGGAACCGATCTCTTTGCTCAGATCATGGCCGATCCCGAAAGCCTGCTGGCCAAGGCCTTTATCAATCCGCCCATGTTGCCCACCGACGCCAATACTCGGGAGTGGCGCGAGGCGGAGATTCCCGCCGCCAATGGGCACGGAACCGCGTCGGCGCTCGCCCGCATCTATGGTGCCCTGGCACTGGGGGGCGAGATCGATGGCGTTCATGTTCTCTCCTCCGAGGTGATCGAGCAGGCGCGCCAGGAGCAATGCTTGGGAAAGGACCTGATCCTGCCCGTGGTTTCGCGCTTCGGGCTGGGCTTTCAAATGCCGCCGGCTGAAGAACCGGTCGGCCCCAACTTCAAGGTTTTTGGCCATGCCGGGGCGGGCGGCTCCTATGGCCAAGCCGACCCCGAGAACCGAATGAGTTTCGGATACACGATGAACCTGATGCACTCGGGTGTCTGGCTGGTGGATCCCCGGCCCCGGGCACTGCTCCGCGCTGTATACGCAGCCATGGGCTGAGGCGCCGGCCACCCGAGCACGAGCCTCCAACCCGCGTTAGGGCGCGACTTTATTGGGGAGCGGCGCTATAGGGACGGAGCTATAGGGACGGCGCTATAGGGGCGATGCTATAGGGCGGCTCAGCCAAGGTGCGCATGAACGCCACGAGGCTGAGGATCTGTTCATCCGAGAGAGTGCCGCCCCAGCCCGCCATCATCGGCGATTTTCCCACCGCGGCCCCGCCCTCCTGAACCACGCGAAAAAGGTGTTCATCGGTGAGGCTGTTCATATATTCGCCATTTGAATGCTTGGCCGGCACGGGGTTCAGGGATCCTGCCAGAGGACCGTCGCCGTTTCCTTCGGCGCCGTGGCAACTCGCACAGTAGAGCGAGTAATCCCGCTGACCCGCCGCGACCAAAGGCGACTGCGCGGGCGCAGGATTCGAACCCTCGGTCTGGAGCGTCATCTCGACGACGCGAAAACCGGTGGGGTCGTTGACCAAGCCAAAAATGACCGGGCTATCGAGGGGAAAGCGATCGAGCTCGATCTCCTGGGCGACGGCGAAGGTCATGGTCATTTCAGGCATCAAGCCGGGCACCGCGTCGTGCTCCAGCACCACTTCACGCCTTTTGGGATCAAGGCTGCGAATTAGACCCTTGCTTCGATAGATCTTCTCTGTGGCGTCTTCCACTTCCTCAAGATCGGACTTGGGCCGTTGCCTGGGCGGTCGCTTTCCGGCAAGGGCAAAGCGGATGATGGTTCCCTTCAGGTCATGGATCGAGGACAAGGCCGGCAGCGCCGCCCATCGATTGGTTGCGTCGTTGCCAAAAGTGAGGAGTCCTGCGTGCTGGGTCTTGTCGGCGTCGATCACCGGGTCAAGGTCGTATACCCCCATGCTGCGGCGGAGCAGTTCCGTTTCCTCGAAATCGCCCCGGAGGTAGAGCCAGCCCTCGTGGCTCCCGAACGCTTCCCAGTAGCTGTGCAAAGCTTCTTGGGTGTCGTTTTCGGGGTCGAGGGAGATCGAAAGGAAGGTGATGTTCGGGCCCACAGCCCCGTCAAAGGCCGAGTGAAGGCGGACCAGGTTAGACGTCGTGCCCGGGCACACCAACGCGCACTCGGTGAACATGAAGTTCACGACAATCGGGCGATCTTTGACCAGGTCATCAAAGAAGTGGTAGGTCCGCCCGTGCTGGTCCGTCAGGGAAATATTGGGAAACTCATCGGAAACTTTGCCCCGAGCCTCCCGTGGTTCGAGGCGGGCCCTAATCGCCGCGTAGTCAATCGCTGGCGCTGCATTCTCACCTGCGCTCATGTTGCCCGCTGCGTTCGTATAGCCAGTCTCCCGGAGGGACTCCGTCGAGTCCTCGTCCAAGGGAGAGCAACCCGCGATCGCGATGACCGCAATCAGGGCCTTGGCCCGCGCGACGCCTCGACTTGTCATTGAAAACATTTGTTGAAAAAATCCATGAGAGAGTATAAGTATCTAAACCTACGCGATCCTTGTGGTTCGTGCCTGAGGACAAGAAGACCCCTGCTGCGGGAGCGAATCGAATCTCTCGACGCGTCCAAGCGTTTCTCTCCCGCTCTTTTTGCCGGATTTTCTCGGCTGGGCCTGCGTTTCCTGAACGCTCCAATGCTCGGATCTACCACCTCCGCTTG
>DUCT01000076.1:30576-30885 GCA_012959665.1 Myxococcales bacterium | reverse complement strand
CAGGGTCAGGAGCCCCGCGAACAGTAGCCAGCCACTGCTGGATTCGGGGACAGCAATGGTCCCGCTGTGGATAGCCAAATTGTTCGGATCAAAATCAGCATCGACAGCCTGGCTGCTCGCCGCCACGATGAGTTCAGGCTCGGACAACGCCGTACAGGTCGAGGTGAGGGAAATCAAGCCAACGGGAATCCGTTCTCCAAAGCCGTTGCCGGTGGCCGTTGGGCTTTCCGTATCAATCCAGTTGACACTCAGCGATTGCGGGGAAGTGAGGTTTCCCCCCGCCTCGCCGGTCAGGCCTGGATTGACCGT
>DUCT01000076.1:0-30535 GCA_012959665.1 Myxococcales bacterium | reverse complement strand
AATTTGCCAAGCGCAAAGCTCGTCTCCCTCCCCATCCACGAGTCCCTCCGCACACTCGCTGACGGCAGCGACGCTTGCTGTGCCGTCGGTCCGCAGGCAGAGTTGCCAGGCGCCACTGACCGACCCCGCGCACGGGGAGGCGGGGGAGGGGAAGGCGAAGGGCCCCAGTGCCGTGATCACCGTATACGCATCGGGGTAATCGGGCCCACACCCGCAACTCGTGTCCGCGCTGGGGCAAAGGAAAGCACGGGGCGCAGCCTGGGCCCACGCACTGCTAAGCGTCGCGACGGCAATCAGTAAAAACGCCGCGATCAATCGCTTCTTCGATGAATTGTGCCCAGTCAACATCCGCAACCACCTGAATCGTTCTGATTTTCAGTAGAAAACCAAACCCTGTCCCTCTCCCTGCCCGCGATTCATTCCGAAATTGTCGCTCAACCTTCATTCTATACTCACGGCCGGAGAGCCATCAATAATAAACATGTCGGCCCCGGGAGCCCGTTCTGCCTTGGCTCTCCCTTACTGAGTCGCCCCACGAACTCAAAAAGGCTCAAAATATTTGAGGATTACCCCCGTGGGTGCAAAATCGTCCAGAGAGCGACGGGGGCGGTGGTGGACAGCCATCGGAGACCGCCCGGGCAACGCGGGAGGGCTAGAGCCAGCTCCCAATCAGCAGAAAGGGGGCCCAGTAGGCAGGGTGCCGGTAGCGAAAGTCCGCCATGAGGCCGAGTTGGGCGGCCCGCAAGGCCTGAGCCCGGGAGTCACCCGCCATCAGACGGGTGTAGAAAGCTTCGATCAGCGCCGTCGCCGCGGGGTCGTTGACACTCCAAAGACTGCCCAGGACACTGCGCGCCCCGGCCTTCACGGCCATCCCCGAGAGGCCGAGGCTGGCGCGCTCATCCCCGCGTGCCGTCTCGCAAGCGCTCAGTGTGAGCAACTCCAGGGGCTCTTCGCGGTAACGAAACAACCCTATGTCCTCGGAAAGTTCGTCCAGCCCCAACCGACCGTCCCAGGCCAACAGATAGGTGTCCTCGGGGCGCGCCGAAAACTGCGCGTGGCTCGCGATATGGACGATGCCGAAGTTTTTCGCCTCCAACGAATCCCGCAGTGCGCCGCGCAGAAAGGCGTTGTCGAGCAGCAGTTCCCCGCCCAGAATAGACTGCACCGCATGCAACTCCTCAGCGACGTTGGGCAACGGCGGAGAGCCATCCACCGCCTTTGAAATCCCGGCCATCAAGGCGTTCACGGATTCCCGGTCCACGGCCGCCGGATCGATCAGGTCGAAGCCCGGCGTGATCGCCACCCCATACTCTTCAACCAGAAATCGGTTGCCATCGTGGAGAGACGCCATGGGGATCGTCAGCAGGGGGCCATCGGGAACGAACACAAGAGTGCTCACCCCCGAGGCCTCGAGGCTCTCTTTCAGGGGGCGGATCAGCCAATCGTAGAGTTGCCGAGCGTGGGTGAGATAGCGACGAGTCGCAGGGCGCTCCAATTGATCGCGTAGGGCGCGCACCTCCTTTTCCACCGCCTCTCGCGGAATCGGCACCGAGAACAACGCCAATGGGGCGCCGGGCAGACTGAGTAGCAATGCCGTCCGGGTCGGAAGCAGAATCGGGTAGACGATGGCCGCATCGCGGGAGATACCGCCAAGCCCCTGAGTCCGGGCGCGTTGCGCGTCCACACAATCGTCCCGAAAGAAGTCGCGCAACTCCGCCGCCTTGAATTTTTCCATGGCGGCCCGGCCTCTCACCAAAAACGCCTGGGCCTGGACCGGGTCCGTACTCTCCGCTGCTTCGACCAGTAGAAGGTCGATCAAGCCGCGATAGACGGGCGCCACCGAAGACTCGAAAGATGAATCCGCCAGGTCTGCGCCCCAACCCGGTCTGTCCCGGAGCGACTCCAGCATGACCGCAGCACGCTGATAGGCGGCAATGGCGCCCCGGGGATCCCCCGTGGCCGCCCGGAGTCGGCCCAGTTGGGCCTCCCAGCGGTAAAGCAGTTCCGGCGCATCGAGCCCGGCACCGGTCAACACCGCGCGCTGGGTCAACGCCAAGGCTTCAGGAAATCGACCCGCATCTTCCTCCAAGCCACCCAGAGCACCAAGGGCGTGGGCCGCGATGCGGAAATCGCCCTGGGCTTCGGCCAGGGCGTAAGCGGTCTCCAGGAGCGCTGAGGATTGCGCCCTCAAGGCATTGACGTTCCTGGCGGACTCCTCCTCGAGAGACGCCCTCGACGCCAACTCTTGTACCCCCAGCCCCAAGTTGAGCCCAACGGTGGCCCGAAGATGGAGATCGGATATCCCCGCCAGGGCCGCTTGGGAAAGCTCCACCGCCGCGAGTGCCCGAGAGCGATCATCGCTCCCAGCTCGAGCCGCGTTTGCCCAGGCCAGGGCGGTCAGCCCGGAGTCTCCGGCCTCAGCGGCCACCGTCCCGGCAGCGCCATAGAGTTCGGCGGCGGCCCCGGCCTCCAACTGCAACATCTTCAGATTTCCCAGATCATTTAGAGCGGCCGCCTGGATATCGAGGAGCCCCAGGCTTCGCGCCCTTTCAGCCCCACGGCGAAGCGCCGCCTCGGCGCCTTGGGCATCGCCCCGGGCAAGCTGGAGGCCCGCGAGCGCCACCTCGACCGCGGCCTGTCGAGAGGGATCCCCCAGCAATTCAGCCTGGACGAGGGCCTGAGCCAGGGCATTCTCAGCCGCGAGATACTCGCCCACTGCGCGCTCGGCCCGGGCCAGGCCCACAAGTATCGCGTAGCGCCGTTCCGGGTCAGCCTCGGCCGCCGCCAACCGATTCGCGTGGCGAAGGAGGCCCAGGCCCGCCTCGTAGTCCCCCCGAGCCAGTGCGGCCTCGCCCTGGGAGCTCATCCAAGAAGCGCTCTCCTGATCGGCGAGTGGAGCTGGGTCGACGAGTGGAACTGGGTCGCCCGAGTCGTTGGCCAAATTCGCGCAGGACAGGCCAATCATGACCAGCAGAAATCCTCCCCACTGAGCATGCCTGGCGAGAGATCTTGGCGAGACGAACGAAACCTTCAAGAAATTCGCTCCGAATGCTCCATCGACGCAGACCTGTCCGCGCGATGTCGCGCTCGCGCTATTCGCTGAGGGGTTTCGCGCCGATTCCAACCTGCTCGAGCAAGGCTGCGCGGTGTTCGAGGAGTCGGGCATCCCGGGGTTCGGCTTCGAGCCAGAGAGTAAACTGATCGAATGCGTCGTACCAGTAGCCTTGATCGGCGTATCCATGCGCCAGCCGACCCGGACCAGCTGCTGCCAGCGCCTCCGCGGCGGCCGTTCCAGGCGGTCGATAGAGCAACGCCGAGCCGGCGAAACGATCGCGAGAACGATTTTCGTCGTCCAGCACCAACGCCACGGACCATCGGTAGGTGGTGTCCGGAACCAATTCGATGCCCTGATCCGCCAGGGAAAGACCGTGAATTCCGGATGCGTGGGAGCTGGTCAGCCGGGTCTCGAGCAGCGGTTCCACCGAGACATCGTCCGTGATCACGATTTCAATCGGTAGATTCGTAGCCTCGGAAAGTCGCCAGTAAAGAGTCGGGGAAGCCTTGCTCGTCCACCCCATATGTTCCGGGGAGAGTACCTCCAGCCCTGGGCCAGACCCGGCGACCGAGCGGACATAGCCACCGGTACGCACCGAAGCGCCACCCAGGGCCATCAGACCCTCGACGCCATAGACCGGAAGATCGCCGGGAAGAAGCGCAGCGATCAGCATCGTTTCGCCCTCGGGCAGGACAAGCCCGGGGGCTTCGTCCCCCTGGACAGCGCCGGATTCCATGGTCCCCGACCCGGGCCGGGGTACAGTCGCCGCAATTTCGACGACCTCAGAAGGATTCTCTTCCAGGAAGGAACGGGAACCGGGAATGGCGCTCTGGGGGTCGGCGCTAGCGGGGTCGGCGTTGGCGGAATTGGCGGCCACTTCCATCTCGGGAGCGCCCAGTTCCAAGCCTCCGGTGTCTTGGGCGATTTGGACCGGCGGGGCGGTTCCCTCTGCAATTGATCCGGGAACGCCCCCTTCTTCGATCACTTCCTCCACGACCGCTTCGGCGAGCATTTCGGGATCCGGAAGGGTTTCGTCCACCGCCGGGCTTTCTTCCTGAGCCATTTCCAGGCCCGCCGGCGGTTCCGCACCCGTTCCCTCGCCCTGTTGCCAGAGGCTGAGGCCAATCGGGATGGCGATCAGAACCAACGCCGCCGCCATCAGGCCCGGCTGGAGGCGCGACCAAGAGAGGGACTCCCTCCATTCGGCCAGGCTCGTGACGGACTGCTGGATTAAACTCGGACTCGGCTGCTCGGCGGCCACCACCGCCTGAACGGCGGAGAAGTCGAAGCGACGCAAAGTCGCGACCTCGCTCCGGCAGGCCGCACAGCCCTCAAGGTGATTTTCTACCGCCACGCGTTCACCCGCGGCCAGCGAGAGCATCGTCAGCCCGTGCAGCATTTCCTCGCTGGGATGAGGGTCGGCGATTTGGGCCGATTGCAGAACCCGCTCAAATTTCGACCAACCCGCGACCTCTCGCGAGCAATCGTCGCAGCCCGGGTAATGATTGCGGAATTCTTCCCATTGCGGTTCCTCTCGCTCGAGAAGAAATTCGCCCAGATCGATTCCGTTTGCTTTTTCGCAGTTCATCCTAAACCTCCGCGGCGGGTTTGAACCATTCCGCGATCCCTCTCCCCGCCCCGCTTTCCAGTCGCTCCATCACCCCCGATAGGATCACCCCGAGTCAAGAAAGTCACCCAATTCCTCACGTAATTGCGCGATTCCTTCGCGCAAGTAGCGCTTGAGCGACCCCAAAGGGATTCCGGTTTCCTCGGCGACCGCGTTGTAGGTCTTGCCTTCGAGATAAACGCCCAGAACCGCGACCCGCCGATTCTCCGAGAGACGCTCCAAGGCACCCCGTACATCCTGACTCAATCCCTCGGGCGCCATGGTATTCGCGGTGGACAGTTCGTCTCTGCCAACCACATCCTCCCAGGGCAGGGTCTGGTCTTCCTTTGCTCGCATGTGAACCCGCAGCCGGTCGACAAACTTGAACCGCGCCGTGCTCCGCAAATAGCCCACCACCGCTCGACGATCGCGAATACGACCCTCTCGCAGGGCCACCGCCGATGCGATGATCACTTCTTGGAGCAGATCGTCCCAGTCGCTGCGGAAGTCGTACGCGTTCCATCTCGCCAGGAAACTGTTGACCAGACGGGTGAGCTTGGCCAACGCGAGGGAATCCCCTTCCTGGAGAGCTTCCAGAACGGCGTACCAGTCCTCCGCGCTCCGACCGCTGCCAGTCTGCATCGGGTGCGATTATGACCGAATCCCGGGGGGCCCGCGACGATTTCACCCCGAATAAGGATGAATTTACTTTCGACCGCCCGGAGGCAAAGCCTCCATCACCAAAGATCGGCGGGGCCGTCCAAGCCGACCGCGATCGGCGTGCTTCGTTCAACATGGGTGGTGGGGGCCTCCCGACCAGCGCGGTCGCCGGAGTCGATCCGCGTAGAAATCCGCGGGTCGTCAGGGGCTCAGTCGGCCACAGGGCCCAAACAGGATCACTCGCCGGGATTTTTTGCGAAAAAATGCTGGTATAAGCCGCTCCTACGCACTCTTCCGCCAAGCCCATCCCCGTCTCGACCCAGCCTGCGCGCGACCCCGAGGGGATATCGGTCCCTCGGCCCTCTGTCTCAGCCCCGTTCTCGGCCCTTTAACTCAGCCGCCTGTGTTAAGGGCCTCGACGATATCGGCCCACTGGTTCGCATCGGGCGCAAAGGGTGCGATCAAGCTCACCCGGTCTGCAAACCCCCCGCAGCGCGCACGGACCTTGTCGGCGACCTCTCCGCGATAACCCACGATCGCAATCTGCTCCAGCAGGTCGTCATCGATCCGGCCCGCCATTTCGAGCCACTGCCCCTTCTTCGACATGAAGTTGAGTTCCTCCTGCAAATCACCCCGACCGATGGAATCGAGCACCGGCCGGTAGGCAGGGGTCGAACCATAAAAGGAGATCTGGGCCCGGGCACCATTCTTCGCGGCCTCAATCTCCTCGTCGTTGGATCCGGATGCGACGATCAGTTGGCACGCGATCTCCAAGTCCTCTCGGCGACGCTCGGCCTTTTTCAGTCCGCGCTCAAGATGGGGAAGGGTCACGCTTTGGATGTATTCCGTCGTGTGAAAGGGATGAACGAAAAAGCCATCGGCCACCTCGCCCACGGTTTCGGTCATTTTTGGTCCCACCGCGGCGAGAAAGATCGGCGGTACACCGTGCGGACTCGGCTCGGGGGTGAATACCGGCGTCATCAGAGTATGGGTATAGAACTCCCCCTCAAAATTCAGGCGCGCTCCGCTCTGCCAGCAATCCCAAATTGCACGGATTGCTTCCACCATCTCCTTCATGCGCGCCGCAGGCTTGGACCATTCCATGCTGAAGCGTCTCTGGATATGCGGACGGATTTGGGTTCCCAGGCCGAGAATAAAACGCCCGCCACTGAGCAGTTGCATATCCCAACCGATATTGGCGAGGACCATCGGGTTTCGCGCAAAAGCGATCGCGATCGCCGTGATCAACTCCAGTCGCTCGGTTTGCTGGGCCGCAACCGTCAGGGGCAAGAAGGGATCGTGCCGGCCCTCGAAGGTAAACCCGCCGGCGTAGCCCACGCTCTCCAACCTCTGAGCCGCCGGGCCGGCCTCCAGGGGGTTCTCCACCAAGATCGCGCCGTCCACCTTCACGTTCTTCTCCCCCATCCCTCGGTATATTCACTGACCATGAAGCAATCTCCCGAGTCTATCCCCAGACCCGAATTCGGGTTCTGATCGGCGCCGAAGCTGGGGGAACCTAGGCTACACACTCGCACGAACGCAAATGCCCCTGCGCGAGAAAGAACCATGCCGACACGGAAAAATTAACGCTTCCGGTCACCGGCCGTAGCCGTTCGGCGCCCCAATCCCAGTGCCACCCGCCCGTCGGAGGTCCCACTTTGAGATCCAAATACACAGCAGTTGGAATGCTGTTCTTGGCCGCGAGTCTGTCGCCCGGAATCTCGCCCTTACCGGCGGACGCCGCCCCACCCGAAAAACCGAACATCGTGATCCTTCTCGCCGACGACCTCGGGTGGGCCGATGTCGGCTACCACGGTGAGGAAGTCATTCGCACGCCCGCCCTGGATCGACTCTCCCGGGAAGGCGCCCAGCTCGACCGCTTCTATGCCACGCCGATTTGCTCTCCCACCCGGGCAGCCCTGATGACCGGCCGGGATCCCATCCGGCTAGGCGTCGCCTACGCGACGATCCTCCCGTGGAGCAACAACGGCATCCATCCCGACGAGCGCTTCATGCCCGAGAGTTTCCGGGACGCGGGCTACCAGACCGCCATGGTGGGCAAATGGCATCTCGGCCACGCCCAGCAGACCTATCACCCCAACGAACGCGGCTTCCAACATTTCTATGGCCACCTGCATACCGAGGTGGGCTATTTCCCGCCCTTCGCCAATCAGGGGGGGAAGGATTTTCAGGCCAACGGAAAGTCCATCGACGATCAGGGCTACGAAACTTTCCTGCTGGCAGACGAAGCCTCGCGCTGGATTCGCGAACGGGACGAGGAAAAACCCTTCTTCCTCTACATCCCCTTTATCGCCCCCCATACGCCCCTGGATGCTCCTGAAGATCTGAAGGCCCGCTACGCCGAGATGGACGATGACCGCAAGGCCACCCGCAGCAAACACAGCGACGACAGCCGCCGCATTGCCAGGCTCAGCGGCCGCTCCTCGGCGCGGCCCATGTACGCCGCGGTGGTCGACGCCATGGACCAAGCTGTCGGCCGGATACTAAAAACCCTCGACGACGAGGGACTGGCGGACAACACCATCGTGATCTTTTTCAGCGATAACGGCGGAGCCGCCTATGCGACCGGCGGCGCGGACAACGTCCCCCTGCGCGGCGGCAAGGGCAACACCTTCGAAGGGGGCATTCGCGTGGTCTCGCTCATCCGCTGGCCGGGTGTCATCGAAGCCAACAGCCGAGTCGAAAGCATCATCTCGGTGATGGACGTGTTCCCGAGCCTGGCAGCGGCCTCGGGGGTTCCCATTGAGGGGTCGCGCAAACTCGACGGGCGAAACATGTGGCCCGCCATCGCGGACAAGAAAAAAATCGAAAGGGAAGACCTGCTCTTCTTTGCCTCGGAGACTCCCATCCGCGGAGCCTTTTCACTGACGGCATTCGACGACGAATGGAAGCTCGTGCAGCAGGTCAGGCAGGGACTCCTCTCGGCCGAGGTGACCAATTACCTGTTCAACATTTCAGCTGACCCCTACGAATACAACAACCTGGCGACTGCCCACCCCGACGTCGTGGCCGAAATGGCCGAGGCCATTCACTACTGGCGCACCCTCCATCCGGTGTCGGGCATTCGCTCCACGTTGACACCGCCCCCGGGTTGGCGCGCACCCCGAGATTGGGTCTCCTATCCCGTTGCCCTGGCCCAACTGCAGGACGAACCCGCCCCGGGCATGGCCCCCCCGGCAGTGCTTCCCGTACTCGACTGGATGCACGGCGAATCCGGTCGGCTGATCTACGACTGCGAGCCCTATGGCCTGCTCGGCGGCGGTCTCTGCAAGTAGGCGGTTGTCGCCGAGAATTCAGTCTCCGAGAACTCAGTCTCCGAGAACAATCAAGAGAACACCCGAGACGACCGCCCCAATGCCGGCGATCTCCAGCGGCCGAATTCGCTCGCGAAAATAGAACCACGAGGCGCCCACCGCGAAGACCAGTTCCAGTTGACCCACGGCTCTCACGTAGGCCGCGTTCTCCAGGGTCATGGCGGTAAACCAACCCGCCGAGGCAATGGCCCCGCAAGCCCCCACCTTGAGCCCGGCGCGCCAGGCCCGGGCCACCCGTCCAAGTTCACCGGGTTCCCGGAACCCAAGGTAGACAGTCGTCAGCAGGGTCTGAAAGACGATCACCCAGGCCAAGGTGAAGCCCGCGCGAAAGAAAGCACCGCCGTCGGTTTCCAGGGAAAGCGAGGCACCGCGATAACAAACCGCCGCAATCCCGAAGAGCGCGCCCGATGCGAGGCCCACCAGCGCGCCTCGATCCATAAGAGAATTCAGCCGGCCCTCCCCCAGCGCATCGGTCCGCGCCAGCCCAAGGGCCACAACCCCAGCCAAGGAAATCAACAGCGCAAAGCCAGCTGTCTCCCCAATGGATTCACCCAGCAACAAAAATCCAAAAATCGCCGCCTGGACCGGCTCGGTCTTCGAGTAGGCCGTTCCCACAGCGAAACTTCGGAACGAAACCGCGTAGAGAAGCGCTGCCGTGCCCAGGATCTGGGCCACTCCCCCCAGCCCGCCATAAAGGAAAAACGACCGGCCCGGGGTGGGGAGTGGCTGATCGAGCATGGCGACCAGACCCAGCAGATAAATCAGCGCGAAGGGAGTTCCAAAGGCGAACCGGACATACGTTGCACCGGTATTGCTGAGTTCCCCCTTGATGGCTTTCTGAAGCGCCGAGCGCGCGTTCTGAAAGAACGCCGCAACAACCGTGATGGGGACCCAAAGTTCAAACACGTCCGGTCCTCTCTGTCATCCACACGGGAAACGCCCCGGGCGACGATTGGCCCCCTGAATTCACAGATCCTGATCGCTCACCAACTGCTTGAGGCTGCCCACCAGGTCCTGCAGTTCCTGGCGCAGCCGCTGGGGAATCGAATTCTCGATCTTTGCGAGGATCGACTCGAAATACCAGATCTGCTGCTCGGGGGTGCTCTTGAAGCGATCAAAGACCGAAATCCCCTGAGACCGGACGTCCCAGACGATGGCATGGAGATTGTGACGCTTGTCGCAAGCCGCCACGAGAAGGCTGTCGGGCAGGGCGTGGTCCAGGTGTGCGATATAGCGGTCCTTGCGCTCCTTCCAGGGGCGCTTGTCCTCGAGGGACTCCTCGGCCCGGGTGTCCGTGCAATCGCGCACCATACGGAGAACCGACTCGCCGAATTTTTCAAGGATCGCTCCCTCTCGATGCGCGCGTTCCTCGGCGTCCGGGGCGTCTTCGAGGCAATCATGCAACAGACCCGCGATGGCCTGATCCGCGCAGCCGCCGTGCTCGAGCACGAGTCCCTGAACTTGGAGAAGGTGACTCACGTAGGGGATATCGGTCATTTTTCGCCGCTGACCCGAGTGCCACGCGTACGCACATTCGGTGGCCTCCACCAGGCGCTTCTGTTCTTCGGGGTTCATCCTAGATTCCTCTTGGCGGGTGTTCAGTTTCCCTGACCGACCTCGCCGGGAAGCACGGGGTCGACGGGCGGCCGGGCCGAGGATACTCCGCGTTGGGTTTCAAGCACTCGTTCCAGTGCCCGTGCGAACTGCAAGACCCCCCAGTCGTCCCGCCAGCGTCCGACGATTTGGAGCCCCACGGGCAGACCGGATTCCGTAAAGCCACAGGGTAGGGAAATTGCCGGATGCCCGGTCAGGGTCACGAAATACGCCGACTTCATCCAATCGATATAGGTCTCCATGGGGACTCCCGCGATGGACTCGGGGTAGCGGAGCGAAACCGGAAAGGGCGGCACCTGGCTAACGGGAAGGACCATGAACCGATACCCCTGCATCAGAGTGCGTACCCGCTGATAGATCCGGCCACGGCCGGCTTCCGCCCGGGCTACGTCCGCTGGGGACAGTGCGAGCCCCTGGTCAATATTCCAAAGCAGTGTGTCCTTAAGAAGACTTCTTCCGCCTTCGGGCAGGCCCGAGAATTTCTGTGCAAACTCCCATGCCCGCAGGGTCTTGAAGGCATCGTCGGCTCCCGACCAATCGGGCTCGGCCTCTTCCACCTCACATCCCAGATGCGTAAAGGCGCTGCGACTTGCCTGAATGACCGACCTCACCCGCGCGTCCACGGGAAGACCCCCGAGATCTCCGCTCCAAGCGATCCGAACACCGCGGAAATCGTGTTCAAGGGATCGGGCGAAGACTTCCCCGGGCGTTTCCAGGGACAGGGGCGCCCGGGGATCCGGCCCCGCCATAGCGGAGAGCAGCAGTGCCGTGTCCTCTACTGTCCGGGCCATGGGACCCAACACCGAAAGCGGCGACCAGTCCGAGCGCCCGGGATAGATGGGCACCCGGCCCGGCGATGGACGCAGACCCACAACGCTGCAGAAACTCGCCGGATTGCGCAGGGACCCCCCCATATCGCTGCCATCGGCAATCGGAACCATGCCCGTCGCCAGGGCCACCGCCGCCCCGCCGCTACTGCCGCCGCAGGTGCGAGAGGGGTCCCAGGGATTGAGCGTTTCGCCGAAGACCTCGTTGTAGGTCTGGGATCCAGCCCCGAATTCCGGCACGTTGGTCTTGCCCAAGGTAATGGCGCCCGCCGCCCGCAGGCGCTGGACGATGAGGTCGTCCTGGCCGGGCACGTGATCGGCGAATAGCCGAGAGCCCGACGTGCTGCGAATGCCCTCGGTCATGACAAGATCCTTGTGGGCGATGGGCAGCCCATGGAGCGGACCCAGCGCTTCTCCCCGGGCCTGGCGCTCGTCGGCCTCGGCCGCCCAGTTCAGCGCACGCTCGGGAACAAGGGTCACGATGGCATTGAGCTTTGGGTTGACGGCTTCGATGCGAGCCAGATGGGCTTTGACGACGTCCCGAGCCGAGAGTTCACCCGAGCGGACTCGTGCGGTCAGTTCGGTGGCGCTTCGGTAGTGAAGGTCGCTTGCGCTCAATTTACACTTCCCCCACCAGCCAGTTTCCGGCCTTTGCCGGGCCCTACGCCATCCAAGGCCCCTCCCTCAGCGTCGCTTTTTCTGCCCCGGTTTTTTCCGCCGACCGGGGGGGGGCTTTGATTTTTTTATTTCCAGTTTCAATTGAGCCCGAATCCGCTCCAGCCGATCCCAACCCGCCCGGGACTCCACGCGTTCCGAAGACGGACGAGGGATTTCCAGGCCGCGCTCGGTCAGTACTAGGGCGGCGCCGAACTCTTGGCGCTTTTGGAGAAAGCGAGCAAAATAGGCGTAGTTGAGCGGCTCGCTCGGATCGATGGCCAGGGCCTCTTCGAAGTATTTGCGAGCGCGCTTCTTCGATCCGCCCAGGAAGAAGGGCACGACCTCGTCGACCGTCGCCAGGGTTCGGGCCGCCGCCCCCTCGGCAAAGTGGGGATCGAGTTCCAGGCTCCGGCGGAGATGCGAGCGAATCGATCGCAGGGTAAAGATCATTTTCACCACGCCCACGGATTCGCCGTAAAGCGCCATATTGATTCCCACCAGTAGCTGACAGGGCGCGCAGTCGGGGTTCAGTTTTGAGGCTTCCAGGGCCACGTCCCGTCCCCGGGCGAAGAACGCCTCCTGCTCGGACTTCTCCTCCGCCACCCGGTCACCCAGGAAATAGCAGGTCATGGCCACCCGCCAGGCGGCCTCCCAATCCCCGGGATCGGCCCGATAGAGGGCTTCATAACGTTGATTGGCAAAAGTAATTCGCGCGGGGTCGGCGCGTTCCATGTACGCCTGGTCGGCCTCGACAAAGCGCGGCGCCGACTCCCAAGCCACCTGGCCCAATGCGGGGCCAACCTGGATCGAGAGCAGCCCCAACACCGTCCCCAGGACGATCCGGACACAGCTTGCGGGAATTTCAAAACAACCGAGCCGGCTCATCGGGCAAATCCTCCCGCCCTGAGTCGCTCTGCCGGCCCAATTCGTTCCCTCGATTCTTGCCGCCGATCCTTGCCGCCCATTCTCCCCCCCCCGTGCAGTCAGGGTAGAGGATTCATCCCACTCGGGGAATATCGCGGGGGTGTTCAGTTTTCAACGGCCTTCGCCTCGGCGGCCCTCGAGCCCCCAAAGATCTGACGAAAAATCTTTTTGAACCATTCGGCAGCGTCGTCGAGGAGAAGGTAGAAGACGGGGATGACAAGCAGAGTGAGAAGGGTCGAGGAAAACATGCCCATGGCGGTCGCGATCGCCATGGGGGCTCGAGTCTCGGACCCCGGACCGATTCCCAGCGCGGCGGGGAGAACACCGAAGATCATCGAGATGGCGGTCATCAAGACGGGGCGCATACGAATCGGCGCCGCGGTTCGCATGGCTTCGACCTTATCCATGCCGCCCCGGCGCAACTGGTTCGCATAATCGACCAGCAGAATGGAGTTCTTGGTCACCAGCCCCAGCAGAAGAATGATGCCGATCATGCTGAAGATGTTCAGGCTGTGACCGAAGAGTAGGAGCCCGCCCAGGGCACCCACCAGAGAGAGGGGAAGAGCCAGCATCACGGTGAGGGGATGAACGAGGCTCTCGAACTGGGCCGCCAGGATCATGTAGATCACGAGAATTCCGAGCCCCATGGCCAGGCCAAACTGCTCATTGCCCTCCTGCATCGCCTCGGCCTCTCCGGACATCGCAAGCCCAATGCCCGGGGGCAGAACCTCTTCCGCTACCCGCTGGGCGTGCTGCACCGCATCGGCAAGTTTGATGCCCTGGAGGTTGGCGCTGATGTTGACACTGCGCTGGCGGTCGATTCGCGTAATCTCCGAGGGCGCGGCGCCCAACTCCACAGAAACAAGGTTGCGTAGGGCCACGGGCTCTCCGTTGCGGTTGCGAACGTAGAGTTCGCCAATGGCCTCGGGATCCGCACGGTCTTCTCCCTCCACCCGCATACGGATGTCGTAGCGACGACCCTCTTCCTTGAAAGTGCCCACGTCCATTCCGCCCACCATCATCTGGATCGTCTGGGCGATGGCCCGGGCATCGACCCCCATGGCGGCCGCCTTCTCTCGATCCGGCTTCACAGTGAGTTCCGGGAGGCCCAGTTTCAGGCTCTTGTCGAGATCGACGAACCCCGGAATGAGTGCCAGCGCGGCAATGAACTCATCCGAGATTCGATCGAGTTCCTCGAGGGGAAGGTTGCCCCGCAGATCCACGTCGAAACCGCCGCCGCGGCTCATCATCGACTCACCCGGATTAAAAATACGGATCTGCCTTCCCGGTATCGAACCCAGATCCTCCCGCGCGGCGGCGATCACCTCCATGACGCTCCGGCTGCGATTTTCGCTGCTTGCGAGAGTTCCGAAGATCATCGAGCGATTGCTCCGACTGGTCGGGTCGTAGCCGCCCCCGGTCCCCGCTGCAGAGAAAATTCCAACAATCTCGGGTTGAGCCAGAAACCAAGCCTCGTCCTGCTGCATGTATTCCAGAGATGCCGCCAACGAGGTTCCGGGCGGTGCCTCGGAGTTACTGAAAAAGATCCCCTCATCCGAGGGGGGGAAGAATTCGCGCTTGAGTTCCATCCCGAAGAGGGCGGCCAACCCCAGGGAAGCCAGTGTGGCGATCGCGGTCAGAGCACGATGGCGAAGGCTCAGATCCAAGGTCCGGCGGTAGCCACTCTCCAAGCTCTCAAAGCCGCGCTCAAGGCGGGCATAAATGCTCTTCGGCTTGCGAGGCTTCGGGGCGGGCATGCGGGCGGCCAGCATTGGGGTGACGGTCAAGGCAACAAAGAGCGAGATCATCACGCTCCCGGCGACCACCAGCCCGAACTCACCGAGAAAACTTCCCACGAGCCCTTCGACAAAGACGACCGGGATGAAGACCGCCGCCACCGAGATTGTCGCAGCGGTGGCCGCAAAGGCGATTTCCCGGGTGCCCTTCTTGGCCGCCATCCGGGCGGTCTCGCCCTGCTCTCGATGCCTCTCGATATTCTCGAGCACCACGATGGCATCATCGATCACGACGCCCACGGCCAGGGTCATTCCCAGCAGGGTCATGGTGTTCAGGGTGAAGCCGAAAAGCCAGACCAGTCCAAAGGTCGCCACCAGCGAAATCGGTATCGCCAAGGCAACGATCAGCGTGGGGCGGGTCCGGCGCAGGAAGACGAATACCGTGAGCACGGCCAGCAGCGCGCCCACCACTAGAGTGAATTGGGTTTCCGCGACGGCTTCGCGCACCCCCCTCGAGAAGTCGATGAATCCGTCCGGGTTCTCGAACTCGATGCCCTCGGGTAGGACAAGCTGAATTTCGTCGATCCGTCGAAGAACCTCATCGACGATTCCTACCGTGTTCCCCCCCGATTGCTTGCGAATACCCAGACCCACGGTTAAAGCCCCGTTGTAACGGGCGACGACCTTTTCATCTTCCGCTCCGTCTTCGACCCGCGCCACGTCGCGCAGCAGGACTGGGGCGCCATCGACCTGGCTCACCACCATCCGCTCCAGGGACTGAATGCTCTCGAACTCAGCGTCCGTGGTCACGGCGTACTCGACCCGATTTCCTTCCACCTTCCCCGCCGGCAATTCAACGTGTTCCCGCTTGAATGCCTGAAAGACATCGATGGCCGAAAGCCGCCGTGCCCGAAGGGCATCGCCATCGAGCCAAATTCGGATATTGCGCTCAAGTCCGCCGAAAATCGCGACCCCGGCGACCCCTTGGATCGTTTCGAAGCGCGGGTTGATCTGTCGCTTGACGACCTCCATGGTGGCCACCGAGCTCTTGTTGGTCTTGAGTGGAATCCAGAGCACCGGTTGATCATTGGGATTGAAGGTATTCACCATGGGGGGCTCGACTTCTGCCGGAAGTTCGAAGCGCGCCTGGGCGACCTTATCCCTGACTTCCTGGGCCGCGACGTCCAGATCGGTCCCGAGTTCAAACTCGACCTGAATCATGGAAGCTCCGCGGAAGCTCGTGGAAGAGATCTTGCGGACACCCGCGATGGTGTTGAAACCCTCCTCGAGGACATCGGTGACATCTTCTTCGATGCCTTCGGGCGTCGCATCGTCCAGAAGAGACGTCACCGAAAGCACGGGGAATTCCATATTGGGGAACTGGTCAACGCCCAGGCGATTGTATCCGAGCACGCCAAACACGATCAGCGCCAGGATCATCATCCAGGTGAGGACAGGACGTTCGATGGAAAGATCCGAAAGGGTCAACCGTCTACCCCCGAAACCAAGGTGGAAGCCGGCGCCGCCACTTGGGGCTGATCAACAGGGCGCCCATCTCGGCCGCGAATGGAGACCACGCCGCCGTCGAGCAGATTGGCCTGGCCGCGTACCACCACCCGATCGCTGGCATCGAGTTTGCCCATTACCTCGACCCAACCGTCAGCGAATACACCCGTCACGACGCGGACCCGCTCCACCCGATCCGTTCCCACCATACGGTAGAGAACAGCACCTTCGGCGCGCTGAAGCAGGGCTTCTTCGGGCACCATAACGACGCCGCCGCGTTCGCTCACCCCCAACTCGACATGGGCAAAGAGCCCAGGCCGCAGTCGGCCGGCCCCGTTGGAGAGTTCCGCTTTAACGCGCAGGGTACGGGTCAGGCGGTCAATGGTCGGGGAAACCATGGTTACAACCGCAGCAAAACGCTCATCGGGAAAGGGAGCGAGGCTGACCTCGACTTTCTGTCCCGGCCGAACAAGCCCTGAATCCACTTCCGCCACCGAGAACTCCGCCTCGATGGGATCGAGGGTCACGATTTCAAAAAGGGGCAGCCCCACGCTCAAGTACTCACCGACACTCACACTGCGCCGGGCCACCAACCCGGCAAAGGGCGTGCGGACCGAGGCGTCGGCCAGAGCGCGCCTCGCCAGGCCGACGCGGGCCTCGTTGGCATTCTTGCGCGAATGCGCGAGTTTCAGCGCAGTCCGCGCTTCATCGAGTCTCGACTGGGACGCCGCATCCCTCTTGTTGAGATTCTGAATCCGGTCCATGCCGCGCCAAGTCTCCACCACCTGAGCACTGGCCTCGGCCAACTGCGCCTCGGCGCTTGCCAGTTCGAGTTCCCTGCGCTGGGGATCGATTTCCAAAAGGATCTGGCCCTCGCTAACCGCATCCCCCTCCTCTACGGTGATCCCCGTCACTTGGCCGGGAATCTGGGCGGCGATGGTTGCTTCGGCCTTGGCCACGAGTTGCCCCGTGGCCGTAATCCGATCGACTACGTCGCGAACCACGACGCGGGCAACCATCACGGGCGGGGCGGATTGGGATTGGGCCGGCCCGCCCGACTCTTGACCACAGCCGACAACCAGAAAAATGACTGTCAGGCTGGCGACAATTGCAGATTGAATCTCACGCGGCTTCAAGTGCATGGTGGTTCCTCTTCGATTTTCAACTCTCATCCGCTATCCCCCCCCAATCGCCCGGCTCGGAATATTTCGCCAACCAGCCTCCCAGAAGCACGTCCACGCTGATTTCCAACAGATCAGAACTCCACTCCATATCCGGGTGCACGGCGGGTAGAGAGATCAGTCCGTGCAAGCAGGCCCACAGCGACTGCCGGATCAATTGGCATTGTGCTTCGCTTATTTGGCCATTCTGAATCAGCGCATTCAGAGGTTCCGACATCAGGTCCACAGCACGCTGGTGCGCGGAGTCCGGGGGCAGTTCGCGACCTCTGGGCTCGTTCATCAAGCGGTAGTGCGTCGGATTGCGAAGGCCCCAGCGTGCGAAGACCAAACACAGGGCCCGGGCCTGAAGCACCGGGTTGCCATCACTGGGCGCCTGCTCAATTTCCCGGACCAGATCCTCGAGCCTCGCCTCGAGCACCGCATCGATCAGCCCCGGCTTGTCCCCAAAATAGTGATAGATCGTGGGGGCCGAGTACCCGCATTGCTGGACCAGGGCACGCATGGAGAACCCCCCCAGACCCGATTCGGTGAGCAGGGCCTCGGTGGCGTCAATGATCGTGCGGCGGGCATCGCTTCGATTTTGCTGGCGTCGCAACGCGGCGGCTTCGGCAGGGGGGGCCATTGGCAAACCTCATGACTGAATACGAGTGAAAACAACGCCTGCCCCCGGGCGCACCGTGGAGCGGCTCCTAACGCTGTTTCAGTGGTATAACACCGTTAGGTCGGAAGAGGGTTAGCACAGGCCCGCACGCAATCAAATTTCGGACCCGGCCAATGGGCGCCCGGGAGAGCCAATCTCTTCCCAGGCCCCTCCCGGGCCGGGAAACCCCGGGGACTGCCGGGTATGCTTGCGCCCGGGCCATCGCGGGAATCCGCGAATCACGGAGGACCCTCGGGATGCAACCCGCCGACAAAGGCCCATTGAACCCGGGCACCGAGTTCGACCCCACGGGGGGAGGGCTGGGCTCCCTGGTCCGATCCTGGGGCGTCCACTGGAATACAACCCCCGAGCGGCCCTGCCTATTCTTCGCCGGCGACCGGACAATCCGCTACGGGGAACTGGAGGCAGCGTCGCGACGGGCTGCGGGTCGGCTCCACGGGGCCGGGCTGGTCCCCGGCGATCGAGTCCTGATTTCCGCGGCGAGCAGTGCAGAGTTGGTAATCGCCCATGTGGCCTGTCTTCGCGGTGGGTGGGTGGTGGTGCCCGCCAACACCGCGTATCGCCAGGCCGAGGTCGCGCACCTGGTGGCCGACGCCCGGCCCCGGGCCGCCATCGTCGACGATCCCCAGCGCGGCCGTTGGATTCGAGACCAGGACAACAGCATTCGCGTTCTTTCGCCCGACCTGCCCCTGGCCGACGCCCCGGCCCCCGAACTCGATACGGCGAGTCCCATGGATCCCGCGCTCATCGGCTACACGTCGGGCACCACAGGGCAACCGAAGGGGGCCGTTCTTTCCCACGCGAATCTCCTGGCCAGCGTCGAAGCGCTGCGCCTGGCCTGGCGCTGGACCCCCATGGACCGACTAGTACTCGCTCTGCCGCTCTTTCACATGCACGGGCTCGGGGTTGGGCTGCACGGAACCCTCCACGCCGGGGCCAGTGCCGTGGTGCTCCCTGGCTTTGAACCCAACGCCGTTTTCGAGGCCATCGCCGAACACGAAGCGTCCCTGTTTTTCGGCGTGCCCACCCTCTATCATCGCCTAGTCGAAAGCACCCGGGTCGGCGAGATGAATCGGCTCAGACTTTGCGTTTCGGGCTCCGCCCCCCTACCCGCCGAACTCCACACCCGCTTCGAGTCGCTCACGGGCCAGCAAATCGTCGAGCGTTACGGGATGACGGAAACCGTCATGCTGGCCTCCAACCCCGTGGACGGAGAACGCCGGCCGGGCACCGTGGGGTTGCCTCTGCCCGGCGTTGAAATCCGGTTGGCAGGCGATCCCGCCGAAATCGAAGTGCGCGGTGCCAATGTCTTTGGGGGCTATTGGGAGCGCCCCGAGGCCAACGCCGAAGCCTTCCGGGAGGACGGCTTTTTTCGCACCGGCGATCTCGGCCGGCTCGACGATGCGGGGTACTTGGTCATCTCGGGACGCGCCCGGGAGTTGCTGATCAGTGGGGGTTACAACGTCTACCCGCGCGAAGTCGAAGAAGCCTTGGCCGAACACGCCGGGATCACCGAATGCGCGGTTGTCGGCACCCCCTCTGCCGAGTGGGGCGACGCCATTACGGCCTATCTGGTTGCCCTGCCCGGAGTGGAAATCAGCGCCGAGGAAGTTCGCGCCTTTCTTTCCCAACGCCTGGCCCCGTACAAACACCCGCGCCTGGTCCACTGCATCGAGGCCCTCCCCCGAAATGCCTTGGGCAAAGTCCAGAAGCACCGCCTTGAAGCCGGACGGGTCCTCGACGAAGAGTCGGCTTGAAAGCCGGACTTAGGCAACAACCGCCGCCGGGCGCAGCCTCTCGACCGCGCGCTGTCCCGTGGAGAATCGTCACCCGTAGCCGCGCTCTCGGAGTCCGTTGACGATAAAGGGCCCGGTGGGCCCGGTGCCTCCAATGACAAGGGCGTGGATCGACAAGAGCCTGGTCGACAAGAGCCTGGCCGGGAATTTCGAACGCCGCCCAGATGCGAAGCTGGTGCGAATGCCTACCTTCGGGCTTCAAAGCGGATTCACACGACGAAGAAGGCTCCCAGGAGCACTGCCAGCGACCAAGCTCCGCCGGGCCGCAAGGCGCAAATAGCCGGCGGAGCCCAGTCAAGCAGGGGCCGATCAAGGCAAGTCAAAGTAGAGAGGTGTTGAAGATGCCCGACCATCCGACCCGACCGGAGATTCTGCTTCTGGACGGCAATTTCTATATTGACCAACCGCTCCACCACTATGCGTGGATGCGCGCCAATGCCCCTCTCTATTACGACAAAGTCGGCGACATTTGGGGAGTGACTCTTCACGAGGACATCATGACGGTCTCCAAAAGCCCGGAGACCTTTTGCTCGGGTAAGAGTTCGCGCCCGGAGCCGGGGATCCTGATCCCCTCCATGATCAACATGGACGACCCCAATCACAAGCGCCGGAGGAATCTGGTTAATAGTGGCTTCACTCCCAGACGTCTGGAGGACAGCCGCTCGAAAATTCGCCGCATCACGAACCGATTGATCGATGCGGTTTGCGAACGCGGCGAGTGCGAGTTTGTTCGTGACATTGCTGCGCCGCTGCCCCTGATCATGATCGGCGACATGCTGGGCATGCCCGAGGAGGATTTCGAAACCCTCCTGGGTTGGTCTGAGGACATGCTGGCCTCGACATCCGCCACCGCCAGCCCCGAACTCCAGGAACGCGCCCAACAGGCCGGAATCGAATACGCCACCTATGCCCTGGCAGCCATCGCAACCCGACGAGAGCAACCCAGCGACGACTTGCTCTCGACTCTGGTTCATGCCGAGATCGACGGGCACAGCCTTGACGAAGAGGCACTGATCCACGAATCCCTGTTGATCCTTGTGGGCGGTGATGAAACGACCCGACACGTCATTACCGAAGGAACCCTTGCCCTGATGGAGAACCCCGGCGAGCGCCAGAAACTGATCGACGACCCCGCAAGGATTCCCACCGCCGTGGAAGAACTCTTGCGCTGGGTCTCGCCCATCAAGAACATGAACCGCACTGCCACACGAGACACGGAGTTGCGGGGCCAGAGGGTGCGCGAGGGAGATCGATTGCTGCTCCTCTACCCCTCGGGCAATCGCGATGAAAGAGTCTACGAGTCCCCCGACATTCTGGACGTGACACGAAGCCCGAACCCCCATGTCGCCTTCGGGGGCTACGGCACGCACCATTGCCTGGGAGCGAGCCTGGCGCGGCTGGAATTGCAAATCATGTTTGAAGAGCTCACCCGACGGCTGCCGGATCTCGAACTGGCCGCCGACGGCGCACTCCCCCAGCGCGCCTCGAACTTCATTACGGGGATCGAGGCAATGCCCGTGCGCTTTACGCCGAGCAAGCCCCTGGCCGGCGCAACGCCTTGAGGCCCTGAAGCTCAACGATCCGGGTGGGGCGATCACACTAAAATTCCAGGCCGCCCCGGCTTGTCCCAAGCCAGGGTAAAAGTGATTCATTTCGGCCGAATTCGATCAGAAGATATCTATTTAAGCCACACCGGCTGGACACAGAATCTTTCAAGATCCTGATTTGTATCAATTTAATCCCTGAGAAGGCTTTGGCCTGTGAGTTGCGTTCAGCTTTCCCCAAAGGAATTAAGACGCGGGGGGCTTTCGTTATCGCGCGATTCCACTTTTGAAAAAATCAGGGGCTCGTTCCGATGGCGAACAAAAACAGGACCAAGAATCTCTACTCCGTCGCCCGGAATCCCACCTCCCCTCTGCTGGTGATCGCGACGCTGGGACTCGCCGCCACGGTTTGGAGCCCGAGTGACTTGGGTCAGCATGTCACCCGGACGGCGGCGATCCAGGACGCAGAGATCCTCACTGAGTCCATCATCGCCCTGGGGTCGGCCGGCTCCGAAGAAATCCAGGAAGAATTCGACCCCCTCCATTTTGAGAAGACTCATCCCAGTATGGCCGAAATCAAGGACATCGAAGACGACCGTACGAGCTTCATATCGAAGCCCTTTCGCAGCAAGACTATTCACCAGCAGTTCCAGCAACTCGTTGCGGCTACCCCCTAAGCCGCTCTCCCTCCCGGCCCCTCCAAGGCACCCGGTGCTCCCTGGGGCCGAGCCCATCCCCCCGACTTCCCGTGAGGAGTGACCCAAGCCGGCTTCGGGATGCGGCCCAAATGGGACAGACGGGCCGCCCCGAAGGTTCGTATGAACCACTGAGGGCAAACCCCGGCACATCCTAACTGCTTGAAATCATTGCATTCCGAAGAATTTCGCATTGGCACGGCAAATGCAATTAGATCCATTAATCCCACTTAGATAGATCCATTCACCTCACCGAGAACGACTAGTGCTCTAGCCCCGAATCCCGCGAATAGCAATCCGGAGGAAGCCGCAGCCATGATCCTTGACCACTACAACAACCTGAACCCCAACAAACCCAGCTACTTGATCGCATGCCCGAAGACCCGGGAGGCCGCGCTGATCAACCCCCAAGGAGAGTGCGTGAGCACCTACGAAGAAACCCTGGTCCGGCGAAATCTTCGTCTGGTCCAGGTTCTTCTGACCCACGAGAATTCAGAGGCCTCGGAAACCGCCATCTATAAACTCGAAAGGGGTCGGCAAAACCTCGAAGTGCACTCGGGGTCCAGCCCTCTTCAGGGCGACCCACTGGCCTCCTCGGGAAGCAAACAAGAACAAACGTCGGGGGCTCCGTTGCTCGCCCTCGGGCAACTCCGCATCCAGACTCTTCGCCCCGCTGCCCTCTCCGGCGACCAAGTCAGCTACAGGGTGGAGAGTTACACCTTCACATCCGAGAAACTTCTGGTCGACTATCCCGAGCCCGAGCAATTCTGCGCTTTGGACGAAACCAGCCGGTCCCCAGCCCAGCGATTTGACCGGGAAGGACGAAGCCCGGGAAAGGTCCGCAACTTCCGGACGACGCGTGAGAACGTGAGTATCGAGCAAATGCTATTGGAAGACCTCCACACCAGCCTGATCGAAGACGCCTTCAGCCCCAAGGAAACTCTGGTGGTACGGGCCTACATCGAACTGCTCGAAGAAAACGAGTACGCCCACCCGTCCGCCGCACAACTCGGCGAGAACATCGGCAATATCGATCGAAGCGTCATCCACGTGCTAGTTCACAGCATCCGCTGGAAGCAGATCGACCGTGATCGCCTGCCTCTCGTACTCGCCGGACAAGCTTCCAAGTGGCTTCGCAGTCTCAAAACGGAGCCCGAGTTCACGGCCCATGAGAAGGAATTCCTGTGCACCTACCTTCAACTTGTGGCCAATCGCGGAACGCCTCCTTCCGGTCCCGACATCGTCGCAAAGCTCGAAGCCCCAAGATCCATTCAGTGGGTTCGCAAGAGAGCCTTTACGATTCGACGCAAACAACAAGAGTTTGGGAAACCGCTCTTGATGCTCGCGCGCAACAAGCCCGAACTCGACATTCTGTCCCAGCAACCCGTAAAAATCGCGCCACCTGTACAATCGCACAAACGAATTCTCCTAGATCAATTTCCAACTGCCTGAACGATCCCTGCTGAGTAAAATCAGCATTCTTCCTGTCAAACCACAAGAACTCGTCACTCAAAAGAACGCGTCCACCGCAAGCCCGGGTGGGCGCGTTTTTTGGTAAAACCGACTCCCGGCAATCAGGGCCCGGCAATCAAGACCCGCCATGCATGCCTCGCCATGCAATACCAAGACGAAACCCTCCTCTCGTGCATCGGCAAGCACGCTATGCTGGCTACCGCTTCACGAAAAATCACCGAAGCTCCGACTCCATCCGCGGCCCAACTGAACGGAAACCCGGGCCAGTCCACCATCCACAACCCGACTTTCACAATTCAATATCTACAAACCACCTTCGACAATCCACCTTCGACAACCGGCCTTCACAGTCCGCCTTCGACAACCCGCTACGCAGTATTCAAAGCAGCATCCAAACGGACAAGCGTTCAAAAGGACAATGAACCGCAATCACTTAACGGCCCATTTCCTCTCCCCGAAAACCGCTGGGGCTTTCCTTATCCTGCTCGCGGGCCTGGCCCTCGCAGGCATGGCCTGGCATCAGGAGAAACAGATCGCGCGCGAGCGCATCGGGCAGGTCCATCTGCGCTCTGCCGAGGAGCAGCGGCTCCTTCGTTCCGGGGAGAACCCCTCCATTTTGCTGAAGCCCGTGACCGTCGTGCCGCTGGCTTTCTTGCTGGCCTTCGCGGGTTCCACACTGCTCGTTCGCGCCCCCTCTTCGACCTCCCCAAATCCGGCCTCCCCAAAGAAGAGCCCCGACAAAACCCAGCAAGCCCCCAACCCGGCCGAAGCGAAGAGTGCGGCTGAACTCCTGGGAAGACAGCGAGAACTCGCTCAAGCCGAGAAAACCGCCGTCACGGCGGAATTCGCCGCGTCCATCTCCCACGAAATTCGTAACCCCATGGCGGGAATCCAAATGAGCCTGGCCAATCTGACCTCCGAGGCGGCGGACCACGAACTACGCGAAAGGTTGGCGGCTCTCTCTTCGGAGGCGGTTCGGGTCACGGACATTCTCACCCAGGCCGTAGCCCTAGCGCGCAATGAACCCGAACTCTCCCAGTCCATAGACCTTGCCCCGTGGACTGAGAAAATTTTCGAACTTCTGCGCTTTCAGATCCCGGACAACATTCAACTGGAGTACGACATCGAGCCGGGCATCCATTGCCATCTGCCGCCCAATCGCCTCGGCTGTTGTCTTTCGAATATCGTGACAAACTCGATCGAGGCCATCGGCGACAACCCGGGATGGGTTCGACTGGAAGTCAAGACTCGGGCGGAATACGTCGCTCTGGTGGTCCTCGATAGCGGCCCCGGATTTCCCGAAACCATCCTGAGTGGAGGATCTCTCCCCTCTGGCTCCGAGAACCAACCGAGAAGAGGACTTGGCCTTGCTACGGCCAGACGCTTCGTTCGGGAAATGAGCGGGCGAATCGAATTATCCAACGCTCCCTCCGGCAGTTCGGCATCCGGCGCGCTGGTAACGATATTGCTACCGTCAGCCAGTCATCATGGCTGACACACTTCTTCTAATCGAAGACGAGGATTTTCTCGGGACCGAACTTGTTCGGCATTTCTCCCGTGAGGGTTGGGACGTAGTCCTCCACCGCGATCTATCCGGCGCCCGGAAGGCGCTGATGGAGGACGGCTTGGTTCCCTTGGTCGTCGTCTCGGATATGAATCTTCCTGACGGAAATGCCCTGGACCTGCTGGAGGAGTGCAGAGACCACCAGCAAAGCTCCGAGTGGCTCTTCCTCACCGGTTATGGAACCGTTGCCGATTCGGTTCGCGCACTTCGAATCGGCGCCTACGATTTCCTCGAAAAGCCGTGCGATCAAAAAAGACTAGACCTAGTGGTCACCAGCGCGGCCCGGAGCGCACAGGCTCAGCGCAGACTCCACGACCATGCCCACAACCAGAACCGGGCCTACCCGGTCTCCAATTTTATCGGGTCAAGCAACGCGGCTAGCGAAGTCCGAGATGTCTTGAACCGTCTGATCAATGTCTCCATCAGCGCGCTCATCATCGGCGGGGAAACTGGAACGGGCAAGGGGCTCGTCGCCCGCATTCTCCACAACAGTGGGCCTCGATACAAGGAACCCCTGGTGGAGGTGAATTGTGCGGCGCTTCCCAGGGAGCTCCTTGAATCCGAACTCTTCGGCCATGAGGCCGGAGCGTTCACCGGAGCAAAACAGAAACGTCGCGGCCTGATACAGCAGGCCGATGGCGGCACTCTCTTTCTGGACGAGTTGGCCGAGATGCATATCGACCTCCAGTCGAAACTTCTCAAGGTCATCGAAGATCAACGCGTTCGCCCGCTCGGCTCCGACAAGGAGATGAGTGTCGACGTTCAAATTATCGCTGCCAGCAACCGCAACCTGACTGAGCGCATTGCCGCGGGAGAGTTTCGCTCCGACCTCTACCACCGACTCTCCGTTTTCGAACTGGTGTTGCCCTCGCTCTCCGACCGTATCGGCGATCTCGACGAACTCGTCCCGCTGATTGTCGACGAGTTCAATCACATCGCAGGGAAAAGCGTACGAAATATCTCCGAGAGCACATGGAAGTCGCTCAAGAGCCACAACTGGCCCGGAAACGTTCGCGAACTCCGAAATGTGATCGAACGCTGCGTGCTCTTTTCTGAGGGCCCGGATTTTCCCGAGCGATGGCTCCAACTCCCGGGCCAAGCCCCCACTCCGACGTCGGAAAACAACAACGGTGCCCTGACCCTTCCCCTTGACGGCAGCCTAACTCTCGAGGAAATGGAAGCACATATCATTCGGGTGGCCCTCAAGCGGTCGAACTACAACGCCACCGCGGCAGCCCGCAGCCTGGGCACGACTCGCCAGAAACTTCGCTACCGTGCCCAGAAGCATGGAATTCAGGCTCCCAGCGAAACCGACTCAAACCCAGTTGAATGACGGCGAAAGCCCCGACCGAGAGGGGCGCTTTCAATCCGCGGGAGACTTCCCGGGCAGTTGACCAAAAACGGAGAACACCATGGATCAGTACAGGCGACAGCGAAGCAGTATCCCCCAAATAGCTCTCTTGATCGTCGTGGCAGGAAGCCTTGTGCTCGGCTGTTCCACGGTCAAGGTCCATGACGACTACGACCCCGCCGTGGACTTCTCCAAGCTGAAGTCGTACAGCTGGATGGAAAAACCAAACCCCAACGAGGCGCCCACGATCGCGGAGAACACCCTCCTCACCGATCGAATCGAACGGTCGGTGGACGGAGTACTCGCGACCAAGGGACTGGCCAGAGTTCCGCGAGCCGAGGCTGACTTCCTGATCTCCCAGCATATTGGCGTGCAGCAGAAACTTCAGGTCGACACCACCCAATATGGCTACGGGTACGGCTTTGGCTATGGCGCTTGGGGGGGCCCCATCGGCGGCTACCCGAACCAAACGACGGTTTCACAATACGAGGAAGGTACGTTGATGCTCGATTTCGTGAATCCCGAAACTCGCAGCCTGATATGGCGAGGGACAGGACAGAGCCGAGTCCGCCGGGCATCGACTCCCGAAGAGCGCGAGAAACTCGTCCGAAACGCTGTCGAGAAAATTCTCGGCCAATTTCCGCCGGCCAAAAAGTAAGCGGCTCGCGATGGGTTGCGCCTGCTGACTTTCTGCCTGCTGACTTTCTCAGAGGGAATCCGCTCAGAGCGAGTCCACTGAGACGCTGAGAGAAAGTCCGCTGAGAAGGGGTCCGCTCAGAGGAAGTCCGACGCGCCCTTCAAAACCTGCTCGGCCTCACGAGCCATGGACTCCAGAACCTCCGCAGCCGGGCGAACCGACCGGATTCCCCCGACACCCTGACCAGCAAAGCCAGGCAGAATATCGGCTCGCCGAGCCCGGATGCCCGCCGCCATGGCGGGGGCCGACACAATCGACTGGAAGGGCATGGGCAGAGGTTCAATCTCGGCTTCTTCCCAAGCCTGGGACCAGAGACTCTTGATCATGCGAGCGGGCTTCCCCGTCAACACCCGAGAGACCGTAGTATCGGATTCGCCGGAGTCCACCAGCGCTTGCTTCTGAAAATCATGAATGCCCGCCTCTTCGGTGGCCAGGAAGGCCGTGCCCACCCAGGCACCGGCCGCACCCAACATCATGGCCGCCGCTACGCCGCGTCCGTCGATAATTCCGCCGGCCCCGAGTACAGGCACGTCCACTGCATCCACGACCTGGGGGATCAGCGCCATGGTTCCCACCGGAGAATTGTGGCCACCGGCATCGTGGCCCTGGGCCACGATCATGTCCACGCCACTCCCGGCGACGCGCTGGGCATGAAGAACCTTGCCCACCACCGCAATGACAAAGGTCCCATTGGCGTGAAGCCGGTCCATCCATGGGCCAGGATCCCCGAGCCCCGCCGCGTAGACGGGTACTCGCTCCTCGATAATGACCTCCATCTGGGCCTCAAAGAATTGCTTGGTGAAGATCATCGGACCGTCCTCACCGGGCGCTAGGGAAGCCAATTCCCCGCCACTCACCGGGGGCAGGCCCTCTCGTGCAATGAACTCGGCGGTAAATTCCTGATAGGGGGCGAGGTCCGGCACTGCCCCCGGCGCTTTCATCACATCCTTGCGCCGCACCGAGGCGGGCAGAAGCGTATCCACGCCAAAGGGACGGTCGGTCAGGCTCCGAGTCTCCTCAATCATTTCGCGCAACGCCTTAGGGCCCGCCGCCGCTGCCCCGAGCACGCCAAGCCCGCCCGCGTTCGAAACAGCCGCCGCGAGAGCCGGCGTACTTGCCCCGCCCATGCCCGCAAGCACAATGGGCACGTCGATCTTCAAAGAGTCGCAAATTGGCGATCGCAGTGTCATGAGCGGATCGCCTTCATCGACTTTGCCTTCATCCCCATCCGAGAGCCTTTCCTGAATCCATGGCCAGCGATCCAATGATAGAAATCAACGCTTCTGATTCCTTCGTTTTCGTACCGCCCCTACGAGTTCATCCAGGAGCGGCCGGCTGCGCTCCCAACTCATGCAGGCGTCGGTGATGCTCTGGCCATGGACAAGTTCCTCCCGGGCCAGCCCTTCGGCATTCTGGTTCCCGTCGTGGAGAAAGCTCTCGAGCATCACGCCCGCGACCCGGTGGCTTCCGTCCGAAATCTGTCCGGCGACCTGGCGCGCAACCTCGGCCTGAACCTCGTGGTTCTTGCCGCTGTTCGCATGGCTGCAATCGATCATTACCCGGCCCGAGAGACCCGCCGCTTCGAGTTGCCCCACCACCTCGTCCACATGCTGGCTCGAGAAATTGGGGCCGCTGGACCCACCTCGCAAGATCAAGTGGCAGTCCTCATTGCCCCGGGTGGCCACAATGGCCGCCACGCCCTGTTTAGTCACCGACAGGAAATGATGCGGGTATGCACTGGAGCGAATGCCATCGAGGGCCACCTGTACGTTTCCGTCGGTGGCATTTTTGAATCCCACGGGCATAGACAGCCCCGAGGCCAGTTCCCGGTGCACCTGACTTTCGGAAGTTCGGGCGCCGATGGCCCCCCAAGCCACGAGATCTGCGTAGAATTGCGGGGTAATCGGGTCAAGGAATTCACTTCCGGCGGGAAGGCCCAACTCAAGAACATTGAGCAAAAAGCTTCGCGCGGTTCGCAGACCATGATTGATCGCGAAGCTGCCATCAAGATCTGGGTCGTTGATCAGGCCTTTCCAACCGACGATTGTCCTCGGCTTCTCAAAGTACACGCGCATCACGATACATAGATCTTCGGCCAACTCGCCCCGGCAAGCAGCCAGGCGCTCGGCGTATTCAAGCCCCGCCGCAGGATCGTGAATCGAGCACGGGCCCATGACCACTAGAAGACGGTCGTCCCGACCGGAGAGAATCTCGGCCACGGCTTTTCGGCCCTCGGCCACGGTGGCCGAGCCGGCTTCGCTCAATGGGAAATCTTCCATCAAAATCGCCGGGGAGATCAAAGGTCGGAGATTCTCGATCCGTAGGTCATCGGTACGGTGGAGCATTTCTGTTCTTCCCTTCAATTGCCGAGTCGCTCAGCCCGAGTCACCGGAGAAATTTTCAATACTCGGGAATCCATGAGCCGAGGCGTTCTCCGAAGCTGCGCCCGATCGAAACCATAGCGGCCAAGGCGACGCCTACGCCGAAACGGGTCACTACCCGAACGGCACGAGGAAAGGACGCCCCGGGAAAGTCCTGTCAGCAGCCCGAGGATTCCTCTCCCACGGTCCAAAATACAGTCGAGTTGGAAATTCTAAAAGTCTAATTTTATCTGCCATTTCAGTTACTTGGGGACCACTGATTGGCGACCGAAAGCGCCTTCCCGAGTTCGCCGAGCGCACCCCGAGCGGCGCATCGTCGGACCGGACTGAAGAACTGAAGAGAGGAAACATCCCCGATCGACTGCCGATCGTGACCAACCCCAAACCCTATACCCACCCCAACTCCCCAAGGCCAACAACTATGCGTTCACTCCTCCGATCACTGCGCGCTTCCTTTGTTATCAGCGCAAGCCTGTGCCTGGGCTTCGTGAGTTCCGCCCAGGCGCTCTCCCTGGCCGACTTGCTGGCCCCGGGCAAGAGCATGGTAAGCGGGGATCTCCAGTTCGATCAGTTCGCCTATTCGAATACCGGCGACATGGCCAAGGCCCAGGACATCATGCTGGACATGTTCGTGGATGGCGACGGCAACGCGGGAATCTTGATCACTGGGGACTTCATGGATACGAGCGATTCCATGGGCCCATCGGCAGCAGCTATTTCCTACTCGGTTTCCATCCTCGACTCCCTTTCCCCGGACCTGGTCATTGAATCGGTCAACATCCGAGCCAAATTCGTCCTGACCGACCTTGGCTACGCGAATCTCAATGCGAACGTTTTGAACAAATCCCTAGAATTGATCCAACTGTTCTCTCACAACTTTGGTGCCGGAGGATCCTCCATGGACTCCGGGATGAAATTACTGACTTCGCCCAGCCGACAAATCAACGTCGTCATGGAAAATGTCGACGCCTTCGCTTCCATTTCTCCCGGCGGGCCCGGTGCAAGCCCAGCAGTGGCGAGCATCACCACCATCGAGCAGACCTTCACCGTCGTGCCCGAACCCGAAACCGCGCTGCTCGTCGGTTTTGGCCTGGCCGGGCTTGCGCTGGCCGGCAAGCAAAACTGATTTCGGCCCCCCTTTTCGAGCCCCCTCTCGAGCCCCCTCGGAGTACCGTGAAATCCGACCCTTCCTCAGGAGAAGGGCACATCACGGCCCAACTCCGTTCCTTCCGCTTGCGCCCCGGCGCCCCCTTCGCGAGACTCGGAGCCCCG
>DUCT01000075.1 GCA_012959665.1 Myxococcales bacterium | reverse complement strand
ACCGGACATCTGGATCTTCAACGACGAGGGCGGCCAGATCCTGCGCCGGGAAGAGGACCGCAGCGGAGACGGCGTGGTGGATTTCGTTGTGCACTTTCGCGCAGGCGTGGCGCGCCGGGTCGAAACCCGCCGGCCCCCCTCCGCCGACCAGAAACCGGGCTGCATCGAGGTCACCAGTTGGCTCAACAAGCAGGGCGACGTGATCGCCGAGGAAAAGGACACCCACGGCGACTGCCGGATGGACACCTGGAGCTATTACGCCAGCGGCGGGGACGACGGCGGGCGGCTCACCCGCCAGGCCCGGGACAGCGATTTCGATGGCCGGGCCGACCTGCTGGTGAGCTTCGATGGCCAACGCCGAATCCGCTCCCAGGAACTCGCCGGACCCGACGGTCGACCGACCAAGAAGATCTTCCTCGACGCCTCGGGAAGCGAGGAGCGCCAGTGCCTGGACAGCAGCGGCGACGGCCGCTTCGACCTCGTGCTCTTTCGCGACGGGGACAGGCTCCGGGAGACCTGGTTGGTTTCCCAGCCCGGACAGTCCAGCGACCCCCGGGCCGACCAGCGCGACATCTACAAGGACGGCCAGCGGGTGCGAGTAGAGATCGACACCCGGGGCCAGGGCCGCCCGGACGTGGTCCAGTACCTGGACGCCGACGAGCGCGTGGTGCGCCAGGACGAGGATTCGAACCACGATGGCCGGCTGGATCTCCGTTTCGAAAACGACCAACCCGTCCCCGTCGCCGATCCGCCCGAAGCGCCCCCAGCGCTCCAGAAGCTCGATTGCGGCGGCTTCGACCGTTTTTGGGACAGCCACTGAAAGCGTCCCGCTCGGGGGCACCCTCAAAAAAAACTCCGCGCCCGGGCCCATCGCCGACTGCGCGATCCGCCCAGGGATGTCATTATGGGGATTCGTCCCCCCCGCACCCCCAAACCTCGAGGACCCGCCCACCCATGCGCAACCCCCTGATCGAAGTCCAAAAGCACGGACAGAGCCTCTGGTACGACTACATCAGCCGGGATCTCCTGCTCTCGGGAGAACTTCGCCGACTCGTGGAAGAGGACGGGGTGCGCGGCGTCACCTCAAACCCCTCCATTTTTGAAAAAGCCATCGCGGGCTCCTCGGATTACGACCCCGCCATCCAGAGCCTGGTGGGCCAGGGCGAGAGCGATGCCCAGACCCTCTATGAAGCCCTCGCCATCCAGGACATTCAACTCGGCTGCGACGTGTTGCGGCCGGTCTACGATGCCAGCGATCGCAGCGACGGCTACGTGAGCCTGGAAGTTTCGCCCCACCTCGCCTACGAGACCGAAGCAACCCTGGACGAAGCCCGGCACCTGTGGGAATCCGTCGGCCGCCCGAACCTCATGATCAAGGTGCCGGCCACCACCGAAGGACTGCCGGCCATCGAGCAACTCATCGCCGAGGGGATCAACGTCAACGCGACCCTGCTCTTTGCCGTGGGCTACTACGAGGGCGTCCACCACGCCTACCAGCGGGGCCTGGCGCGCTTTGTCGAGTCCGGGGGCGATCCCTCCACGGTCGCCAGCGTGGCGAGTTTCTTTGTGAGCCGCATCGATGCCATGATCGAAAAGCGCGTGGCCACCGAGTTCGAGGAATCCCCCGAACCCGACCGCAAGGCCAAGCTCGAGGGCCTGCTCGCCAAGGTCGCCATCGCCAATGCGGTGGACGCGTATGCGAGTTTCCAGCGCGACCTGGCCACCCCGGAATGGGAGGCCCTGGCCGCCAAGGGTGCCCGTCCCCAGCGCGTGCTCTGGGCCAGCACCGGGACCAAGAACCCCGATCTCCCGGCCACCCTCTACGTGGACGAACTGATCGGACCGAATACGGTCAACACCGTTCCCGCCGCCACCTTTGAGGCCTTCAAGACCGGCGGCACCGTGGCGAATGCCCTGTGCGGCCGGGGAGACGCCACGCTCCAGGAGGCTCGGGCGATCATGGCCAGCCTGGACGAACTGGGCATCGAGTTTCAGGAGATCACCGACGAGTTGCTCACCAAGGGCTGCGCCCTCTTCTGCGATGCCTTCGACCAGGTGCTCGCCGCAGTCGCCACCAAGCGCGACGCACTGACAAAGAACGCGTGAGCGCCCCGGCCCCGGAAGCCAGCGCCCAGGCGGCACTCGAATTCGTCGAGGACGGACAGACCCTGGGCCTGGGCACCGGACGCGCCGCCGAGGCCTTTGTGCGCGCCCTGGGCCGGCGCGTCGCCGACGGGCTCACCGTGCGCGGCGTGCCCACCTCCGAGCGCACCGAAGCCCTGGCCCGAGATCTGGGCATTCCCCTGATCTCCCTGGCCGAAGCCGGACGCCTCGATGTCACTTTCGACGGGGCGGATGAAGTGGACCCGAACCTCGACGTCATCAAGGGCTACGGCGGCGCCTTGGTGCGGGAGAAAATCGTCGCAGCGTCTTCGGATCGCCTGGTGATCCTGGTGGGCGCCGAAAAAATCGTGGCCAGGCTCGGCGCCCGGGGTCGCCTGCCCGTGGAGGTCATCCCCTTTGCGGAAACCCTGGCTCTCGATCGCCTCGCCCGGCTCGGCTACCCGGCCGAGATCCGCAACGACGGAAACGGCGCGCCCTTTGTCACGGACAACGGAAACCTCGTCCTCGACGCCCAGGTCAGCGCCATTGCGGATCCGGGCGACCTCGACACCCGCATCCTGGCCATTCCCGGGGTCCTGGGAACCGGCCTCTTTGTCGCCATGGCGACCGCGGTCATCGTCCAAGACGGCGAAAGCGTGGAAGTCCGCCGGAGTTGACCTGAAGGTCGAGACTCAACTGCCCGGTCTGCGAGTCGGGCCTGTCCACCACGCAATACGAGGGACCGTGTGTTCGCCGGCCAATCGCCAAAGTCCGCCGGCCACTGGCCGGAGGATCCCGGCAGCCCTGGCCGTATGCGTCGTTTCCTCGCCTCTAGGCCATCTCTAGGGCATCTCTAGGCCATGGGTGCGCCCGGCACCCGCCTTGCAGTGTCCTGGGGGAAGCCCCCAAAAAGGTTCCCCCCACTTGAAGAGGAAATCCCATGCAACCCATCCGCTCCCTGCTCTGGATCGGCCCCGCACAGGGTCTCGCCGAAAGCCGAGTCGCCGAATCCCCCACTTTGGACATCACCTGGGTTCCCAGTGTCGAAGCCGCCCTGGCCCTGCCCCCCATGACGTTGGATGCCGCCCTGGTTGCGGGTCCAAACCCCGATGTCCTGATCGACCAAGTGCGCCAGTGGCAAAGGCGCCCCGGGGCGGGCCCGGTCCTTGCCTGGCTGGAAGTCAAAGACCCAGCGGAGGATCAGGAAACCGAGAGCGTCGCCCGGGCCATCCGCCAGTTGCTGGAGACCGGCGCCCAGGAAGTCCTGCTGGCCCCAGGCCCGGGCGCGGCCGGCGACCTGCGCCGGGAATTGCTGGCCCGGCTGGATGCCCTGGCCGAGCGCGCCCTCTCCGGGCACCCCACTCCTCGGCAGTCCGTCTCTGGCCAAGGGATGTCTGGCCAAGGGATGTCTGGCCAAGATGTGTCCGGACAAGGGATGTCCGGACAAGGGATGCCCGGGCAGTCCATTCCCGAGCAGTCCATGTCCGGTGTCCCCGGCGCCGAACCCGGGCACCCCGACTCGCCGGAGTCGCCGTCGGTGGTGGGCCAGAGCGCCGCCATGCGAGATATCCATGCCCTGATCTGGCGCGCCGCGCACTCCCGAGCCACGGTGCTCGTGCAAGGGGAAACCGGCACCGGGAAGGAACTCGTCGCCCGGTTGGTCCACGCCCGGGGCCCACGCCGGAAGGCCACCTACGTCGCCATCAATTGCGCGGCCTTCCCCGAATCCCTGCTCGAAAGCGAACTGTTTGGGCACCGCAAGGGCGCGTTTACCGGGGCCGACCGCGACCGGCCCGGGCATTTCGAACTCGCCCACCGCGGAACACTCTTTCTCGACGAAATCGGCGAGACCAGCCCCGCCCTCCAGGCCAAGCTCTTGCGCGTCCTCCAAGAACGCGAGGTGCTGCCCGTGGGCGGCAATCGGCCCCGGCCCGTGGATGTGCGCGTGATCGCCGCCACCAACCGCGATCTCGGGGAAGAGACCCGGGCCGGCCGCTTTCGTGAGGATCTCTTCTATCGCCTGGCCGTCTTTCCCATCACCCTGCCCTCCCTGCGCGAGCGTCCGGAGGACATCCTCGAACTCGCGAACCACTTTTTGCACAAACACGGGCAGCGCGAACAAAAGCCGGGCTGCCAGCTATCGGCCGCGGCCCGCCGGCTGTTGCTCAGCCACGCATGGCCCGGCAACGTGCGCGAACTCGAAAACGAGATCCAGCGCGCCCTGGCCCTGGCCGAGACCGGCGAGTGCATTGGTCCCCGGCTGCTCTCGCCCCGGCTCACCGGGCTGATGGAGGCCATCGCCCAGGCCCCCCACGCCGGCGAGTCCCTGCATGCCAGCCTCTGCAGCATCGAGGCTTGGCTGATCCGCCGGGCCCTTGACCACAACGGCGGCCGCCGGGCCCTGACCGCCCGCAAACTCGGGGTAACCCGGGAGGGGCTCTACAAAAAAATGAAACGGTTGGGAATCGCCTAAGCCAATCTCTTCGGCCGCTTGGGCAGAGCACTCATCGAGAGCGCTTATAGACAGAGCGCTTGTAGAGGGCGCTTATAGACAGAGCACTTATAAAAAGAGCGCTTATAGAAAGAGCCCTTATGACGAGTCCGCTACGCCAGGTCCATCAGCGTCCACTCGCGTTCAACGCCATGAATCGCCGTCTCAAACGAATCGCCGACCCGTCGGCCGACCAGGGATTTCCCCACTGGAGAGTCTGGGGTGATGACCGAAAGAAACCCATCGCCCCCGGGCCCTTCCAGTTCGGCCCCTGCGCCCACGGGTAAGATAAAGAAGGTTCGTTCTTCGGTTTCGCCGGTCTCGGCCTCTTCGATCTGCACGTCCACCAGCGCCCCCAACCCCGCCGGGGCATCGCGACGAAAAACCTTCATCCCAGTGGCGGCAAATTGGAGCAGCGCATCGACTTCTCGCTTGGCGCGCTCGCGCCGCTGACCGTGGGCCAGGGTCATCCGGCCCGATTCGGCCACGGCCTTGACGTCTTCCCGGTTGCGAACCTCGCTGTGCTGACTCGCAGCGAGTTCTCCCGCATTCAGTTCCGCCGTCCGCGCCTCGGAAATCGTCCCGGACAAGAGCGCCTTGAGTTCATCAACAAAATGCTTTTTTCGTTCCATCTGCATCGCGAAGGACTCACCTGTGAGAGTTCATGGACGGGGGTCTATAGACGAGGGCTTATCAACCAGGGCTTATGAATGCGCGCTTATGAATGCGGGCTTATGAATGAGCGCTTATGGATGAGGGCTT
>DUCT01000074.1 GCA_012959665.1 Myxococcales bacterium | reverse complement strand
GAGCCCCGATCGTGAGTAGTCGGCGGCGAAGTCGGGATCGTGCGCTTGTGCGGGGAGGCTCAAGCAGAGCGCGATCATCGAGCCAAGGGCAAAAGCGGTTCGGGTCATGGTGGGGGATTCCTTGCGGGCGGAAAATGCGCCGGACCCAAATCTACGCGGCTTGGGGTCGGCTTTCCACTGTCTCGGCACGAATGGAAATTGACCTATAGTATCGCGGATCTAGGGCGCACCCGGGTCTCCGGGGTGGGCTCGGGTGCACTGGAATAGGCCGCCGACCCAGGCAGGCCATGGTTCGTGGCTGGGACATTCGTTCTGGGACCGCGCGCGACGAAGCAAAAAGGAAGCTTTGATATGAGCGAAGGCAGTACAGGGAACTGGGACGAGGAATTTGACCTGGTGGTGATTGGATCCGGCGCAGGAGCCATGACCGCTGGAATCGTGGCGCACGATCGCAAGGCCAGTGTGGTCCTGCTCGAAAAGTCCGATCGCTATGGCGGCTCGTCGGCCATGTCGGGCGGCAGTCTCTGGGTTCCCCAGAGCCATTTCATGGCGGAGGCCGGGATCGCCGACGACCGTGAGGATGCTCTGGCCTACTTGCGGGAGATTACTGCCGGCGCGGTGGACGCGGAGAAAATCGAAGCGTACGTGGATACAGCGCCCGAAGCCGTGCGTTACCTGTCGGAGCATGCGCACCTGAAGATGTATTCCATGCCCGCCTACTCGGACTACTACCCCAAGGCGAAGGGGAGCAAGCCCGGCGGTCGATCCCTGGACCCCGAAACTTTTGACGCACGCAGTCTCGGGGACGATCTGCTGTCCATGAAAGACCAGAACCCGCAGATGCTGGTGATGGGCCGGCTCTTTATGACGATTCCCGAATCCCGAACCATGCTGACCCGGGCGCCGGGATGGATCGGCCTGATGATGAGGTTGGTGGTGCGTTATGTCCTGGATCTCCCCTGGCGATTCAAGTCCAAGCGCGACCGTTTTCTGGCCATGGGGAACTCCCTGGTGGGGATGCTCCGCCAAGCCATGCTCGATCGGGGGATCCCCCTCTGGCTCAAGGCGGGCGCCCAGGAGTTCGTTGTCGAGGACGGCCGGGTGGTGGGCGTGGTCGCCGAGCACGGGGGGCGATCCGTACGGATTCGAGCGCGTCAGGGCGTGGTGGTGGCCGCCGGAGGCTTCGAGGGCAACCAGGCCATGCGCGATAAATACCTGCCTGGGCCGACCCGGGTGGAGTGGAGTTGCGCGAACAAGAGCAATACCGGCGACTTGATCGAGTTGGCCCGGGACTTGGGGGCCGGTATCGAATTCATGGACGAGGGCTGGTGGGGCCCGGTCACCGTGGTGCCCGGGGAAGAAAACGCCCGAATGCTGGTGATCGAAAAATCCCTGCCGGGCAGCTTGATGGTCAACAAGCGGGGCGAGCGCTTCGTCAATGAGGCCGCTCCCTACATCGATGTCGTGAATGCCCAATACGCGAACGATTCCGAGGAGTCGCCCTGCGTACCCTGCTATCTGATCTTCGATGCCCGCTTTCGCCGAAGCTATCCGGTGGGTCCCTTGCTTCCGGGTGCCCAGCAGCCGGATCTGTTTCTCGGAAAATTGCTCCGGGACGGTTACCTCAAGAAAGCGAATACCATCGGCGAACTGGCTCAGAAACTCGACGTCGATGTTGCCACTCTGGAAGCCACGGTCGCGCGCTGCAACGAATTCGCGAAGACGGGAAAGGATCTGGATTTCGGCCGGGGGGATACGGTCTTTGATCAATATTATGGAGATGAGAAAGTCACTCCCAACCCCTGCCTTGCGCCCCTCGCCGAGGCGCCATTTTATGGGATGGAAGCCTACCCGGGCGAACTGGGCACCAAGGGCGGTATCCGCACCGATGCCCGGGCCCGGGTGTTGACCGAGTCCGGGGACGTGATCTCCGGCCTCTATGCCATCGGGAATTGTTCGTCCCCGGTGATGGGCCGCACCTACGCGGGAGCCGGAGCGACCCTCGGCCCGGCCACGACCTTTGGCTATATCGCCGCCCGGGATGCCACCGCCGAGTAGGCGCGAGCCGTCCGGGCCGGTCACCCGGCTCAATCAAGAACAGGAACAAGAACGAGAACAAGAACAGGAAAAGGAGCGACCTTGCGAGTTGAAACGGTGATGCTCGGGCCCGACACCGAGCAGTACGCAGGCGACGGCATCAAACGCGCCAGCCTAGTGGAGATCGCGGCAGCGGCCCGGCGACTCGAGGCGATTGGCTTCGACGGAATTACCGCGCCGGAAGCGGGTCACGACCCCTATCTCCCTCTGACCATTGCGGCGGAGCACACCGAGCGCGTCAAGCTCGCAACGAACGTGGCCATCGCCTTTCCGCGTAGCCCCATGGTGACGGCTCAACTCGCTTGGGACTTGCAACATTATTCAGGGGGCCGTTTCTGTGTGGGCCTGGGTACCCAGGTCAAGCCCCATGTCGAGCGCCGCTATGCGACGCCCTGGACCGGTCCGCCGGGCCCCCGGTTGCGCGAGTACGTGCTGTGCATGAAGGCCATGTTCGACAGTTTTCAGAATGGAACGAAGCCCGATTTCAAAGGGGAGCACTATCAGTTCTCCCTCTGTCCGCCCTTTTTCAATCCCGGACCCATCGAGCACCCGAACGTGCCGATCCAAATCGCTGCGGTGAACCCCTACATGGGCCGGCTAGCTGGGGAACTCTGTGACGGCCTTCGGCTTCATCCTATCGCGACCTTTCGTTTTACCCGGGAAGTGCTCGTGCCCGCCATCGCCGAAGGCGCCGAGAAAGCGGGGCGGAGCCCGGACGCGGTGGATCTGATTGGCGCTCCTTTTTTTGCCTTGGCCCGGGACGAGGAAGGCGTGGAGGCCGCCAAACTCGACCTCAAACAACACATCGCCTTCTACGCCTCAACGCCCACCTACCACTCGGTGCTCGAATTCCACGGCTGGATGGACGCGGCAGCCGAGCTTCATCGGCTTTCCCGAGAAGGCCAATGGAAGGCGCTGCCGGGGGTAATCACCGATGCCATGCTCGACGAATGGGCGATTATCGCCACTGCGGACGAGTTCGTGGATCGGGTCAAGGAACGCTGTGGTGATCTCTATTCCACGATTCTGCTCGATCTTCCGCCCAGCCTGCGCGGGGACGATGATTGGCTGAGTGAAGCGGTTGCCGGGCTCAAATAGCCGGCGGGCCCTCGGGCGCGTTTGAAGAAGATCCGGGCTTGAAAAGACCGGCCAACCAATTTGAAAGATGAAGGAGACGAGAGCGATGGGGGTCGAAGATCAGTTCAGCTATGCCATGGACGACGGGGTGGGGATCATTACTCTCAATCGCCCCGAGAGAATGAACGCGGTGAATTGGGATCTGTGCGCCGCGATTTCCGCCAAGCTCCGTGAGCTTCGCACCGACGATGACGCCCGGGTGCTGGTTCTGACCGGTGCCGGGGGCAACTTCTCGTCCGGCGGGGACGCCGAGTTTCTGAGTGGTAACGACGCCGGAAGGCCCATTCCCGGGCTCACGGATACGCCCCTGGAGCGCTACCAGCGAAAGACCCCCGCCGGCGCATTTGCGGAACTCACCAAGTGGATCATCGAGGTGGACAAGCCGGTGATCGCCGCGGTGGAGGGCGTCTGTATGGGAGCGGGCCTGGCTTACGCGCTTGCCTGCGACCGTCGCTTCGGGTCGAAGACGGTGCGTATGAGCGCCGCCATGGTGCGCCTGGGCTTCGGTCCGGATTGCGGCATCAGTTGGTTCCTGCCCCGAGTCACCCGGCTTCCCACCGCCCTGCGCATGATTACCACCGGCGACATTCTTGGGGCCGAGGAGTGCCACCGAGAGGGTCTCATCGACGAACTCGTCGAAGAGGGCGAGGCCCTGGACGCAGCCATTGCTTATGCGAAAAAGCTGGCCCGGGGGCCGAGCGTAGCCATCGATCTCGCCCGGCATTTTATCTACAAGTCCCTGACCTCCACCCCGGACGAAATGTACGACTACGAGGGGGTAGCGGCGGTGATGTCCGCCATGACCGAAGATGCCCGGGAGGGAACCCAATCCTTTCTCGACAAGCGAAAGCCCAAGTACAAGGGCCGCTAACGCCGGGGATGCCGAGCGCCGGCTGCAAGGGCGGCTGCAAGGGCTTAGCCACGGACTCCTGCACGGGCTCCTGCACGGGCTTCTGAAAGATCAGCCAGGGCTCTCCCCGACGTTCAAATGTATTTCTCCGCTATCGTATTCAAGCTTCATGCTCGCCAAGACGATGGATCCATTGAGAAGTATTTCATGGAAGAGGGGAGTCGATGGAAGCCGATGGCCAGGCTGGTTGGAAAAAGTGCAGCGCTTGCAAGAAGCCGATCGACTTCCAGGTGGTCTACTACGTCTGCAACGTGTCCACCTGCAACCGGAAGCGGACCGGTCTTCAGTTCTGCGACGTGAGTTGCTGGGAAGTGCACTTGCCCGTGGCCCGGCACCGGGAGTCCTGGGCCGAGGAGAGACGATCTCCGAGCCGAGCGGAAGCCGCGCGTCAGGCGGCCGCCGAGGCGAGTGGTGAGGCCCCGCCTCGCAAGCCTCGCCGAATCATCGCCGACAAGCCCGCGGCCAGGTCGGTCACGGCTTCTCCGAGGGGCATGTCCGCGCAATCCGCCGCGCCCGAGGAAGTGCTCATCGTGGCGAGCCGACTCAAGGAATTCGTTCGTGCCAGCTCGGGCTACAAGACCAGCGAGCGGGTGCTCGGCCCACTTTCGGACATCGTGCGCGAAGTGGCCGAGGAGGCGATCCGCAACGCCCGAGCCGACGGCCGCATGACGGTGCTCGATCGGGATATTCCCAAAGGCTTTCGCCGCTAGCGCTTGAACACCGCCGCGGTTCCATTTGCGCCCAGGCCGATGCTCTGGGCCATGCCGATGCGGGCGCCGGGCACCTGGCGCTCTCCGGCCTCGCCGCGCAGTTGCCAACCCACCTCGCAAATCTGGAAGAGTCCCTGGGCGGTGGTGGCCTCCCCGAAACACAGAAATCCGCCGCTGGGATTGATGGGCATGCTTCCGGTGGGCAGGGTCTCACCCGCGTGAAGCAGGCTTTCTGACTCACCGGGTTCGCACATTCCCCACTCCTCGGGAAAGGCGAGTTCGTAGTAGACGGTGTTGTCCTGGAGTTCGACGAAGTCGAGATCCTTGGGTCCGATTTCCGCGGCCGCCAAGGCCTTGGCGACGGAAATTCGGGCTTCGCTGTGATGGGTGCGGCCGGGGGAGGGCACGCAGCCCAGGCCCCGGGGCAGGCCATCGTCGAAGCGCGCCGTGGCCACAGCGCTGGATGCGGCCCAGATGGGTCGGGTGGTTTTTTTGCGCGCGAACTCGGC
>DUCT01000073.1 GCA_012959665.1 Myxococcales bacterium | reverse complement strand
GTCCGCGATGACCTCGCGATCCCCAATCAGGATCATCGACATGAAGCGCCCTTCCATCCGAGGAGGGTTTTCCGTCTTGGCGATGGGTCCGAGTTGCTTTGTCACTTCTACGAGTTGCGCCCGCCCGCGTGCGGTATGAACCATCTCCCGGCCACGAAACATGACGGTCACCTTGACCTTGTCCCCGTCCATGAGAAAGCGCCGCACGTTGTTGAGCTTAAAATTCAGATCGTGCTGATCCGTACCCGGTCTCAGCTTGATCTCTTTCAGGGTGGCCGAATGAGCCGGCTTGCCCGCTTTTTTCTTCTGCTCGTATTTATACTTGCCGTAGTCCATGATGCGGCACACCGGCGGACGTGAAGTCGCCGCGACCTCGACCAGGTCGAGCCCCTCGGCTTCGGCCAGGACAATCGCATCCCCGGGAGTCATGACTCCCAGTTGTTCGCTGTCCGCGCCAATCACCATAATTTCCGCCGCCCGGATTCGCTCATTCACGCGAGTTGAGTCGCGTTCGGGCGCTACGATTCGAAACTTTGATCTCGATCTGCCAGGAATACAGATTTCCTCCAGGGACCTATCAGAGCGGTCCCATACTCCGCTTGGCGGTAGCATCCGCCAGCTGGTTCGCGATCGCGTCCATCGTCATCGCTTCAATTTTATCTTTCGATTTTCGCAACCGGGGCGACACCGTCCCGGCTTGCGCTTCCTGCTCTCCCACCACGAGAGAGAGCGGGATTTTTTGCTTCTCGGCATCTCGAATCTTGAAGCCAAGGGTTTCATTCCGCGAGTCCAGTTCCACCCGCACGCCCGAGTCCATGAGCCGAGCCTTGACGGTCTCAGCATACTCGATTTGCTTCTCCGAGATCGGTAAGACTATGGCCTGAACCGGAGAAAGCCAAAAGGGAAAGTCTCCCCCCGTGTGCTCGATGTAGATACCAATAAAGCGCTCCAGAGAGCCCAGAATGGCTCGGTGGAGCATAGCGGGTTGGTGGAGTTCGCCATCCGAGCCCACGTAGCGGAGCCCGAACCGGCCCGGCATGGCGGTGTCGATCTGGATGGTCGCCAGGGTCCACGCTCGCCCCAGTACATCCCGAAAATCCGCCTCGACCTTGGGGCCGTAGAAAGCGGCCTCGCCCTCCTTGATCCCACACGCGAAGCCAGCGTTCTCTACGGCATCGATCAGGGCCTTTTCTGCCGCATCCCAATCCTTCTCCTCGCCCAGGAACTCCTCAGATCGGGTGGAGACCGACATTTCCAGTCCCTCGAGCCCCAGCTGGGTATAGACCTCACTCACCATTCGGAAGAAACCATCGATCTCCTCAGGGACCTGCTCGGGCGTGCAGTAAATGTGGGCATCGTCCTGGGCGAAAGTGCGCACCCGAGTCATGCCGGTGAGCGTGCCGCTGCGCTCGTTTCTGTGGAGCCGGCTGAACTCGGCCCAACGAATCGGCAGATCCCTGTAGGACCGCTTGCCTGTGGAGAAAAGATGGCAGTGGCCCGGGCAGTTCATGGCCTTGACGCCGAGTTCCTCGTCCTCATCCGAGCCTTGAAACCAGTACATATCGCCGTGAAATTTCTGATAGTGGCCCGAACGGCGGAAGAGTTCGCTGCGAAACAGCTGGGGAGTGATCACCTCTTCGTAGCCATAGCGCGGGTAGAGGTCGCGCATGTAGTCGCAAAGGCCGTTGTAGAGGGCCACGCCCTTGGGCAAGTAGAAGGGGGCACCTGGGGACAGGACCGGATCCAGCATGAAAAGGCCGAGTTCGACCCCCACCCGTCGGTGGTCTCGCTTACGGGCCTCCTCCATGCGGTTCAGGTAGCTCCGAAGCTCTTTCTTGCTCGAGTAGGCAGTGCCGTAGATTCGCTGGAGCTTGAGGCCTTTCTCATCGCCGCGAAAATACGTGCCCGAAGCATCGAGCAGCGTGACCGCTCCTATCTGGCCGGCATGTTGCACGTGGGGACCACGACAGAGGTCCACAAATTCTCCGTGGTGAAAGAGACTGATCTCCTCGCCCTCGGGAATATCGTCCAGGCGGGAGAGTTTCAGATCCTCGCCCTTCCCGGCAAAGAGGGCTCGGGCTTCCTCCCTGTTCACTCCCTGGCGCACAAACGTTGCGTCCTCGGCGATGATCTTCTGCATCTCTTTGCCGATTCGCTCGAGGTCTTCGGGGGTGAAGGGCTCCTCCACCAGGAAATCGTATTGAAACTTCTCGCTGTGGTCGGCTCGCCCGGCATCAACCTGGGCTTCGGGGAACAAGCGCTTCACGGCATCGGCCATGACGTGCTCCGCCGAATGGCGAATCACCTCGCCGCCCTCGGGATCCCGAGCCGTAATGATTTCCACCGCGACGTCCTCATGGAGCGGCGTGCGCAGGTCCACCAGTTCGCCGGCGATACGCCCGGCCAGAGCGGCCTTGGCGAGCCCGGGCCCGATTCGCTCCGCAACCGCGAGCACTGTCGAACCGTTCTCCAGGGCCAGGCAATTGCCGTCGGGGAGTGTGACTTTGACCGAATTACTCATCGGGTGCGTGGGTCATACGTGCTTGGATAATGCATGCGAGGGTAATCGGGCGCTTCATTGCGGTCCACAGGTTGTGTTCATCTGGCCAATTGCCCGGGCCGGATCCGATTGGCGGACCGGACCCGTAGAGGTCTCTATGGTAGGCACGGGCGGATTTGAACCGCCGACCCCCACCGTGTCAAGGTGGTGCTCTAGCCCCTGAGCTACGTGCCTGAATTATTCCTTCTCGGCGCACGGCACCTCGAGAGGGACCATTTATTCGCTAAGAAGGCGGAATAATTACCGATTTCGGGATGCCATGTCAATTGCCCCTCGCCCTGGACTCGGGAATTTTTCCAGCAAGGGGCCCCTGCATCTCTGAGCGTCGCGCCCCATCCCGGCTCACGGGGTGCCTACGGGCTCGGCTCTCCCGGATCGGCGACCGACGGATCGGGTTCGGGCGAGTCGGGAAGTGGCGCCCAGGACGCCCGCACTACCAGTTTCGCCTGTCGCGGGGCCTGGATCGTTGGGCGGCCCCAGAGAGCCGGCGACTCCTCGAAAGCGGAATCGGCACCAATTTTGGGCTCCGCGCCCTCGATATGGAGATTTTCGGGGGCGGCGGCCTTCAGGCGGTCCAACAATTCTTCGGTCGCCCACTCTCCCTGTACGCTCAACACCACCCGCCCCGACGAGAAGTTGCGCGGAAACACCGCCTCGGCCGAAACCGTATCGCTCCCCAGCACGTCGAGGAGCGCCCGGTAGCCCAGGTAGTGGGTCAGGCCCAGAACCTCGAGCTGGATTCCCTTGAGTTCCGATGCTGCGAGGGGGTCCAGGAGACCCGCCTCCTCCATACGGGCACGGACCCGGTCGGTTTCCACTTGAACCTCGAGAAGCACCACATATTCCGTGGCCACATCGGGGTCGTCGGTGAAGAGCGCCGGGCGCTCGCCCTGGTCTTCGACAATCCGAAAGCTCTTCGTAAACGACACCATCTCGCGCCCCAGGGCTTGCCGGATCATCTCATCCTCCGCTTCCCGGGCTCGCTTAGCCGCCAGCCGCAACGCCTCGGGGTCCGGGTCGAGATCCGAGCCGAGATCTGAGCCGTACAGCCCGGACAAGGGTGGTTCCCGCGCCGGGGAGGGGTCCGCGTAAGGGTCGACACCGGGAGCGGCCAAAATGTCGGCCAGGGGATCTTGGGGAGAGATCCGACCCAACTCGGCGATTGCCCCGAACTCGGCGTCACCGCCCTCCATGCCCGTGCCCCCGAGGTCACCGTCGTGGGCTTCCGCATCGCGCAGCGATTCGGCGAGACTCCGAGCAGCCGCCTGGGCCTCCAGCAGGTCTCGGGCGACACGCGCGACGCCCTCCCACAACCCCTCTTGGATGGCCTTCTCCTTCGCCAATGTTCCCCGAGTCGATCCGATCGGAACCGGGCTCGCCCCCACCACGACCAGAGACAAAATTTCAGCCTGGGCAATCGGCGCCCAAAGGACCGCGAGCAATACCAGATATCCCAGGCCAACCCTCCACCCCCGGGCCCGCCCGCTCATAGGCCCCGCTCGGCCACGGCACGACCGAAAAGCGCATCGACGTCCCTCTTCAATTCCTCGCTGCTGTCGACTCCTCGCAGCCCGCCCACGGAAACAATCGTCTCACTCTCGCCGGGAATCGTAATGTGAACAAAGACCTCGCAGTCCCCAGGATACGACTCCAAGACGCTTCGGAGTGCCTCCATGCTGTCGCAGCCGGCCTCGCTGGCCATTAACCGGAGGCGAAGGTTGACCGTCAGGCGCTCTTCCCCCTCGGCCAGGCGCATGACTTCGCTCACAAGGATTTTGGGGGGATCGCTCTCTTCCAGCTTTCCCGACACCAAAATTGGGATCGGGCCCTCGCCGAATTCGCCGCCACTCTCGGCCGCACGAAGCAGGTCGAAATGCAAATTGTAGGGATCCGAGAATATGACCAGATCAAATCCCCCCTCGAGATCCTCGAGGGTGCCGAACCCCATGCGCTTCCCGCGCTTGGTTCGGGTTTCTCGCAGACCCGTGAGCAGGCCGCCCACCCGAACATCCCGGCCATAGCGCCCCTCGGTCGTCGTGGCCGTACAATCGGTGTAGCGGGCCAGTTCGGCGGCCACCTCGCCCAGGGGGTGACCACTGACATAGAACCCGAGCAACTCCTTTTCGTTGGCCAACCGCTCGCGGTCGGGCCACGCGGGGAGCTCGAGCAATTTGGGATCGTCGCTCCACTCGGCATCGGGTAGCCCGCCGAAGAGACTCTCCTGCCCCACCGCCCGATCCCGCTGCTCAGAGGCCGCCCGCTCCACGGCCATCTCGATGCTCGCCCAGACCCTCGCCCGGTTGTCGTGCAAAGTGTCGAAGGCGCCGCATTTCACCAAGGCTTCCAGGACCCGGCGGTTCACCTTCCGTGCGTCGACCCGACGGGTGAAATCAAAGAGTGACGTATACCGGCCCTCCTCGTCTCGAGCCGCCAGAATCGAGGCCACCGCTCCATCGCCCACGTTCTTGATTCCCGCGAAGCCAAAGCGAATGGCAGTGCCCACCACGCCGAAATCCTGGGCCGAATCATTCACATCGGGCGGAAGCACATCGAGACCCGACTCGCGCACATGCGCAATATAGCGGGAGAGCTTGTCGTGATTGCCCGCTTCGATGGTGAGCAATGCTGCCAGGTACTCGGGACGATGATTCGCCTTCAGATAGGCGGTCTGGTAAGTGATGTAGGCATACGCGGCGGAATGGGCCTTGGGAAAACCATACCCCGCAAACTCGACAATCAGATCAAAGACGTTAGCTGCCTCGGTTTCCTCGATTCCGTTGCCAACGCATCCCTCGACGAAGCGGTCACGTTGCTGCTGCATTTCCTCGG
>DUCT01000072.1:18005-31655 GCA_012959665.1 Myxococcales bacterium | reverse complement strand
GGAACCGAGTCGCGAGTCGACCCAGTACGGACCGCGGCCCGCTTTCGGCGGGGAGACGAGCCGATCCTCGAGATTCGCAAAGACGCGCTGGACAGCGGTGCACACCGCTTTGCCGCCGGGGATCTGGAACTCGTACTTCGTCGGGAAGAGCATCGGACCGCTGCCACCCTGCACGGCAGCCTCCGCAATCGGGGTTCCACGCCGCTCTATGTGGAGAGCATCGAATTTGGACTCGAATTCTGCGGGCACGGTCACTCAGCATTTCGCTTTTTGCGCCATGGCTGGCAGTCCTGGTCGCCCACCGGTGTCCGCTCCTTGACGCCGGAAGGCGAGCCCGAATTCCCCTCGGGCCCCTGGCTTAGGGGGATGTACCACTGCCAAGGTGAGCCGCGGTCCGGTTGGCACGAATCCGAAACCATGACCCTGGTGGGCGGGATGGCGAGGGGTCCCTTTTGTCTTGTGGGTGCGCTTGAGACCGGGCGCGCTTTTGGTGTCGTGCGGCTCTTGCCCGGACCCGAGGAGGAGACCGGTCGACCTGTGGCCATCGACCTGGAACTTCGTCTCGAGGTGACTCTGGAACCCGGTGAAACCCGGAAACTCGAAAGCATCCGGGTTGCCCTGGGCGCCGAAGCCAACCCACTCCTGGAACGCTTTGCCGAACTCTGGGGAACCGTTGGGGGCGCGCGCCGAAAAAATGCTTTTCAGGCGGGCTGGTGCAGTTGGTACCATTTCTTTCACGACGTTTCCGAGCGAGACCTTATGCGCAACCTCGAGGCGTTGGCCGCGGATACCAGCGGTATCCCTGTGCAGGTCGTCCAACTCGATGATGGATTCCAGCCCACGATGGGGGATTGGCTTGAGCCGAGTGTCCGCTTTCCCTCCGGACTGGGGGGCGTGGCTTCGGCAATTCGCCGGGCGGGATTTCGCGCTGGGATCTGGACCGCGCCCTTTGCGGTTTCGGCGGAAAGTCGGGTTCTGAGCCAGCACCCTCACTGGGTTCTTCGGGACGGGGAATCCCGCTTGCGGGGAACCTACAACCCGGCTTGGAGTCGAGATGGCTGGGTCTATGTATTGGATCCAAGCCAGGAAGAAGTCCTCGAGCACCTGGAAGAAACTTTTTCGGCCCTGGTTGACCTGGGATTCGACTATCTCAAGCTCGATTTTCTCTTCATGCCCGCCATGCGGGGCCAGGGGGCCGATCCCTCCTTGACCCGGGCCCAGCGGCTTCGCCGGGGACTGGGAGCGATTCGCCGAGGGGCGGGAGAAGATGCATTTCTGCTCGGTTGCGGTTCTCCCTTGGGTCCGGCAGTGGGCCTTGTCGATGGTATGCGGATCGGGCCCGACGTGGCGCCTTCCTGGGAGGTGGATCAGCCGGTGGTGCTTCCCGGCCTCGAGGAGATGCTGCCCTCGACCCGCACGGCCTTGCGCAGCACATTTGCCCGGCAGTTTCTCCATCGTCGCCTTTGGTTGAACGATCCCGATTGCCTGATGGTTCGAAGCCAAGAGACGTCGCTCTCCTCCTCGGAATCGGCGAGTCTGGCCGCCGGTGTCGCGCTCTCGGGGGGAATGGTCGTTTTTTCCGATGACGTTCCCCTGCTGAAACCCGCCGAGCGCAATGCGGTCGCCAACGTCGTGGCTTTGGCGAACCGTATCGATGCCGGTGGGGGAGGTCGGGGCACGGCGCGGGTGGCATGGCCCCAGGACGCCGGGGGTCCCTGTTTGGTGGAATCCCGAGCGGGGCGGGATCTGTGGTTGGGCGCGGTCAACCTGGGCAACGAAGCCGCGCTCTGCCCCTTTCCCGCAGATTCGGTCTTTTCTTCGCCGGCGGTTTCCCCGAACTGGCTTGACGGGCTCGGCTCTCCCCGATCTGTTTCGTCGAGTACCCGGGCCTTTCAATTGGAAGCCCATGCGAGCGCGGTCGTCCACGCGCCCCGGGTTCTCAAGCCCGCGGTGTTCTGCGACTTTGACGGCACATTCTCATTGCGCGACGTGGGCGCGAGCCTGGCCCGGGAACACCTGACAGAAAAGCGCTCGACTCTCCAGAAACGCTACGAGCGAGGCGAGTTGGGGGCTTGGGACTACGCGCTGGAACTGTTTGAGGATTTCGCGTTCCCGGCGGAGCGACTCGACGCCTTCCTGGCCGAAATCGAACTGGATCCCGGGGCGAGGTCTCTTCTCGATTGGTGCGGAAAAGAAGGGGTGCCCTTCAGGATTTTGTCGGATGGCTTCGACTACAACCTCGAGCGCCTCCAGGCGGTCCACCAAGTCACGTTTTCGTATTCGGCAAATCATCTGAACTTCGAGCAAGGGCGTTGGAGGGTTGCGCCCGGGGCGTTCAATGCCGACTGCGGGTGTGGGACTGGAGTCTGTAAGCGGTCGTTGATCGAGGACTACCGCCGGGCTCATCCGGGTTCGTTCTGCATTCATATCGGGGACGGTCTGGTTTCGGATCTCTGCGCCGCCGAAGTCGCGGACTTGGTTTTTGCCAAGGGAACCCTCGCGGATGCTCTTGCCGCCCGAGGGATTTACTACGAACCCTTTGGCGATCTCAACGCCGTTTGTACCTATCTCGCCCGATTTCTCGGATAGGGGTTTCCCAGAGTCCGCGGGCTTGGAACGCTGTTCGGCGCTAGTGTGCGCACCCGGTTTTCCTCCAGATGGGTGCAATCATGAATGTCCTGGTCATAGGAGCGGGTCTGTCGGGATTGGCAGCGGCTTGGCGTCTTCGCCAGGCGGGCCACGTTGTGAGCCTCGTAGAGCGCCGGGACCCCGCCGACGGCGAAGGGTCCTTCGATTCCCTGGAGACCCTCCACTCCGGGGACCGGCATGTCATCGGTTGGCTCGGAGAATTGGGTTTGGCGGAGAACCTGCTCCCGCTTCGCCCGGTTCAGGTTGTTCAGGCCCGGCGCGGCCGGACGGCCACCATTGATCCCCAGCATCTACGTGGAGTCGCGGCGATCCCCGGTGTTCGCAAACTGCACGCCCTGCGCCTTGTGCGGTGGGCTCGCTTGATGGCGCGTTACTTCCCGCTCTTGGACCCGACCGCCCCCGAGCGAGCGGCGGACCTCGACTATCGCAGCGTTTCAGATTTTGCGGGCTTGTATTTTGGCGAGAGCGTTCTCCGGCGCTGGGTAGCCCCGGAGGTGGAGGACTTCTTTTCAGGAGAGGCGGCAGAACTTTCCCGGGTGACGGCGCTGATGCTTTGGCGCGCTCGGATGACCGGCCGCCCGGGGCTTGGGTACACGGGGCTGCCACGGTCGGGCCTCGACGCCGTGTATCGCGCGGCCAGCCCGGGCATCCAGGCCCAGCACCATGCCGCGGTCGTTCGGCTCGAAGGGGGCGGGCAGGGCGGGTACGAAATCACTTGTGACGCATCGGTTGCCTCGAGCCGATCCTTCCGGGCGGACGCCGTGGTAGTGGCGACCGCGCCCGCCGAAGCGGCGCGTCTCGCCGCTCCGGTCCTTGAGCCCGCCGAGCGCGATTTTCTGACCGGGGTTCGTGAGCGCCCGACCCTGGCGCTCACCGTGGACTTGGAGCGTGCGCCGAGCGGGCTCCCCGAACGCGTGCGGCTGCCTCACGAGGAAGGATTTTCCGCGCAGAGCGTGATCTTTGAACCCGGCCTGGCGGGGAGTAAGCTGGCCAGTGGTTCCGGACGAGCCACCGTGCGCGCACGGGAAGCCTTTGCGCTCGGCGCCGGGGAAATGTCCGACGAGGGGGTGGAGAAAAACCTGCTGGCCGATCTCAAGCTTCTCTACCCCGCTCTGGTGGGCGGCATGGGGGCCACCCGCTTGTATCGCAGGGAGGGCGGTACGCCCGCCTTTGACGTGGGCGCGTACCGCGGCCTACGGAGCTTCCGCCGGGTGCAAGTGGATCGACGATCCCTTGGGCGTCGGCTCTATTTTGCCGGCGACTACCTGATTTCACCCAGTATCGAGGGACGGGTTGTGTCGGGTTTCAGGGCGGCCGCAGACCTGGTCGCCGACGTTTCTGGGGCGCCTCTTGGCTCCGCCGATTAGGCGAACTCGGCTAGGGTGACACCCTCGCCCCCGGAGTCCTGGTCCGCGGCGCGAAAATTATCCACATAGGCGCAATCCACCAGGAAGTTGCGGACGGCTGTGAGCAGTGCGCCGGTGCCGATGCCGTGAATGATCCGAACGCAGTCGCAACCATCGGCGGCGGCTCGATCCAGAACCTCGGCCAAGCGATCTAGCGCAGGGTCGACGCGTTCGCCGCGCAGGTCGCAGGTGATCGTTCCGCCCCCCAGGCCGCCGGCAGAGTTCGAGGAGTCGGCCCGCTCGATGCGGACACGCTGGGGTTCAGCGGTGGGGCCAGCCCCCGCTTGCTCGGGGATGGCCCTCCCCACCTGCTCGGCGGAAACCACGAATCTTTTTCCGCCGATGCGTACACCCACCCTGCCCCGGCGATCGGGCAGGCTCTCAAGAATTCCAACCCCGCCCGGTTGGATACGAATCGGGTCGCCTGCACCCGCACGTTGCCAATCCACGGGTTCGAAATTCGCAGGACGCGTTGAGGGCGAGAATCCGGCTTCGCTCTGGGTTTCCTCGGTTTTTCCCTTCAGGGTCTGAAGCTCGCTGCGCGCCTCGGCCGCACGCTGGGAAGAGGGGCCACGTTGAAGCTCGCGGATCACCCCGGCAACCTCGCTATGGGCTTGCTTGAAAGCCAGATCGAGGTCCTTCCGCATGGTCAGGAAGAGTTCGTCCCGGCGTTCCTGGAGTCGCTCGAGCTTGGCCCTGTATTCGTCGCGCACACTCTCGCCTTCGGCTCGCATCCGAGTCGCCTGGTTCTTCTCGATTGCTAGGGCAGCGCGGCTCGTGGCCAACTCGCTGAGCATCTTTTCGAGCTTGCGATCGTCGCGTTCGAGCAGAGAGTCGGCTCTTTCCAGCACGTCGCTCGGCATCCCCATGCGGGCGGCGACGGCCGAGGCCGAAGACACGCCGGGCGCCCCGACGTGGACGCGATAGGTAGGGGCCAAACTTGCCGGATCGAATTCCACGCTGGCGTTTTCGAAGCGTGGATCTACGTCGGCCATTTCCTTCAACAAGTTGTAGTGAGTGGTGGTGATCACCCGGGCGCCTCGGTCGGCCAGAGCCTCGAGGATGGATTGGGCCAGAGCCGCTCCTTCGCCAGGGTCCGTTCCCACACCGATCTCATCCAGGACCACCAGGGAGCGAGGCCCGGCGACTCCTACGATCCGGGCAAGGTTCGCCATGTGGGCCGAGAAAGTCGAAAGACTCTCGCCGATGTCCTGGTGGTCACCGATATCCGCCAGCAGATGCTCGATGGCGTCTACGCGTGCGCCCGCCTCGCAAGGGACGTGAAGCCCGGCCCGGACGAAGAGTGCCGCCAGGCCCACGGCCTTCATCGAAACAGTCTTTCCCCCGGCATTGGGTCCCGACAGAACCAGAACCGAGAAGTCGTCGCCCAGTCGGAGATCGTTGGCCACGCATTCGCTGGTCTCGATCAGGGGATGGCGCAGGCCGGGCAACTCGAAGACTGCCCCCTCGTCAACCTGGGGCGAGGTGGCGTCCATTTGCTGGGACAGCCGGCCTCGGGCAAAGGCAAGGTCCAAGCGAGCCAGGGCGTCCAGTCCGCTTCGGATTTCACTCGACGCCTCTGAGACTGCCTCGGTGAGCTGTCCCAGGACTCGTTGAATCTCCCGGGCGACGCCGAGTTCGGCTTGCTTGAGGCGATTGTTGACCTCCACGACCGCCTCGGGCTCGACGAAAAGGGTGGTGCCCGAACGGGATGCGTCGTGCACGATTCCCTTGACCCTGCTCCGGGCATCCGCCTTGACGGGAAGCACGTAACGATCGTTCCGCACTGTGTAATAGCTGTCCGAGAGGTGGCGACTGATTTCTGGGTTGCGCACATAGCGGTCCAGGCGCTGCTGGAGTTCGCTGGAGAGTTGGACAATTTCTCGGCGGGCGGACGCGAGTTTGGCTGAGGCTTGATCGCGGATTTCGCCCGAAGGGTCGACGCAGCGATCGATTTCCTTTTCCAGTGAGGCGTGTTCCCTGACCGCCTCGGAGGTTTCCGCGAGGCCCGGGGCCTGTTCGGCATTTCGTTTCAGGAAGCGAGCCGTCTGGCGCAAAATCTCGAGGGTTGTGCGGACTTCGAGGATCTGGCCGACTTCAAGCACCCCGCCCTTTTCGGCCCGGGAAAGGGCGGAATTGAGGTCGGCGGTGGCGCCCAGGGGGGGCGCTTGTTCGGCGTCGAGCAGGCTGCGAGCCTCGTCGGTTTCGCGCAAACGCGCCCGAAGTCCCTGCAGGGTCGGCTCGAAGAGATGGGCCGGCGTCATCGGCCGGAAACTTGTGGCCGAGGTGGCTGGTGCAGTGACAGTGGAATTTTCCACCGCGAGGTTCTTCTCCGCTTCTGCCAGCCACGTCTGGCCTTGGGCGGTGCGGCATTGCTTCCGAAGAAGCTCCACGACCTTGGGCCATTCAAGAGCTTCGAGGGTTTCTTGGGTGACCCGAAATGCCATTGCCCCAGTGTAGCGATGCGGCGAGGGGGCCGTTGGTCTCAGATTATTGGGCCTGCAAGCCGAAGGAAAGTGAATGGCGAGCAACCCGGAAAAACTCCCCACCGAGGCGGTTCTCGAGGCCGCGCGGGACCTCGATCGTCGGTCCACCGGGGAAGTGTTGAGCCTGATTCATGAGCAGGATGCCTTTGCGCATGCGGCGGTGGGTCGCTGTCTTAGCCAGATGGAAGAGGCTGTTGAGGTGCTGGCTACTGCGATCGCCGGAGGCGGCCATTGGTTTAATGTGGGTGCGGGAACCAGCGGTCGCCTGGGTGTTCTTGATGCTTCAGAAATCCCACCGACCTACGGAATGAACCCGCGAGTCGTCCAAGCGGTGATCGCTGGAGGGGACCGAGCGCTCCGCCATCCGGTGGAGGGTGCAGAGGACGATTCGGCCGCCGCGGCCTTCGAGTTGCAGGAGAGAGGACTGGCTCCAGGAGACGTGGTCCTCGGAATTTCGGCCAGCGGTCGAACTCCCTATGTGATCGGTGCCATGGAGGCGGCCCGGGAGGTTGGGGCCCGTAGGATCGTGATTACGTGCGACGCCAATTCTTTGCTGGCTCAGTGCGGGGAGATTTCCATTGTCCCACAGGTCGGTGCGGAGGTCGTGGCGGGGTCGACGCGCATGAAGGGAGGCCTGGCCCAGAAGATGATTCTGGCTGCGCTTTCCACCGCGGTTATGGTCAAGCTGGGCAAAGTGCGAGGTAACTTCATGACCCACGTCACGCCGGTTTCCAACAAGCTGCGGGGTCGTGCGGTGAGGATCGTGATGGAAATCACCGGAGTCGATCGTGCCCGGGCTCGTGATCTCCTGCGCGAAAACGAGGGCAGCGTCGAGAGAGCGTTGGAAGCGGCGGGTCGTTAGCTCAGCGCCTTCCGGCTCGGATTCGGATCTCGCCTGTGCCGCATTCGTTGCTCAGAGGCCGAAATGCTTTCGGATGAGCGCGAGACTGAGTCGGTCGGGTAGGACACGTCGAGCAAAGGGAACCAACCAAGCGCTATCGCCCACGGTGTAACGCACCCGGGGAGACCGCGCGGCCAGGGCGCGTTCGATGCACCGGGCGACGTCGCTAGCTGGAGGAGCCTTGGGCAGGGATTCACGGATACACGTCTCGGCTCGACCCAGGGCGTCGCGGTAAGCCGAATTCTGCGGAGAAGTGGTCCAGCGCATGGCGTCATTGAAAGGCGTATTGACGTCGCCCGGTTCGACGAGCGAGATGTGAACGCCGAAGGGAGCGAGTTCGTTCCGGAGTGAGCCGCTGAGGGCATCGACGGCGGCTTTGCTGGCCGAGTAGTGGGCCTGAAAGGGGATCGGCGCTCGGCCCGCGAGGGATCCCACCAGGATGACGCGCCCGCTTCCCCGCTCGCGCATCCCGGGCAGGGTGGCTCTCAACACGCGCAGGACACCGAAAAAGTTGGTTTGGAACTGGGCCAGGGCGGCTTCGATGGAGACGTCCTCCACGGCCCCATAGATCCCCATTCCCGCATTACACACCACCGCATCGAGACCGCCGCTTTCCTCGAGAACCTGATCGAGGCCCCGGCGCACCGATTCTTCGTCGCCCACGTCCATCACTACGAAGCGGACATCGCCCGAAGGCACAGAACTGTCCGAAGAGCGAGGCGGGCGTTCTCGTCGGCTCGTGCCGAAGACGCGCCAGCCCCGAGCGGACAGGTGCTGGGCAGTGGCTTCGCCGATTCCTGAAGACGCGCCGGTGATGAGGACCGAGGGGTTCACGACGTACCGATGAGGATGCCCGCTTCCACGGGGACCACATGGCCGGTAATCAAGTCAGAACCACCGATCAGTGAAAGGATGGCTTCGGCCACGTCGTCGGGCGTACTGACCCTTCCGAGGGGCGAACGCGCAGCCATGACGTTCTTGATGGTTTCGTATTGATCGCCGAGGGAGTCTCTTAGCCAACTGCCGTCTAGGAAACCCGGTGCTACCGCATTGACTCGAACATCGGGTCCAAGTACTCGGGCCAGGGTCACAGTCAGGTTGTTGAGAGCGGCCTTGGAGGCGCAGTAGGGAATGGATGTGCCGGTGCCGATGAGTCCGGCGACGCTTGAGGTCATCACCACTGAACCCCCGCCATCGGCGGTCAATAGCGCGCGCGCGGCTCGGGTGCATTGGAAAGCGCCACGCAGGTTTACGCCGAGAATATTATTCCAGTCTTCCTCAGTCACCGCGTCAAGATCGTCGTGTGGGATGAAGCGCGTGGTTCCCGCATTGTTGACCAAGACGTCGAGGCGCCCAAAAATATTTTGGGCTTCGGCAACCATGGCCCGGCATGCCTCGTCATTGGCCACGTCGGCCTGGAAAGCCTTGGCCTTGACGCCGTGTTCCGAGACGAGTCCGGCTACTTCCTCGGCGGCCTCGCGTGACCGACTGTAGTTCACGAGAACGGCGCAACCCGCTTGGGCGAGTCGCAGGGCTGTGGCTCTGCCCACCCCGGTTCCCGCACCTGTTACGATGGCCGCCTTGCCTTTCAAATGCATACGATGCTCCACTAGCTTGAATCTCCGCGGTACGCGAAGAGCTCGAAATCTCTCGACTGGTCCAGTTTACCCATCTCTGGCGAGCGGCTACTCTTGGCTCTGACCAGAAGGTCTCCGGATCCACATTTTCTCGTGGACCCAGGCTCACTGACCTCCCAGGAATATGCGGCGTTTCACCAGAAGCGCCAGAGAACCGAGACCAACCCATGCGACGAGAAATTTTTAGCGACGAGCACGAGCATTTTCGCGATGAGTTCAGGCGCTTCGCCGACGCGGAAATCGTTCCCCATATTAGCGAGTGGAACGAGAAGGGAATTTGCGACGCCTCCGCTTGGCGGAGAATGGGTGAGGCCGGCTACCTGGGCGCGAATGCGCCCGAGGAATACGGCGGCGCCGGGGCCGATTTTCTCTTCGACGTGGTGGTGATGGAGGAACTCGCCTACTCCCGGGCGCATGCTCCCCAGGTCTCGGTGCACACAGATATTTGCATGCCCTATTTGTCGACCTACGGCTCGGAGGCGCAAAAGGAGCGCTATCTCACTCGCGCCATCAGCGGTGAATGTGTGCTCGCCATTGCGATGACCGAACCCAGCACGGGGTCGGACCTCGCCAGTATTCAAACCCGGGCCATTCGCGATGGCGACGAATACGTGATCAACGGCTCGAAGACCTTCATTTCCAATGGCCAGAGCTGCGGTCTCGTAATTGTCGTGGCAAAAACCGACCCCGATGCTTCACCGCCACACAATGGCATAAGCCTTGTCCTGGTGGATGGAGAAGCTCCGGGCTTTGAACGCGGCCGGAATCTCAAGAAGCTTGGCCTGAAGGGTCAGGACACCAGCGAGCTCTTCTTCCATGACTGTCGAGTGCCGGTGGGAAACTTGCTGGGCCAGGAGGGCCAGGGCTTCAAGATGCTGATGGAGAAATTGCAGCAGGAGCGACTCTGTATCAGTGTGGGCTCGATCGCTTCGTGCCGGCGGTCGCTGGACGACACCTTAGACTATGTGAAGGAAAGAAGAGCCTTTGGTCAGGCCATTGGCCAGTTTCAGAATACCCAGTTCAAACTTGCCGAGTTGGCTTCCGAGATCGAAATCGGCCAGGCCTTTGTGGATAAGTTGTTGGCGGCCCACGTTCGCGGGGAAGAAATCGTATCCGAAGTCAGTATGGCCAAGTGGTGGACCACGGAACTCCAGCGGCGCGTTACCGCGGACTGCTTGCAGCTCTTCGGCGGATACGGATTCATGGACGAGTATCCGATTTCACAGGATTATGCCGATGCGGCTGTGCAAACGATCTATGGCGGCACCAACGAAATCATGAAGGTCATCGTTGCCCGCAAGCTGGGGCTGGGCTGAGAGGGCTCGCCTTCAGGCGGCTTCGGGCTGAACTGGCACGAGTTCTTCCAGCGGGTTTAATGCAGCAGGAGCGGTTGCCAGTTTCGGCGACGCCCCGAGATGTGCGGGGCTTTCGGCCAACTGCCCGGTTTGCATCCAATCCTCGACCAGATCGGCCAGTTCCCACTCGTCCTCGGTCCACTCGGTGGCTTGCAAGACGAGTTCCACCAACTGGTGCTCGCGTGCTTCCGGGCGATTGATTCCCAGGCCCTGCTCGGCTTTGATTGTCTGCATGAGACCTCCCCGGAAGACTTCATTGCAGATCGCATGCCAGCCATTGGGTCTCCCGGAGAGAAGCCTTGGGATCTGAATATTTCCCAATAACTCTGAGTAGTTAAGACCAGTTGGGCGGGATCGCTTGGCTTGGGCTGGCTTGGGCTGGCTTGGTCTGGGCTGGGGAGAGGGCCCGGGGGCGTCAGGATTCCGACGGAGGTGGTGGGATCGCAACGGCCTCCATGGAACCCACTCGGGTTGCTAAGGTGGAGACCCGCCATTTGCCCCTAGGACAGGTGAGCGAGTTCAATGAGGAGATCCCCCGCGCGATGGCAGCAGAAGAAGGTCTGGCGCTCTACCAGTTTATGAGTTGTCCCTTCTGCGCACACGTGCGATCGGCCGCCGGTGAACTCGGGCTCGAAATTGAGCTTCGAGATATCCATGCAACCCCCGAGTATGCTGAGGAACTGAGGGCGGCCATGGGCAGGTCCACGGTCCCAGTTTTACGGATCGCCGAAGGCGACGGGGAACCGCGTTGGCTCCCGGAGTCGACGGAAATTGTCAGTTACCTCCAGCAACGTTTTGCCTGACCGCCACTAGGGGTGGCGTGTCCAGGGGGGGGGCCCAACGGGAATCCAAAAGTGGATTCAGGGCCGAACTCAGTTGGCGAGGCTGGGAGCCAAGAAAGGGAGTTGTCGCAATGCCCGACTTTTGTACGAGTGATCGAGATGGCCCGGTTCTGACGGTGACGATCAACCGCCCGGACGTGATGAACGCCTTGCACCCTGCGGCCAATCTCGAACTCGAAGAAATCTTCAACGAATTTGTATCGGACCCCGGGCTCTGGGTGGCGATCATTACCGGCGCAGGGGATCGCGCTTTCTCTGCGGGGAACGATCTGAAATTCCAGGCCAGCGAAGGAAGTGGCGCGGTGACCGCACCGGTTACGGGGTTCGCTGGGCTGACCAATCGTTTGGACAACACCAAGCCAGTGATCGCCGCGGTGAACGGAGTGGCCATGGGGGGCGGCTTCGAAATCGCCCTCGCGTGCGATCTGATCATTGCTTCGGAGAACGCTGTCTTTGCCCTGCCCGAACCCAGGGTGGGATTGGCGGCGCTGGCCGGCGGTGTTCACCGCCTGCCCCGGCAGATTGGACTCAAGCGCGCCATGGGGATGCTGTTGACCGGGCGCCGGGTGTCCGCTGCCGAGGGATTGGAACTTGGGTTCGTGAACGAGGTTGTGCCCCCGGGCGAGGCGCTCGAGGGCGCGCGGCGGTGGGCGGAGCAGATCATCGAGTGTGCCCCGCTTTCGGTTCGGGGCAGCAAGCAGGCAGCGATGGATGGACTGACCAAGGCGAGTCTCGGCGAAGCCATGGCGGGCCGTTATCCCCTGTTGGGTGAGATGGTGAAGAGCGAGGATTTCATCGAGGGCCCGTTGGCCTTCGCCCAGAAGCGAAAGCCCAATTGGAAAGGGCGCTGATCGGCATCCCTTCCTAGGGGGTCAACGGGGTCGGCTGGGCTCCGCGCATGTTTTCGGGTACGACGGTCGCAGCCCGCCTAGGCCAGGTCTGCGGCGATGGCCGCTTCCAGCACCGCGAGTCCTTCGTCGATCAGCGGGGGGCTGATGATCAGCGGAGGGGCCAGCCGCACGTTCGAGGGCCCGGCCGAAATCACGAGTACTCCGGCCTCCTGGCACCGGCGGATGACATCGGCGGCGGGTCGGGGCAACTCCACTGCACGTAGATGTCCCGAGCCGCGTACCTCGACGACGCCGGCGGAACCCAGGCGCGCTGCCATGGCGTCGAGGCCGCGATCGAGCCGGCCCGCGCCCTCCTGGGCCTTCTCGAGAATTCCGCCTTGAATCAGGGTGTCGAGCACCGCACACGCGCAGGCGGCGGCCAGGGGATTGCCGCCGAAAGTGGAAGCGTGGGTCCCGGGCACAAGAGATGCGCCAATGCTCGCTCGGGTCAGCATGGCGCCAATCGGGATGCCGTTCCCCAGGGCCTTGGCGAGGGTCATGATATCGGGTTCGACCCCGGTGGCCTGGTGGGCAAAGAGGGGTCCGGTGCGCCCTATCCCCGTCTGCACCTCGTCGAAGATGAGAAGGCAGCCGTTCTCGTCGGCCAGTTCTCGCAGTCCCTGGAGAAAGCCCGGGGGGGCCGGCCGCACCCCGCTTTCGCCCTGAAGGGGCTCAACGATGATTGCCGCTGTTCGCTCGGAGAGCGCATTGCGCGTGGCGGCCAAGTCGCCGAAGGGCACATGCATCACTCCCTCGACCAGGGGCCCGAAGCCCTCCCAATATGCAGGCGTCCCCGTTGCACTCAAAGCAAAGAGAGTGCGCCCATGGAAGGCCCCATCAAAGGCCAGGATCTCGAAGCGCGGTTCGCCCCGATCGTGGGCATGGCGCCGGGCCAGCTTGAGGGCGGCTTCGTTGGCCTCGGTGCCGGAATTGCAGAAGAAGACCTGGTCGGCAAAGCAGAGCGCGGTGAGGCGCTCGGCCAGTTCAACCTGGGGTTCATTCAGGAAGAGGTTGGAGACGTGCCAGAGTTTTTCGGCTTGATTGGCCAGCGCCGCTTGCACTGCCGGGTGACAATGTCCGAGCACCGCAGTGGCGATTCCACCCATCATGTCCAGGTAGCGTTTCCCCTCGGCATCATAGACGTAGCAACCCTCTCCGCGCTCGATGTGAATTGCCTGGGGGCTGTAGTTCGGCGTGAGGACCTGGGTCATTCGGGCCTCCAATGCAAGGTTCGCGTCCATAGCGTGGCTCCGGCTTTTTGGGGGAATGCCCCTGGGTTCGGAAGACTCGCGACGGTGAGAATAGCGGCCAGGGGTGGATGCGCTTGTGGCCTCCCGGACTGCGGCACTACACTGGTGCCTCGCAGCGCAACCTATGGCGGACTCGATGTCGAGCAACTGAGAGGGAATCATACTCCGCAGTTTGGGCGACGGACTTTGGGTGCTGGATCACGACTTCAAGATGATGGGGATTCCGATGGGATT
>DUCT01000072.1:365-17893 GCA_012959665.1 Myxococcales bacterium | reverse complement strand
GATTCCTGAATCATGTCGATGCCTAACAATGCCAATACCCAACAATGCCAATACCCAACAATGCCAATACCCAACTATGCTGATACCCAACCATGCCGATACCCAACCATGCCGATATTGAAGACGCAGTCGAATAAGGTCGATAGGGAAAAGGGGCCATCGGTCGGAAGCTCGGGTGGTCAAGAGACAACCACTTTCGGGCGGCGACGGATGCGACCGATGGATGCCTCGGAGGCCTTAGAACTGGCGGACAGCCTGGCCTTGGCCTTCCGCGACAATCCCCTGAACCGAGCGGTCATCCGCGGAAGTGCGGCGCGTCGGGTGCGTTCCAATCGTTATGGCATGCGGGCCACGTTGGCGGCGGCCGGGGGTCGGGCCACAGTATTGGTTCCTGCAATCCAGGCGGGAGCGGGCCTGGGGGGGTTGATCGCTCTGGCGCCGGGCGGCTGGCCCTTGCCTCCACCGCCGGTCTTCGCTCAACTCGAGTACTGGTTCGGCCAGGGGTTCGGAACCCTGCGCCGCTGGGGAAAGGCCTACCACGCACTCGCGGAGTTGCACCCGACCGAACCGCACTGGTATCTCCAACTACTGGGAGTCGCGCCGGAGGCCCGAGGAAGGGGCATTGGCGCGGGTCTGCTCGAGGCGTGGTTGGAGGATGTGGACCGGGAGGGGGCCTCCGCCTATTTGGAGACCGATCGCCGGGAAAATCTCGGCTTCTACAACCGCGCCGGCTTCGAGGTGGTGGGCGCCGAGGAAATTCTCGGGACGCCGATTTGGCGGATGGGCCGACCGCCCCACTGATTTGCTTGGGTGCGCTTTCTTTGGCCTGAGAAACTGGCACCATCACGAGATAAATTGGATTTCGGGAGACATTCATGCTGGGCATGCGGGCCGATGGAAAACGCGTTCGGGACATATCGGTGACCCGGCGCTTCATGCCCTATCTCTCGCCCCGGCGAAACAGCTCGCTGGTCTATTACACCACCGAGATCGAAGTCGGCGCCGCCACCGAATACCTCAAGGAGCTGAATCGCGGCCGCAGCGCCGAGGGGCGGATCACTCTCTTTCACCTATTCCTGCGCAGCCTGGGCCAGGGGTTGAACGAGCGCGAGGGAGTCAACCGCTTTGTCGCCGGGGGAAAGCTTTGGCAGCGCAATGGGGTCTGGATGACCTACAGCGCGAAGCAAGCGCTGGTGGATGGCTCGCCGGTCATTACTCTCAAGCATCGCTTCGAACCCGAGGAGAGCCTGCATTCCATGGCCGATCGATTGTTGGAGGGACTTCATGCCCGTCGTCGGGGACGCGAGAGTCGAGCGGACAAGGAGGTCAACCTCGCGATCCGCTTGCCTGGGTTTGTGCTGCGCGCCGTGATGGCGGCCCTTCGAGGTGCGGACTTTATGGGGCTCTTGCCGCGGTCGCTCATTGAGGGGGACCCCATGTTCTCGTCGGCCTTTGTGGCGAATCTCGGTTCGGTGGGACTCGACGCCGGCTATCACCATCTCTGGGAATACGGAACTTGCTCGATCTTTGCGGTCGTGGGGAAGGTGAAATGCAGATCGGACGGCACATCGGTGATGGAGGTCAAGTACAGCTACGATGAGCGCATCGCCGACGGTCTCTACGCGGCGATTACCCTGCTCGGGGTGAAGCAGCGATTCGAGAATCCGCGCTCGATGGCTTGACCTGCGCGGAGCCTGCTTCGAAACATAGGTAAATACCCTTGGTTTAGATGTTCATTAAACCTATGTGGCAAAGTATCTCACACGAGCGGGAGTATTCCGTGTAGGCTGTAATTTGATCCAGAGGTGTGAAATTCCAAAAGTATAGGTTTTTCGCCTCACTGGAAAACGCTCCGTGCTTCTGAGGAGGGGTGAGTCGAGCGTTTGAAGCCCAGATCCCCGTTTGGGGTCTGGGCTTCTGCTCGTTTGGGCCTGGGCCGCTCGGATGGGGAATGGCAAGGGTCGGTTCATTATGCGACTTTGTTCGCGTTCATGAAAAGCCCTTCCGATACCGAGGCGGCCCCTACCAAACTGGCCCTGCGACCCGACGACGGGCGATTGCTTCGTGGTCAACGCAGCCGCGCCGCGATTCTCAAGGCCGCCCGGGAACTCTTCGCCGAGCGGGGCTTTGACAGGGCCACCCTGCGCACGATCGCCGAGCGTGCTGGGATCGGGGCGAGCTCCATCTATCGACACTTCCAGAGCAAGGAGGAACTGCTGATCGCCGAGCTGCTAGATCTGCAGGAAGAGTCCTGGCGCCAATTTCGCCGAGACGACCAGCGGAAGGCGCCGACCCGGGAGCGGGTAAGCCGGTTTTTGGACTGCCAGCACGCGTTGCTCGCCGAGGACAGCGACCTGACCTTGATCGCGTTGCGGGCTACGACGCGCCCAGGTGCTCGGGTGGCGGCGCAGGTTCTGAGCCTGAATGATCGGACCATCGGTCTCTTGATGGAGATCATGCAGATGGGGCGCATGCAGGCCAATCTCAAGCGGAGCGTCGATGTCCTTGAGGCCGCGCGGGTGGTCTTCAACATTACCCAGGGCGCGCGGATACCCTGGGCGAATGGAATGACCGATGCCGAGAGTTGCCGCAAGGCCATTCAGACGGGGGTCGATCTGCTCTTTGGTGGCTTGGAGAAAAGCTAGTAGGGATCGCTTCGGAGTCGACAAGCGATGGGTATGGACCTTTCGCTTTCCCTCTCCCCTCTCCCCTGAGCACGATGCGGCTCGGGTTCGGCTAGTCCTCTGAGAGCATCAGCAGATCGCTGTCCCTCTCGATCTCTGTCCGCTTCTGGGCAAGCCACTCCTCGTACTCTGGGCCGTCCCAGCTTCGGTGCTCGCCGGCTCGGTAGGCCTGGGCGTTTCGGTGGTATTGCCAGGCGTTGAGCCGGTTTGCTTTTCGGCTGTCCCGTTGTCCGATCTTTTTTGCAGGCAAACCCGCGATGATGGATTGGGGCGGGAAGCGGCTGCCCTCGGTCACCAGGGCCCCTCCGGCGACGATGGAACCTTCGCCGATGACCGCACCATCCATGATCACCGCGTTGATGCCGACCAGACAGTGATCTTCGATCCGGCAGCCGTGGATCGTAGTGTGGTGAGTAATCGAACAGAAATCGCCAATCCACGTGGGATGGTCAAAGCCCACGTGAATCATGACGAAATCTTGGATGTTGGTGTAGCGACCGATCTCAATCTGCTGGGCCTCGGCCCGAATGACCGCATTGGGCCAAAGGGACGATCCGTGGCCGATCAGGATCTCACCGTAGAGTTGGACTTGGGGCGCCAAGAAGACCGATTCATGGATGGAGGACAAGGGGTTCTCCGTCTTTGCGGGCGCGGCGCAATTCCGACCGACTCAAGCGATGAACTCGGTACCCCTGGGCGGCCAGCGAGGCAGCGATACCCCGATTGCCAATCATGTGGGCGACGCCGAGAACTACGAAGACGGACTCGCCTGTATGTTGACCGGCATCGAGAAAAACCTTCAACTGCTTGCCCATGCGCACGTTTCGATCAAAGATGATCGAATCGAAAAATGGCTTGAAGGCTTCATCCTGGAGGTAGCTATCAAAAATGAGTTTTTCGAGACCCTTTTCGTCACCGGAACGCCACGCGTCTACATAGAGTTCGACGAAGTGGTCGGAATCGTTGTAGTGCTTCAGCGTGTCGATCAGATAGAGCTCCTGGGTGCGTCGCGGCAGCGTGCCGAGAAACGAAATTTGCTGAGTTGGGCTCTCCAGGGGAACGATGCTGCGCGAGCCCGCACGGCGGATGAACTCGTCCTCGGTTCCCTCGTCGGGGAAGTACTCCGCCTTCCGGATCGCATCCATGATGATCAGATTACTGAGGAGCCACGGCTGTAGGCGGTTTGCTGCCCGGAGCGGAATGCCCGAGGCGGTGAGTCTGTTTTCGAGAAGCGTCCACGTTGCGGGAGTCAGGGTCCGGCGAAGAGAGAGGCCCGGCGGCTGGTGCCCGTAGTGGCCGATCAACCTTTGCAGGGTCTCGCTGGGCACCTCGTTCACGTTGACTTCGACTACCAGTGCATTTGAATCCTCGAGGGCTTCGAGGATTCCCGGCGGGTATTCCCAACCCTGCTCGGGCCCCAGGTGAATCGAGCCGAGGACGTAGAGGGCCGCCCCCGTTCCTCCGGAAATCTGCCAGGCCAGGGGCAGGGTTTGTCGCGGATTTAGTTCCTGGAGCACAGCCTGGGGGTTGCCCAGGGATGCGCAGCCCTGAAGGGCCACCCACAGGATGGGAAGCCAGAAAAGAAAACCGGGGATTTCAAGTCTCGAGCCTGCCCCGGGGCGCTTCGAAGCACCCGGGGCCCAGGCTGCCTCGCTAGCATGTTTGCGCTTTTTCATCCGAGAGAATGTAGCGGAGGTGGGATGCGCGCAGTCGTTGTGGACCGCTTGATGAAACCCGGGGATCTGCGGGTCTCGGAAGTAGCCGAGTGCCGAGCGGGGCCGGGCGAGGTGCTCCTCTCTGTGGAGGCGGCGGGTTGCAATTTTTCGGATTTGCTGATGCTCCGTGGGGAATATCAGGACAAGCCCGAGCTGCCTTTCATCCCGGGCCGGGAAGCGGCGGGGCGGGTGATCGAAGTGGGCGAAGGCGTCCAGCGCGTGAATGTGGGCGATCGGGTTCTCGCCTATAGCGGTCTCGGGGCGTTCGCCGAACGGGTGAGCGTCCATCAGTCCCGGGTGTACGCGTTACCCGATACCATGGATTTCGCGGTGGGGGCGGCACTTCCCATCGTCTACCCGACCTCCTATGCGGGCCTCGTGGATCTCGCGGGACTTCGCCCGGGCGACAACCTCCTCGTCCACGCGGCGGCGGGGGGTGTTGGCCTGGCTGCAGTGCAGATTGGGCACGCACTGGGGGCCCGGGTGATCGCCACCGCGGGTGGGGCCGAGAAACTCGCCGTGGCCCGCCGCGCCGGCGCCGAAATTCTGATCGATTACAGGGAGGAGGATTTCGCGCCTCGAGTTCTGGCCGAAACCGCCGGCCGGGGCGCGGATGTCATCTACGATTCAGTGGGGGGGGAGACCACGAACCGTTCGCTTCGATGCATCGCGTGGAAGGGTCGCCTCGTGGTGGTGGGTTTCGCGAGTGGCGAAATTCCCGAAATTCGGGCCAACCGGATCCTGCTGAAAAATATCGCGGTTCTGGGCCTGAACTGGCCGCGCTATTGCGCGGAGGAACCCCAGACCGTCGATGGCATCTTTGCCGCGCTGATGGCTCTCCATAGCCAGGGCCGAATCGCACCGCTGATCGAGCACATTCACCCCCTTGAAGAAGCGGGGGTCGCGCTCAGCGCCCTGGCCCGGCGGGGTACGGTGGGAAAACGGATCCTGGTTCCCTAGTGGGCCCCGGCGAGGCCCGGAAGAGCACTCGCCGAGACCAAGGGATCAGGGGTTCGAGACGGCTCCGTCCCCGCGCTCGCCGGTTCGGATCCGGATGGCCTCCTCCACGGGCAGGACAAAAATCTTTCCATCGCCAATTCGCCCGGTATGGCATGCCGACTGCAACGAAGCGGTCACTTTTTCCGCTTGGGCATCTTCGACAACGATCTCGAGCTTGATCTTGGGAAGAAAGTCCACCACGTACTCAGCGCCGCGGTAGAGCTCGGTGTGTCCCTTCTGTCGGCCAAAACCCTTGACCTCGCTGACCGTAAGGCCTTGGACACCGATTGCGTTCAGGGCCTCCTTGGCTTCGTCCAATTTGAAGGGCTTGATGATGGCTTCAATTTTTTTCACGACTTGAATCTCCTCGGGGCCAAGAGTGTTTTTAAACGAGGACAGAATGTCCGGGGTTGGGGGTGGGCGTACGAAGTGAGCGGCTGGGGGGAGAGCGGCGGCCGTTCCTGCCAGAGCGCTCTCCCCTCATACGCTTCAATTCTTGATCACGAAGTCCCGCTTTCGCCCACCAGAGAGGAGGCGACCGAGGTGGCGGCCACGGCAGCCGGACTGCGGAGATGCAGGTTCTCGAAGGGCCCTGTGCTGGGGGCCACATCGTAGGCATGCATGCCGTGTTCCCCGAGATCGAGGCCTTCAAGCTCCTCCTCCTCGCTGACTCGGAGGCCGAGGGTCGCCTTGATGACGGCAAAGAGCAGGCCGGCGCAGGTGACCGTGAAGAGCCCGTAGGCGGCCACACCGATGAACTGGATTCCCAAGGTGTGCTCGGGGTTCGTCGAGAAGAGGCCGACGGCGAGGGTGCCCCAGATGCCGCAGGTCAGGTGAACCGAACAGGCGCCTACCGGGTCGTCGAGCTTGATGCGATCGAAGGCGATCACCGAAAAGACCACGATAACGCCAGCGATGCCTCCCACCAGGATGGCAAAGCTGGGATTGATCACGTCGGCACCCGCCGTGATACCCACCAGGCCGGCGAGAATACCGTTGAGGGCCATGGAGAGATCGGGCTTCGAGGAGACGAACGCGTAGGCCACCATGGCACCGACGCCACCGGCTGCGGCCGCCAGGCAGGTTGTGACCAGAACAAAGGAGGTGAGTGCTGGGTCAGCGGAGAGCACTGACCCGCCGTTGAAGCCGAACCAACCCAGCCAGAGCAGGAATACACCCATGGTGGCCGCGGGCATGCTGCTGCCGGGGATCGGCGTCATGCGTCCATCTTTCGCGTATTTCCCCAGGCGCGGCCCGAGGAAGATAATTCCCATCAGGGCTGCCCATCCTCCCACGGAGTGGACGAGTGTCGACCCGGCGAAATCGTAAAAGCCCATTGCGTCGAGCCAGCCCCCGCCCCATTTCCAGCTCCCGGCCACGGTGTAGACCAGGCCCACGAAGAAGAGCACGAAGACCATGAATGATTTCAGCTTGATGCGCTCGGCGACGGCGCCCGAGACGATGGTGGCGGCGGTCGCGGCGAACATGGCCTGGAAGAGGAAATCGGTCCAGTAGGTGTAGCCGCCGTCGGCGTAGGCCGGGGTGTTGGCGGCGGCGTCAAAGCCCGCTCCGAGGCCGAAACCGGCGAAACCCAAGAACCCATTGAAGTCTCCCGGGTACATCAGGTTGAACCCGCAGAGGTAGTAGGTCAGGATGCCGGCACAGACGATAAATGTATTTTTGAACAGGATGTTGACGGTGTTCTTGGCCCGGGTCATTCCGGTCTCAAGCATCGCGAAGCCCAAGTGCATGATAAAGACGAGCCCAGCGGCCAACATCATCCACACATTGTTGGCGGCAAAGAGTCCAGGGCTGACGCCGTCGTCGGCGAAGGCGAAGCTGGGTAGGGCAAGCGCCCCGATACCGGCTGCGATGAGGAATTTCGTAAACATGCGAGATCTCCGTGGCCTTTGAGGCGTCTTGGGTGAGTTGGCTTTTGGGGTTTAGAAAGTGGGTATTAGAAAGTGGGTTTAGAAAGTTTGGCTAGAAAGTGAGGTTCGAAAGGCGTTCGGAACATTGATTCTGGGTCAGTGGTTTCGGCGGAGGCGGGGTCCGTTTGATTCACAGACTCGACGAATCGGGAGGGGCCAGAGACCCCATCACCGAGTCACGCCCGGTCCCCACCTCCACCGTTGCTCCCCTTAGATAAAGCAAGCTGCATGCCAGTTTGAGAGGCGTCCGCTCGACCGTCCCGCTGGCTTGGTGGCGGTCCGGTTTGGCGAATACAGGGCCTCGAGACGGCGCCGGGTCACGCGATGCCCACCCGACGAGCAGGGCTGCTCGTTTCCCAGGCAATTTGTTTCCGGGGGCGGCGGCGGCCCAGGCCACCGCCTAGGCTGGGGCGTTCGTTCAGCTCGGAGGAAAACCCAATATCGAACCTACCCCTACCCGCTCTCGCCCTTGCGGCGGTTCCCCGTCGTCGATCGGCAACCCTTGAGCTTGCCCGGGAGATCGAGCGCCGAGAGTACCGGGGCATCTATTGCGCCAGCGTGGGCGATGGACTTGGGCTTTGTCTGGCCCTGGCCCAGGCCACCGAGCGAATTCCCTTTGGGACGGCGATCGCGAATCTCTATACCCGTTTGCCCGGGGACTATGCCGCCACCACGGCACTCATTCACGAGCTCTCCGGAGGGCGTTTTCGTTTCGGCGTTGGCGTGAGTCATGCCCCACTTCTCGATCGCCTGGGGGTGGCGGGAGGGAAGCCGCTGGCGGAAATGCGTCGTTTCGTGGAGGCGTGGCGGGGAGTGCCCCGAACCGGCGAACAGCCCCCCCTCGTGGTGGCCGGTTTGCGCCGGCGAATGGTGGCTCTGGCGGGTGAACTCGGCGAGGGCGTGGTTTTTGCCAACGCGGCCCGCTCGCATATGGCGGAATCCCTCGATGCGCTTGCTCCCGGCCAGCGCGGTAGCGATGACTTTTTTGTGGGCAACATGATTCCGACCTGTATTTCCGACGACGTGGCGGCGGCGGCGGCGGTCAATCGCCGAACCCTGAGCTTCTACGTGACCCTGCCCAACTATCGGAACTACTGGAAGGAGGCGGGCTACGTGGAGGAAATGGAGGCCATCGAGAAGGCCGTCGAGGCAGGGGAACGCGAGCGCATTCCAGGTCTGCTGAGCGATGCCTGGCTCTCGGATTGCACCCTCTATGGCTCGCGCGACACGGTCCGGGAGGGGCTGGCCGCGTGGTACGAAGCTGGGGTCAGCACGCCAATCCTGGTTCCGTCCTCCGCAGAGGGCAACCAGATGAAAGCCTTCGAGGAACTCTTTGCGGCCTTCGAGGGGGACTGAGCGCCGTCTTCCCTGGTGGCGGCGCGCGTCGGCAGCGCGCCTATCGTCTCTAGCGCCCCTAGCCCCCAATCGTCTCTAGCGCCCGCCCCGATCGCCCGCGCCTATACGCCCGCCCCTAGCGCCGATCCCGCAGCAGCCCTTCCTGGGCGACGGAAATGACGAGCTTCCCCTCCCGGGTGAAAAAACGGCCGGTGGTGAAGCCCAGGGAACTCGACATGGACGGGCTCTCGTGGGCGTAGAGTAACCACTCGTCGGCTCGAAAGGGCCGATGAAACCACATGGCGTGGTCGAGGCTTGCCATCTGGAAGTGGTCGTCCATGGACAGGGCGTGGGGACGCAGGGCCGTATCCAGGAGAGTCATGTCCGACGCGTAGGTGGCGATGCAGCAGTGGAGAAGGGGGTCGTCCGAGAGCCGCCCATCGGCCCGGACCCAGATTCTCCAGAAGGGATCCTGCTGGAGTTTTCCCGAGTAGTCCATTTCATCGATGTACCGGGTGTCCAGGGCCCGGGCCGCCATCCAGTCGTCGGCGGTCTCGCCCTTGGCCTCCAGGGCGACCTTGCGCTCCTGCCAAGTGGGGAGGCTCTCGGGTGGAGTCGCCTCGGGCATTTCAGCCTGGTGCTCGACCCCGCCCTCGTCGATTTGAAAGGAGGCGGCGAGGGCAAAGATCGCCTGGCCGTGTTGGATGGCGGTGACTCGGCGGGTGGTGAAGCTTCGCCCGTCGCGCAATCGGTCGACCTGATAGATGATGGGGACATTCGGGTCCCCGGGCCTCAGGAAGTACGAGTGGAGCGAGTGGACCCGCCTATTCTCCACCGTTCGCCCGGCGGCGACCAGTGCCTGGCCCGCGACCTGGCCGCCGAAGACCCGCTGCAGATTCTCTTTCGGGCTGCGGCCACGGAAGAGATTTGGCTCGAGCATTTCGAGGTCGAGGAGGGTGATCAAATCGTCGAGGGCTTGTTGCACACGGTCCCTTGTTGAGAGAAAGGATTTGAGGTTGATCGAAAGCATTTGAGGAGATTTTCCGGAGCGGCATGATAAGCGATCTCCCTGGGCGGGCGACTCCCCGGCGATTGTGGGGCCTCGGCCTCCCGGTCGTCTCGCAGCAGGCTACAGTTTTGGCCCGCAACCCCCGGGTGGGGATCCGCGGACCAGGAAAGCGAATTCGGGGAGAGGAGGGCAGCACGCGGAATGGGAACGCCTTCCCAGCGACTTCGGGAATTGCTTGAAATGGGTCGGCTGCACGTGATGCCGTGCTGTTTTGACGCCCTCTCGGCTCGGCTCATCGAGCGCGCCGGTTTCGAGCTGACCTTTATGAGCGGCTTTGCGGTGAGCGCGGCCCGGCTAGCCCTTCCCGACACGGGGCTCATCTCCTATGGAGAGATGGTCGACCAGGGGCGCTCGATCTGCGAGGCCGTCGCGTTTCCGGTGATTGGCGACGCGGACACCGGCTACGGGAATGCGCTCAACGCCAAACGCACAGTGCGCGGCTACGCGGCGGCTGGATTTGCCTGCGCGATGATCGAGGACCAGCTGGCTCCCAAGCGATGCGGTCATACCCGGGGCAAGGCGGTGGTGTCTCGGGAAGAGGCCCTGGCCCGGGTTCGTGCCGCCGTGGATGCCAGGGAGGAGGGCGCCGAGATTCTTGTGATGGCTCGGACCGACGCGCGTCACGAACTCGGCTTCGATGAGGCGCTCGAGCGCTGCAAGGCTTTCGCCGACCTTGGGGCGGACATCACTTTCTTTGAGGCGCCGCACTCGGAAGCCGAAATGGAGCGCCTGTGCCGCGAGGTTCCGGGTCCGAAGATGGCCAATATGGTAGAGCAGGGAGACACCCCCCTGCTCGCTCCCGAACGTCTGGAAGCTCTGGGCTACACGATCGCCGCATATCCGTTGACGCTTCTTTCGGTAGCGGTGCGCGCCATGAACCAGGCGCTGGCGGATCTGGCGCAGGGCAATTCGGTTGACGGGCTGCTCGATTTCGCCGAACTCCGCGAGATCGTGGGCTTCCCCGAGTACGACAGGGAGCAGGAGCGCTACCGCCCGGACTGAGCCGGGCTGACGATTGGGACCGTCCGGTGCTCGGTCAAGCCGGGGGAGACGGCCCGCCCAAAAGCAGCACGAGGAGCCCGCCCACCAGAAAGAGGGCGATGGCCCAGCGCAGGCCGGACCCGGCGGCGGCTCGCCCTGGCGGATCGGGCTCGGGCGGTCCGGGGATCGAGGGTTTGGCTGTCATTCGGGATCCGCCATGGGTTGTTCCTTCTGCATGGGGGTGTTCCTCCTGGATTTCTGGTTCGGCCCGGGACAATCGGCGTTTTTATCGGCGATGGGATGCTGCGGATTCTACGCGCTTCGACCCCGGACTCGCAAAGTAAATGGCGACGGATCGAGCAACCCGTCGTGTATGCTGGGCCGATCATGAAGCGGGCCGACAAGGCGCAGCGGATCTACGAGATTCTCGAGGGGCTCTACCCCGAGCCGCCGGTTCCCCTGGAACATCGGGATCCATACACGCTCTTGATCGCGGTTCTTCTTTCGGCCCAGTGCACCGACGAGCGGGTCAACTTGGTGACCCCCGGACTGTTCTCGGTTGCCGCGACGCCCGAGGCGATGGCCCGGGTGGGGGTGCCGAAAATCCAGTCGCTGATCCGAAGCTGCGGTCTGGCTCCCGGCAAGGCCCGGAATATCTCGGCGCTCTCTAAAATTCTTGTGGCCGAGCACGACGGCCAGGTACCGGATGACTTTGAGAGCCTGGAGGCCCTGCCCGGGGTGGGCCACAAGACCGCTGGGGTAGTGGTCGCCCAGGCATTCGGTCGCCCGGCCTTTCCCGTGGATACCCATATTCATCGTCTGGCTGGGCGCTGGGGGCTGTCCCGGGCCCGCACCGTGGAACAAACCGAGCGCGACCTGAAAGGGCTCTTCCCCGAGTCCAGCTGGTCGTGGCTCCACCTGGCCTTCATCTACTTCGCTCGCGAGCACTGTCCGGCTCGGGGACACGATCTGGCGACTTGTTCGATCTGCTCCTGGGCGGCGACCGCCCGCCGCATCGCCGAGGAGGCCAGGGTGGGGGGCGGGGGCCCGCGCTCGCGCAAAGCGACGGCGCGGAAGAAGGCCGCTCGGCGCTCGGCCCCGGATCAATAGCGGCCCGAGGTTTTTAATGCCTCGGGGCACGCCGAATCAAGACGATTCGGTCGAGGAGTTGCGGGTCAACGGCCCCGTCCGCCGGGCGCAGCTCGATGCGCCGTCCCACGACCTGAACGAGTTGGGTTCCGGAGTTGGTTTGGGCGAATCCCTTGGCCCGGAGAAGCTCGGGCTGGTCGAGCAGGGACTCCAAGTCTTGATTGCTGAGCCCGGGCGGTACCTCCCAGACTTCGGTCTCGAAGGCTTCGTGGCTATGCGGTCGAGCCTCGGGCCCGGGGCCACTGCGGTCCGGGGCGGTCTCTCCGGCAAGAAAGTCCGGGGGAAAGAGCAGCCCGGAGGGCAGATCGCAGTGTTGGGCACGGACGACGGGCGCCTCGGGTTCGATCGTGCGCAGCCAACGCTCGGCACGCTCAAGGGCTTCGGGGGTGAGAAGGTCCACCTTGTTGAGCACGATGAGGTCGGCACTGGTGATTTGGTCGACGAAAGTGCCTTCCAGATCCCGGCCCTCGGCGATTTGTTCGGCGTTGGCCACCACCACCGCCATATCGTCGCCGATCCAGCGGCAAACGGGTTCGCGCCAAAAATTCAGCTGGGTATCGAAAGGCAGAGCGACCCCCGACGTCTCGATCACCACCCGATCCGGGTGGACGCGCTCCCAGAGGTCCTGGAGGGTGACCAGGAGGTCGTCGGAAAGCTCACAGCAGACGCAGCCACCCTCGATCTCCACGTAGGCCTCGTCACCCTGGCCCAGCAGAGCCCGGTCGATCCCCAACGCCCCCAATTCGTTGGAAATCAGGGCGACCCGGACCCCGGTACGGATGGCATCGTCCAGGATTCGCCGAATTAGGGTGGTCTTGCCCGAGCCCAGAAATCCGGAGACCACTAGGGCGGGGACCTTTCGACTCGTCTGCTCTTCGGTACGCTCGTTCATTACGCGCAACGAATAGAGCATTCGGGACGCCGCGTCACACGAGGAGCAAATCGGCATGGCCGACTACGACTACGACTTTTTCGTCATCGGAGCGGGCTCAGGGGGCGTTCGGGCCAGTCGCTTGGCGGCTTCCTTTGGCGCCCGTGTGGCGGTGGCCGAAGAGCGCTTTTTGGGCGGAACCTGCGTGAACGTCGGCTGCATTCCTAAGAAGCTCCTGGTCTACGCCTCGGCGTTCCGCGAGGAGGTGGCCGAGGCCCAGGAGGGATACGGCTGGTCGCTGGACGGGCTCGATTTTGACTGGCCTCGCCTGATCGAGAACAAGAACCGGGAAATCGCCCGGCTCAATGGCGTATACCAAAAGCTGCTCGACGCCGCGGGCGTTGAGTCCATCGAGGGGCGGGCCACCCTGGCCGGTCCCCATACCGTGGCCATCGGCGGCCGAACCCTCAGCGCTCGGCATATCCTCGTGGCCACCGGAAGCTCGGCCTTCCGCCCACCCGAAATCCTGGGTATCGAGCATGCGATCACATCGGACGAGGCCTTTTATCTCGAGGCTCTCCCCGAACGCGTCATCGTGGTGGGAGGCGGCTATATCGCGGTGGAATTTGCCGGAATTTTCCATGGCATGGGGGCGGATGTCTGCCAGCTCTACCGGGGCCCGATGTTTCTCCGAGGTTTCGACGACGATCTGCGTCAGCACCTGGCGGGCGAGATGAGAGGTCGCGGAATTGATCTGCGCTTTGACAGCGTTCCCGTCAAAATCGAGCAAGCGCGCGGCGGAATCCGGGCCACTCTCAGCGACGGGCAGGTGCTGGAGGCCGACTACTTGCTGTGCGCCACGGGTCGGCATCCGAACTCCGAGGGTCTGGGTCTGGAAGAACTCGGTGTGAAAAAAACGGCCAACGGCGCCGTGGTGGTGGACGCGTATTCGAATACCTCGTTGCCGAGCATCCATGCGATCGGAGACGTGACCGATCGTATCAACCTGACTCCTGTGGCCATCCACGAAGCTATTTGCCTGGCGAATACCCTCTTCAACGACCGCCCCATGGCCCCGGTTCACGACGCGGTGCCGGCGGCTGTGTTCAGCCAGCCGCCCCTGGGCACAGTGGGGCTGACCGAAAGCGAGGCTCGGGCGCGCTACGGAGCGATCGACGTCTACCGTTCAACTTTTCGGGCGCTGAAGCAGACCCTGACATCGTCTCCAACGCGGTGCATGATGAAACTCGTGGTGGACCGAGCCAGCGATCGAGTGGTGGGCCTTCATATGGCCGGCGCCGAAGCGGGCGAGATCGTCCAGGGTTTTGCCGTGGCGGTTCGCGCGGGGCTTAGCAAAGTGCAATTCGATGCGACCATCGGAATCCACCCCACCCTCGCCGAAGAGTTTGTCACTCTGCGCGAGCCCGTTCCGGAGGCTTGAGTGGGTGAGGGGCGGCTTATTGCGTATCGGCGGCCGGAGCCCGAAAGTGTGTGATGTTCGTGGTCCGCTGAGGGTGAGGTGCCATGCACAGGAAACCGCTGCTCGAAATCTTGGAACGATACGAGGCCGTCCATCCCGAGGAGTCGGTCTGCGTGGGCCAGGTGCGGAGTCTTGTGGAAAGTCAGCCGGATTGTTTTGAGCGGTCCTGCCTGCCGGGTCACGTCACGGCCTCGGCTTGGATTCTCTCCCCCGACCGAACAAAGGTTCTCCTGACCCGCCACCGAAAGCTCAATCGCTGGCTCCAACTCGGCGGACACGCCGACGGCGACAACGACGTGCTTCGGGTGGCGCTTCGCGAAGCCCGGGAGGAATCCGGGATGACGGAATTCGGTGTCATCTCTGGCGCGCCGAGTCCTGGGCCCGGGGATGCCATCCTTCCCCTGGATGTGGACGTGCACAGGATCCCGGCTCGGGGCGATGAGCCCGAGCACGCCCACCACGATATTCGCTACCTGCTGGTGGCCCGCGAGGGACAGTCGTTGGCGATCAGCGACGAGTCCATCGACCTGGGTTGGTTCGAACCGGCTGCGGTCGAACCTCTGGGCCCGGATGAGAGCCTGCGGCGGCTCGGTCGCAAGGCCCGCGAGTTGTGCCGGGGGGAGAGCCGGTGGAGTGACGATATTCCAGGGTGCGAATAGCCGATTTGGCCGGGGCCTTCCCCAGTGGCGGGGCCGCTTGACCGGCCCGGGCCAGGGACCGCTATGGTCCCCCCATGCCCGATCTCGTTCAGGACCTGCTGGCTTTCATCGACCGTTCGCCGACCCCCTACCATGCTGTTGCCGAGAGCGCCGTTCGGCTGGAGGCGGCGGGTTTTAACCGAATCAGCGAAGGCGAACTCTGGGACCACGGGCCAGGCGCCTGCCGCTACGTGGTGCGCAACGACGGCAGCCTGGCAGCTTTCCAGTTGGGGACCATCTCTCCCGCTCAGGGGGGCTTTCGCATTTTGGGAGCACACACGGATTCGCCCAATCTGCGCCTCAAGCCCGAGCCCGATGTTTCTGCCCACGGCTACCGTCAACTCGCGGTTGAGCCCTATGGGGGCGTGCTCCTGCACACTTGGCTCGACCGGGATTTGTCTCTCGCGGGGCGGGTGAGCGTGGCCCAGGACGGGCGGGTGCGAACCGTCCTGATGGATTTTGCCCGGCCGATGCTTCGGATTCCCAATCTGGCGATTCATCTTTTCAAGGAAATCCGCGAAGAGGGCCTGAAGATCAACGCCCAGAAGCACACAGTGCCGGTAATCGGCCTGGAGGACACCCCGCCCATCCGGGAATTGTTGGCTACAGAATTGCGCGCCCAGGGATTTTCCCTGGGCAGTGCCGACCAGGTGCTTTCCTTTGACCTCATGCTCTACGACACCCAGTCCTCTGGGGTGATCGGCTCTCGGGGCGAATTCATCAGCGCGCCGCGGTTGGACAATTTGGCCTCGAGTCATGCGATCCTGACCGCCCTCCAGCGCAGTTGCGCCCGGGCGCCGACGGCGTTTACCCGGGTCGGGATCTTTTACGATCATGAAGAGGTGGGAAGCCGTAGCGCCGGGGGTGCGGCCGGGACGTTTCTGCCCGATGTCCTGGAACGGATCGTCTCGGGCTACAAGGGCGGTGAGCCCCAGGGTTTTTCACGGGCTCTTGCAGCTTCGCAGATGATCTCGGTGGATATGGCCCACGCGATTCATCCCAATTACGCGGACAAGCACGAGCCGGGGCATCACCCGGTGGTGGGCCGGGGGCCGGTGATCAAGGTCAACGCCAACCAAGCCTATGCGACGGACGCCGAGACCGCGGGACATTTCGAGGCGCTTTGTCGCAGCGTGGATGTGAAGGCCCAGCGCTTCGTGTCGCGCAACGACCAAGCCTGCGGCTCGACCATCGGGCCGATCTCGGCAACCCGGGTGGGCATTCGTACCGTAGACGTAGGCAATCCGATGCTCGCCATGCACTCCTGCCGCGAGATGGCGGGCACCGAGGACGTAGGGCCCATGGTGGATGTCTTGACCGCGTACCTGATGGGGGGCTGAGCCCCTTCGTTGAGCCCCTTTAAGGAGCCTTCAGCCCAAAGGAGCCTTCAGCCCAAAGGAGCCTTCAGCCCAAAGTTGAGCCCCTTTGAGGAGCCCTCAGCCCAAAGGAGCCCTCAGCCCAAAGGAGCCCTCAGCCCGCGAGCACCGCGCGGCCGATGACCTTGAGCTCCAAAATCGGCTTGACCCCTTCGAATATGGGCAGGACCGCGGCGTCGACTACGTAGCGGCTGATGGGGTATTCCTCGGCGTAGCCCCAGCCTCCGTGCATCAACTGGCCCTGCTGGGTGACCTCCACCGCGACGTCGCAGGCCAGGAGCTTGGCCTGGGCGGCCAGGGGGGCGGCCGCCCGCTCGTCCGCGTCGAACGCTCGCGCCGCCGCATAGGTGATGGCCCGGGCCCCAGCGAGTTTGATCTGCATTTGGCCGAGGGTGTATTGGGTCAGCTGGAACTCCGAGATGGCCTGGCCGAATTGGTCCCGATCGACCACGTACTTGGCGGTTTCTTCGATGGCTGCCTGGGAGAGCCCGCAGGCCCGGCCGCCGGTCTGAAGCCGTCCGGCGGCGAATCCCGCCATTTGGAGTTGAAATCCCTTGCCCTCCGCTGCGTCCCCGCCCACCAGGTTTTCCGCGGGAACAAAATAGTTTTCGAGCTGGAGGCTGAAAGAGTGCATCCCTCGGTATCCGGGGGTGGCATCCGCTTTGCCCGACATTTTCCCGCCGCCCGGCTGGACACACTCGAAAGCGTGCCCGGTGAACGAATCCTTGGGGACGATGAAGAGCGAGAGCCCCTTGGCGCCCTTGCTGGGATCGGGGTCGGTGCGGGCGAGCAGCGCCAGGATGTTGGCTCGCCCCGCAAAAGTGCACCACGACTTGGGGCCGTTGATGATCCAGCCCGGCACTCCGTCGACGGTTGTCCGCTCGGCTCGGCACTTGGCACCGGCGACGTTGCTGCCGATATCGGGCTCGGTGACCGAAATGCCGACCATGACTTCGCCCGAGGCGAGTTTGGGGAGCCACTCGCTCTTCTGCTGGTCGGTACCGCCTCCGAGCAGCGCTTTCGCGAGAATTTCCGGACGGGTGATCAGGGAGCCGGCGGCAGCCAGGGAGGCCCGGGAGAGTTCCTCGGTGGTGAGGATCATCGCCAGATTGCCCATTTCGACGCCCCCGTACTCCTCGGGAACCGAAAGCCCGAAGAAACCGAGTTCCGCCATTTTGGTGATGAACGCCTCGGGGACCAGATCGTCATTGCGATGGATGTGCTCGGCGTGGGGGATGAT
>DUCT01000072.1:0-266 GCA_012959665.1 Myxococcales bacterium | reverse complement strand
CGGCAGAGGGATTCGCTGTTGGCCCGGCGCAGGAGCCCGCGAATTTCGGCGGGAAAGGCGGCTTCCACCGCCGCGTCGCCCAGGCCGAGCTCATCGGCCGAATCGGAGAGGCGGCTGCGCAAACCCTTGACCAACTGCCCCACCGCGCCCACGGCAGTCAATTCGAGAATGGGACGGCTACGACCCTCGGCGCGAAGTTCTTCCGCCGCGATGATGACCTCGTGGGCGGCGACGGCCTCGGTGGCCGCGTAGGCGATGCGCTCGGT